>CAYHON010000018.1:0-12766 GCA_964358425.1 uncultured Candidatus Saccharibacteria bacterium | reverse complement strand
AACTACCTAACCCCCCTAGAAGCCTTCAGTGTTGCACTTGCGGGTTGAATGTGCCCTAAACTGAGTTGCCAAATCGGTTATTTTGGTGTATCCTAGAGGATAATCGGTATATATGTTTTGGACAGGTTTTTTTAAGAAAAAATCATGCTAAAAGTCTTCATTTCTATTTTAATTGTATCTATTTTCGCTCCTGTTCTCACAGGTATTATTCTTAGTATAAATACGGCAATAGTTGTCCTACTTGCGGCGTTGCAGATTTTTGTGGCATTATTTCCTCGCTTTGAGCCGAAACGTAAAACTATGGCAAGTCATTCGATGGTTTCGGTTGTTGTCCCAGCCTATAACGAACCCCCGGCGATTCTTATGAATACGCTGGAAGCGCTTTCGCATTTAGCACATGACCGTTTCGAGGTACTTATTATAGATAATAATACGAAGGATTCAGCCGTTTGGAAGCCGGTAGAAAAATTTACAAAGAAATTGGGAAAAAGGTTTAAATTTTTTCATGTTGAAAACCTGTCCGGATTTAAGGCGGGAGCTCTTAATTATGCGCTCAAACGTCTTAATCCGGAATCCGAGTTTGTGGCTGTCATTGACGCTGACTATGTAGTTGAGCCGGACTTTTTGACTACCGCCCTTTCTTATTTTACCGATAAGAATATTGCACTAGTTCAATTCCCACAGCAATACAGCAATTGCAATAAAGAAAACCAGCCGATTGCCGACGAATACCGTCATTTCTTTAAAATTTATATGAATATGGCTAATCATCTCGATTGTGTTCCATCTACCGGTACGGTGAGCGTGTATCAGCAAAAGGCATTGAGTGAAGTAGGCGGTTTTCGTGGGGAAATGCTTACTGAAGATGCCGACGTGGGATTGAGAATTAATGCCGCTGGATATAGCGGAATCTATGCTGAACATTCTGTTGGGCATGGTTTAATGCCATACGACCTTGAAGCCTATCGGACTCAAAAAAGGCGGTGGGCGTTTGGAAATGCTCAATCGCTAGGAACATTATTCAGACTTTTCGGGAAGATACCATTCCGATCTTGGATTGGATTTTTTATTCACTTCACAGCATGGGACCATTTGAATTTCTTTCCATTTGCAGTACTCGGTGCCTATTCCATTGTTTTACTTCCTTTTGTACCTATTACCCAAGCTCATAGACACTTACTTACAATCGTCTCAATATCTATTTTTATAACCCTCCTATCTAAGTTTGTACTCTTCATCGTAGCGTTACGGCGTCAAAATAGACCGCTTACACGAGCTTTTAGGGCATTCGTTGTTCACATGGGAATGACGCTTGTTTATTCTGAAGCATGGGTCGCATTCCTACTTGGAACAAAGTCTGCTTTTGAGAGAACAAATAAATTCATACTCGCCAGTATGCCAAGCCTGCTCAAGAATTCGTACAGGGAGCTTATCCTGGGCCTTTGGTTTCTTATTGGAATGATTGAGGCGATATTGTGGGGTACAAGGATGATCAGTATTATCGCATTCTCTATTTCCACCCTAGTGCTTTTTTCCATTTATTACGTTTATTGGAAAATATTCCACACTAAGGCATATTCAAGGGATATGGTGTTAGATTTGGAACATAAGTACCGTCATTTTCTTGTCCCTGAAAATATATGAACATAGCACTTCTTGCACCGCTTTGGAAAAAAATACCGCCTGATAAGTATGGCGGTTCAGAGTTGGTTGTGGCCAATCTTGCAAAGGGATTATCTAATCTTGGCCACGATGTCACAACTTTTGCCTGTGCGGGTTCTGAAGTTACAGGAACCCTGGTGCCTGTTATCGATCGGCCGATGTATGAGCTTGTCGGGGGATTTAATTGGAATGGTATTCAGCAATATGAATTTCTCTCATACTTTGAATTAGCAAAAAGCGCAAGAGAATTCGACATCGTGCACAACCACATGGGGATTCACCCTAACGCGTTCGCCCCGCTTCTCCCCGAACCCATGGTTACGACGATGCATTCGAGCGCTCCGCCTGATTTTCCAGTTTTAGCAGAAACATTTCGTGGAGAGGCTTTTGTATCGGTAAGCGATTCCCAGCGGATTCTTGCGCCAATGTTGCGTTATGTTGCGACTGTTTATCATGGAATTGATGTGGAATCTTTTGAACCCAGGCTTAGCGGGAATGGAAAAGGATTTGTCTTCCTTGGCACTATTTCGCAAAGTAAGGGCGTCGACATCGCAATTAAAACCGCAAAAACACTCAAAATACCCCTAACCATAGCCGGAGAGATCAGGGAAAGTGATCAGAAATTTTTTGATAAGGAAGTAGCGCCTTCATTAGACGGTAAAAATATACGCTTCATTGGAGAGGTTGGGCACCGGGAAAAGGCTACCATAATTCGTGAAGCGGATGCATTGCTTTTTCCTTCACGATGGAATGAAGCTTTTGGCCTAGTTATGATTGAAGCGCTTGCTTGCGGTACGCCGGTCGTGGCGCTTAATAACGGCTCTGTTCCGGAAGTATTGCGTGACGGGGTAACGGGATTTATTGCTAATGATTCCGAAGCCTTCATTAAGGCGGCATCAAGCATTAATCAACTCTCAAGAACCGCTGTGAGAAAAGAGGCTGAAGAACGTTTTGACCTTTCGAGTATGGCAAAAAAATATGTTGAGGTTTATCAATCGCTGATTAAGAAATACCGCACATGAAAATTGCAATCGTTGCTCCAGTTATGGTTCCGGTCCCTCCCAAAAAATACGGAGGGATTGAGGTTATAGTAGATCTTCTTGCACATGGGCTAGCAGAACGTCATCATTCTGTTACGGTATTTTGCGCCGGTAGCTCAACTATCGTGGGCGAAGGGATCACAAGAGTCGAATCTTCACCGTATCCAACCAGTGAACACTCGGAGGAAAATCGCGCATGGGAAGAGAAGCAACTACATGCTGTACTTAAACATGAAGAAGAGTTTGACGTCATTCATTTTCATTATGAGCCGATTATCTTTCGCATGATGGATGACGGAAAAGAAATAAATCTTCTTGATCGTCTACACCGTCCGGCAGTGCTTACATTTCATAACACAACTGACATCCCGGAACATATTGAATATTACCGAACCCACGAGTCGTTATATAGACATACAATGACTTTTATTAGTAAGAATCAGAGAAGCCGCGTGTCTTTTATTCCTAATACACAGGTAATTTATAATGCGATTCCGATAGACCAGTTTTCTGTAGAGAACAAAAAGGGAAATTATTTTCTATTTCTCGGCAGAATAATGCGTAAGAAAGGGATTCTCGAAGCAATCGCGGTTGCCAAACAAACCGGCACCCCTTTGATTATTGCGGCTAAGATTGATCCTATTGACCGCATATTTTACCAGCGTGAGGTTGAACCGTTTGTCGACGGGACATTTATACGGTATGTTGGCGAAGTTGATTTTTTGACCAAAGTCGAATATTTTAAAAATGCATACTGTCTACTGTTTCCTATTACATGGGAAGAACCATTTGGCTTAGTTATGATTGAAGCGCTTGCTTGCGGTACGCCAGTAGTGGCTTTTCGGAGAGGTTCCGTACCAGAAATTATTATAGATGGTAAAACTGGTTTCGTTGTAGATACTATTAAAGAAATGGTTGAAGCGACTAAGAAAATTGATCAAATTGACCGTAGCTTTTGCCGCAAGTACGTAGAAGAAACTTTCAGGTCAGAAAAAATGATAACCGAATATGAAAAATTATTTCTCAAGATTTCCACTTCATAAGACATCTCGTATGATTCCGCAAATATTTCTGCTAAAATAAGATAAGAAAAGGGGTCATGTCCATCTCAGGCCGGGTGGCGCATTGATTGAAATTGTATTCCTCTGGCTCGCCATCCTTGCCACGATCACCGCTTTTGCCAAAATCTCCCGGCCGGTAGCATACTTGCTCGTGCCGTACATTCTCTGGGTAAGTTTTGCGATGTACTTAAACTATGCAATCTGGATGCTTAACTGAATTATCAGTAGTTGACGATACAGCACCACACAAAACTCATCCTTACAAACTCCAGTTTGTAAGGATGTTGTTAGCGTAACCAAAAAAAGACAATGGGTTGCCTTGCCTTGCCTTGCCTTGATTGTATTCTTTCTTAGCTATCTTGGATTGATGCAAGCCGCTCTGGCGGACTCTTTGTCTAAATCACGGAAGATCTTTCGATTGCGCATCCGGGAAAACCACAGCGGAATAAAGCTCCGCCGGTAAATATTTCTCCGGTCGGGAATTCACCCAAAAGAATTAAGCCGAGCTTCGCTTTCCTAATTCTCGTAGTCCACTAAATACGTTTTAATAAATTTTTCCGTTGCCTGAACCGTCTCCCCTTTTAGTTTTGGATTTGATTCCGCCACCCACTTTGCAAAATTATATAATTCTTGGTTATCAACCCTTAACCATTTCTTGTTTCTATATAAAAAATAAAGCATCGCGGTTGTGGCGATACGTTTGTTGCCGTTTTGAAAAGGATGATTTTTTACCATAAGATAAAAAAGAATTGCGGCCTTTCCGATAAGTCCTTTATATAATTTTTTGCCTCCAAACGACTGGAATGGCGCTATGAGGCATCTCTCAAGAATATGCGGACGGCGTGTGCCAAAATCGGGAATCGGCTCATCCCAGGTCATAATTTCACGGGCCAAACTATGGGCCATATATTCCACCTCGGTAATCGTTAAAGATCTCATTTGTATTATTCTTTGCCCAGCAACTTTAAAGTTTCGCTGTATTCTTTAACTGTTTTTCTGACAGCCTCTTCTATTTCTTGTTTTTGAGCTTTTTTCAATACCGCGCCAAGCACCTCCGGCAAATCTTTTTTGTCTACGGCAAAATTACGGCCTATTTTCAAGGCCTTTATGTCGCCCGACTTAATCTTTTTAAAAACCGCTATGCGGCTTATGCCCAGTAATTTCGCTACTTCACCGGTAGAAAAAAATTCTTTGTTCATGGCCTAAGTATAGTCTATGTTAACCAACCTGTCAATAGTTAACATAGGTTAACCTAAATTGCTTAAAAATCCCCATTTTGGGCGCTGGCTATCAAAGGTACAGCCAAAGCAAGCAAAACGGCCAAGATAATACCCCTTTTCATATTTTTAAAGTATAAGTTTATTAGCGCTTTAATTGTACCGTTTTTGGGCCAAAAAGTAAAATGTCTTTTTGGACGCTTTATGCTATAATAACCACATGAAAAAAAGAAATTTATTTTTATACTTCACCAAAAATATCTCGATTGTTGTCAGCTTGGTGCTTGTCTGGCGCGGGATATGGTATGTGCTGGACTATCTGGACCTGCAAGTATTCGGCGGAAGTCATATCTGGACCGCTTTGGGCGGGATAATCCTGGGAGTCGTCTTGCTCTATGTCCCGGATCACGATTTGAAGGAAATAGAGAAATTATAGGGCTGAAAATATTTGGAGTGTTGTAAAAGGCCGCCTCGAGTGTCCGAGGCGGCTTTTATATTTTCTGAAATTTTTGAGGCTTGTTGTCAACAAAATAGACTTTTCCACAGGCACGCTCTTGCTTGGTGAACCATAGTTCACTTATCATATAGATATGAATGACGAATACAAAAACAAGATATTAAATTTCTACCGCGAGCATAAGCGGATGCCGGGCTACAAGGAGATAATGCGGATGCTGGGATTCAGATCCAAAAACGCGGTCTATAAACTGATAAACAAGCTGGTGGAGAGCGGGGTGGTGGAAAAAGATACTGAAGGCAAGATGGTGCCGAGAAAACTATTCGGAGAGGTGCCGATGCTGGGGCTGGTGGAGGCGGGTCTCCCCTCTCCGGCCGAGGAGCAGGTGCTGGATACGATAAGTCTGGATGAGCTGCTGATAGAAGACATAGAAAAAACTTTTATCTTGAAAGTAAAAGGAGATTCCATGATAGAGGCGCATATCGCCGAGGGGGATATGGTACTCGCCGAGAAGTCCGACAATCCCCGCCCTGGAGATATTGTGGTGGCGGAGGTGGACGGCGAATGGACTCTGAAATATCTGCGGATGAAGAGTAAAAAATATTATCTGGAGCCGGCCAACCGACGCTACAAGCCGATTTTTCCGGAGCATAGTCTGAAGATAGGGGCGGTGGTGCGAGCGGTCATAAGAAAGTATCAATAAATTAATTCACACTACAATGTCTAAAAATCAAATGGTACATATAGTCTCCCGAGAGCTTAGCAATCTGAACAGGCAAATAGACGAGAAGATAGTGCGGGGTGTATCTTACGACCGCGATGCCCGGCGCCACAAAATACTGCTGGCCCAGCTGGCCGGAGTCCGCCGCCGAGAGAGGTTTGCCCAAAGGGTGCTGGGATTTTTGTCCTTTTTGTAAAAAAATAAAGGACTTTTAAAGATTCAAACTTGTTTTTACTTTTTGCACGACGTCGGTCAGGTGCCAACTGCTTTTGATCAGGTAATCCCGCACTCCGCGGGCGACTGATTCTCCGATAGTCCCCGCCTCGCTCAATAAGCCACACGTCTCCTTTCCGTATGTTTTTATGTTTTGTTTTTTGCATGAAGAAGCACCTGCTGTTTTAAAGCAATTCTTTTCCAAAATTCAGATTCACTCATGGTTCGCTGCGACTCACCATAAACAGACTTCTTAAGTGATTTTTTTGATTTAGCAAAATTATGTGATGCTGCAGAATCATGCCGCGTACTGTCCACTAAGACACGGTCCACGTCCATTGAAACGCGCATTTTCTTGTTATTTTTAGATTTGTTGATCATGGATTGTATTATATCACACCTTTGGTGTGATTGTTAACCCCGCGCATTAGATACTTAATTTCAAACTACCAACGCAAAAGTTGGTAGACCCCCACACCAAAATTTTTGGTGTGGGGGTAGAATAATTTAATTCTATCGGCGGGGTCTTTAACGAGAGAGAGCGATGGGGCGGTTTTCGTATTCATATGCTTATATTATACTACTAAAGCAGATAGTAGAAAAAATTCCCGCAACTATCCGCATACATTGACAAGGGTGGGGGGGCTTGCTATACTGGTAGAGTATCTCCAACGGAAAAGATCGCCCCTTAAGGTTTCGTCCTTTTAGGGCCTTTTCTTTTTTTGGGCTTGACATTGTTTTTAGATTTGCTACCATGGAAGCATACACATGGAAAAGCACTTCTTAAGGTTCCGTCCTTAGGCGGTGCTTTTTCTTTTTCCTATCTTATTTGCAAGAGTATTCATATAAAACATCTTTTCCCGCGCTGACTTTCTTAACAAACTTGAGCATGTTTTTATGTGCGGACTTAATACGCCTTCAAGTTTATTGTTGTCATATAAATAACGGGCAAGAGAATAAAAATCGCCATCACTTGTTACGAGCACCGCTCTGTCATAATTTTGATAATCAATCATTGCCTGCAAAACTAAATCTGCGTCTACATTGCCTTTTACGCCGTCTTTTCCATGTATTTATCGGCAAGATAAACGCGAAACCGTCGCCAATCCAAAAACCACCCCAAATTTTGAATTCCTTTGTGGACATTCTGGCTGTCTATAAAAGCGTAGTTGTTTCCTTTAGATACTTTCACCAACTTATCTTCCCTTTTTTCTTACCTAAAATCAATCCTATTAGAGATTCGGCCTACCAGATGAGAGCACAAAAACTACCCCTTAAAAATGAGGTGTGGATAACCTTGAGTTTTTTTTCTATTTTTTGCGAGCTAATAACCTTCCAATTTTCTGGACAAACTATGCGTGCGGATACGCTCCAGCGCTTTGGCTTCGATTTGTCTTATCCGCTCGCGCGTTACCCCGAACTCGCTTCCCACTTCCTCCAACGTGTGGGTAATGCCGTCGTCCAGCCCGAAACGCATAGATAATATTTTCTGCTCCCGCGGAGTAAGCTCGCGGATAATCGCCATCAGATGGTCGCGCAGGAGCCGGCGCGCGGCTACCTGCGACGGCGACAGGGTTTTTTCATCCACGATAAATTCTCCCAAGACCGAATCCTCGTCGTCATCTCCCACCGGCGCCTCCAGGCTGACCGTGTCCTGGGATATTTTTTCAATGTGATGCACTTTTTCAAGATCCAAATTCATCTCGGCGGCGATCTCCTCGGGCAACGGCTCGCGTCCCAAATCCTGTAGGAGACGTCGTTTAATCTGTTGGTATTTAGAAATAGTCTCCACCATGTGCACGGGGATACGGATGGTGCGCGCCTGGTCGGCGAGCGCGCGGGTGATGGCCTGCCGTATCCACCAGGTCGCGTAGGTTGAAAATTTATAGCCCCGGCGGTAATCAAATTTCTCTACGGCTTTGAAAAGTCCGATGTTACCCTCCTGGATTAAATCCAAAAGAGTCAGGTGCGGGGAGCGTCCGACATAGCGCTTGGCGATGGAGACGACCAGGCGCAGGTTGGCCTGGGTCAGTTTTTTGCGCGCCTCCTCATCCCCTTTCTCAATGCGCCGGGCGAGCTCCTTTTCCTCGTCCGCGTTTATCAGCGAAATCTTGCCGATTTCGCGCAGATACATCTGCACCGAGTCCTGGGACAGCTGGTCAAAATCAATCGCGTCTTCTTTTTTGCGGTGCTCGCGGGTTTTTTTGACATTGGCGCCACTGTGCTCACCACGCTCCGTACCCTGTCTTCCCGGAGTTTTTTTGGGCTCCTCCTCCAAAAATTCCCGGGTCTCCAGCACCTCTATATTTTCCTGTTCTAATTTGGCGTAAAGGTCCTCCAGGAGCATCACGTCGTCCTCGATGGTTGGGAAATAATAAAGTATTTCGGAGTAGGTCACAAAACCGCGTTCCCGCCCGCGCTTGAGCAGAGACATAATATTTTTCTGGGCCAGCTCCGCCGCCTCTTTTTTGGTGAGTTTTTTTTCTTCCGGAGCCGGTAGTTTTATGTGGGCCGGTTTTTTAGACCCCGTCCTGAAGGGTTTCTTGGTCGGTTTTTTGGCTTCTGTTTTGGCACGGGAGATTTTCTTTTTAGATTTGAGCATATAAAAGACAGTCTATAAGAATACGAATTGTTTATAACACTATATTTTAAAAAAGACTAATTGTAAACAGGCCCAGAAACACAGCAGCATTGAGCAGAATAAGGACTTTCAGAAAAATCAGCCGGATGGGGGGCTGTCTATGTTTGGCGGGGTCCTTCTTCATTCAGTATTTTTAACTTAACCGACAGCTCCTTAAAACTTTGCAGGAGGGAGGCCACCTCCACTTGGGTTCCGGTTTTCTCTTTAATCTCTATATCTCGGCCGAGGCGCGCCAGCTCTTCTTTGATGGACGCTCTTTCCAATTCTTTTTTGCACGCTTTAAAATCCTCCTCCAGATTTTGGGTGATGCCAGAGAGCACCTCTCCTTTGAATTTAAGCATCTCTAATTGGGCTTGGATGTCTGGCGTGAAAGTGAGATGTGGTATTCCGTTTTTCAAAATCGTAAAAATTTCACTGTTGGTGGCGGAGGAAAAAATAAGATGGTGTCCTTCCAGCTCCCGGTCGCGGACCTCCGGCGGCACGAGGGGCATTAGAATCAGCAGACGCTCCTCCATCAAATCTCGTCGCAGGGGTATTTTTTGTATCTCCGGGGAATTTCGGGGTTCCAAATAGGCGAAGCCGGCTTTGGATCCTTTGCCGAGCTCTCGCCAGACCGACTCCTCCCCTACCTCCAGCCGGCGCGAGATTTCCCGCACCCAGTAGGATCTTTCTATTTCATTGGTAATCTCCGCGATATACGGCAGGAGGATGGAGGAAATTTCTTTTTTGCCGTTGATGTGATTGGAATTTTTTTCACGAAAAGTTTTTTCAAAAAAATATTCCACGACGGGTTTGGCCTGCGTCACGGCCGACACCCACGCCGGAGGATTTTCCAGAACCGTATCCGCGGGGTCCTTGCCCGAAGGGATGACCGCTATCCGCCTTTCAAACTCAAACTGGGAGGCGAGCGCGAGTGAGCGCTTGGTGGCCGAGTCCCCGGCCGCATCGGTGTCAAAAGAGCTGACGATAGTCCCGCAGAGACGGCGCAGGATTTTTAACTGCTGGCCCGTGAGCGCGGTGCCGGAGACCGCAATCGTGTTTTTCACTCCTGCCTGTTGGGACATCAGGCAGTCCATTTGCCCCTCCACCACCACCACTTCGTTTTTGGCGCGGATGTCCTGCTTGGCCAGATGGAAGCCGTAGAGGATGCCGGACTTGTCATATATAGATGTAGCCGGAGTGTTTACGTATTTGGCTTGCCCGTCCGGAGCCTTGGCGGAAGTGGGCCTCGTTCCGCTTTCTTCAAATATCCTCCCGCTAAATCCCGCTACTCGGCCGTTGGCATCCGCAATGGGGAACATAATCCGCGAGCGGAAGCGGTCGTAATGGGAACCCTTGTCTTCGGATTTTATGGCGAGGCCCGCTTTTTCTATTTCTTCTTTTTTAAAACCTTTGGCGGTAAGCGCGCGCAGTAAAAAATCCCAGCTTTGCGGGGCAAACCCCAGCCGGAATTCTTTTTGCGAATTTTCGGATACTCCCCTTTTTTGCAGATAATTTTTTACGGACGGCGAGGCAGTAAGCGAATTTTGAAAAACCAAAGTAGCCGATTCGCAGATGTCGTACAGCCGGTTTTTTTCGGAATACGCCGCGGGGTCCTCGCGCCTTAGCTTGACGCCCGCTTTTTGCGCGAGCATTTTCAAGGCCTCGGCGAAATCCAGCGCCTCCAGCTCCATCACGAATTTGAAAATATCTCCTCCTCGCCCGCAGCCGAAGCAGTGCCAGATTTGGCGCGCCGGAGACACGAAAAAAGACGGAGTTTTTTCTCCGTGGAACGGACAGGGCGCTTTGTAATTTAGGCCGGTTTTCTGCAGTTTAAGATAGCCCTGGATAAATTCGGCGATGTCCAGCCGCGATTTTATTTCTTCAACGGGAGTGTACATATGTATACTTATAACTTAGCCTCATCATACCAGAAAAACAAGCTTGCAGTACTTAATACTCCCATATCGAAGTCTCACTTCGATATGTGGTTTACTGAGCCGACAGAGAGGAGTATTACGGAAGTAGATGTTTAAACCTTTAATATTTTCCTAAAGCGAAAAGGAGAGGTCATGAGAGACGTGGCGTTGTTGCTTGTTGTGGTTGCGTGCGCCGTTTGGGCGGTGCTGGCGGGTCAGTACGGATTTGACCCCATTTTTCACCGGGCTTTCAAGGGGAGCGAAGTTATCGTACCTGCGGTGGTCGTCGCGCTGATGTTTATTTTCATGGACGATATTTTTTCTAAGAACTCGGTAACTCCGACAGTAAAAAAAGGAGGGACAAAATGAGCCAAGAACTGGAAGTCCTGCGGGTGGCAATCGGTGTTGATGACCGAAAAATCGTCGAGCTTAGGACGGACCTGGCTAAACGTATTAGGGCTCGAGACGTTTCGGCCAATGACCACAACCGCCTGCTGACCGAAAAGCAATGGGAAAAATGGGAGCAGGAAGGACGGGCTCCCTGCGCGGAATGCCGCCATTTGGTAGTTAAAGACAAACTTTCTTATATTCTTGTCCGGAAAAGTCATTCGCCGGACGGCTACGGCGGACCGGAGCCTGCCCAGGCGCCTAAAATCAGGCGAGTATGCTCGGCTTGCCGGCAAAGGATTTTAGAGCCGCATACCCACGCCGGTTACCCGCTCCGCATGGTAGTGGAAAAAAGAGAAGATGGCTTCTACTTCTCGTCGCAACAGGGTGTCTGTCGCCCCATCGCCTATCTAGAATTGGGTGAGGTTGAAGTGGCTGACCATGTTCATTTCAACGATGTCTGCCGGCAAGACTACACTCCGGTCGGCGAGCATATTCTACTCATTCGTTCCTGATTTTTTTGAAGACCAACGAGTCTCCGCGCCAACGCGCCGGGGATTTTTTTATCCGCGTTTTTTACTTAATAAAGGGTATTAAACCCTTTGTTTCTTAGCTACGGCTCGGAAATGAAAAGCTTACTTTTCATTTCACTCGCCTTGCGTCGAAATAAAAACTTACGTTTGTTTTGCGCAAAGTCTTCCTCACTTCCCGATAAGCAGGGATGGCTTTGACTACCAGATCCCAAAATTTGCGCGAATGGTTGAATTCCTGCAGGTGACATAACTCGTGGACTATAATATAGTCGGCGGATTGCGGAGGCAGGAGCGCTATTTTGTAATTAAAATTTAAATTGCCCTTGCGGGAACAGCTCCCCCAAAGAGTCCTTTGGTTTTTGATGCTGATTTTATGGTATTTAAATCCGTAAATATTGTTGAAATATTCAATGCGGTTTTGGACTAAAGCGAGAGCTTTTTCTTTATGCTCGGCGAAGGCTTTTTCTCTCTCCCCTTTGGTCAGGGGCCGTCTGCCCGGGAATTTCTTGAAATGCTCCAGTTTGTCCAAAACCCAAGCTGATTTTTGGATAATAAATTTTTCCACAGCGCTTTCCGGCCAGCCGCGCGGGGCAGTTACCACCAAGGAGCCGTCGCCAAAAATCGCGAGCCGCAGTCTCCGGGCCCGCTTACTTTTTTTGAGGATATAACTAACCTCTTTTTCACAGAGTCTTAGTCTTATTTTTGAAATGAGATTTTAAAATTAACGGAAAATTTACCCCCGGGGTTTAATTGTATTTTGAGCAAAATCCAAATGATTAAAGCGGACTCGGCGGGGTGATACAGTTTGTATTAAAAAGTAAAATATTTTTAGGCATAAAATTCTTTAACCCGTGTTTTTTGATTTTATAGCCGTCGAATTCTGGCGGTACCTTTTGGTTAAAATCCGAACTTTTTTTGACGAAAATCCGGACTGCG
>CAYHON010000017.1:0-14819 GCA_964358425.1 uncultured Candidatus Saccharibacteria bacterium | reverse complement strand
ATGGATTTCCATTTTCCTCGGCTTTTGTCTTTTGGCGAGATTTCAAATTCTGCCCAACCCTACTCTGTCCCAAAAGAAGGAAATTTTAAAGGGTTATTATTGATTTCTTGCTCTATATTTTCTTTACTTTGGGAACTAAAAACAAAAAATATTATATCACGATCTTTCCATTCATAATTTTCCCAATCAGATTGGGATACTCCATTCACAAAAAATTTCCAATTAGCTATAACATTACCACATAGCTCGCCATCTTTCTTGCCTAGGAGACTATTAGTACTAAATGGGAGTTCTAAATCTTTAAAAATATTTTTTAATTTTAATGGCGTCTCTAAAAATTTATTTGTTTTTTTATCAAAAGGAATTTTGTTATGAAAATGGATAACATTTTCATCTCCATGAGCGTGAATTTTATTAAGAGGTCCTTTAAATTTAGATAAAGAATAAGATGTGTCACAAATTTTTATTGGAATATAAGTATGAATATGGGCATTCCAAAAACATTTCTCACTTGAATTTGTATCTGAGTTTGTATTTGTATTTTCATTCGCACAAACAATTAACCCCTTTTCTTCAATGTCGGTTTTTTTATATTGAATAAAAGAATAAATAAAAAAACTAATAACAGCAATAAAACAAGAGATAATTAGCGTGTTTTTTATAATTTTTATATAGTCTGTTTGTATTTTTTTTATTTCCATATATTTTAATATTTATTTTTAATAAAGTTTTTAGGTTTTTTTCCAAGTGAAAGCTGATGTAAAATTCGGCATGGTTCAACAATACGCGGATCAATGATGTTGTAGTAGCCATTGAGGCCTTCGCGGCGCACAGTCACTAAATGTGCATGGCGCAAAAGTGCAAGATGTTGGGAAACATTAGCCTTTGATACACCCAGTGTTTTAATAAGATCCTCAACCGACATTTCTTGCTCACGTAAAAGATTAAGAATTTCAAGACGCTTTGAATTTGCGAGAATCTTATAGGTTTCTGCATTTTTTCGATACGCAGTACGCGGAAGTGGTTGTTTTATTTTCTTTAATTTTTTAAGCGATGGTATCATAATTTTAATAGTATACAACAAGCCAAAGCAAAATGCACGAATATAGTGCAAGCTATGGTTTTACAATAAAGCGAAAAGCAAAAGAAGCCAAGAACAATGATGAAATAACCAATCCCACGGCAACTGGTATTGGCACATCTGTTCCACTTTTTTCTGCTGTTGCTAAAAGATTGTGATGTGGTGATATTTCAATACTTTTAGATTCGTGGTCAGATAAAGTTTTTTCCTGAATAGTATTTTCGGTTTTGATCGCTTCGGGTATTAACGCAGGTGTAACAGACGCAAGTAATTTTGGTGATACAACTATAGTAGTAGATGTTTTTTGAGGAGATGGCGCGATTGTTGACAAAATAGTCGGCGTAACTATTTCTTCTAGAATAATTAATGGTATTAGGGATATTTTCTCAATTACACTTCCATTGTCGGAGGATATAATTTGCAAAACCGGTCTTGTAACCGAATGCATAATTGCATTCCATGACTTTCCAAGGGCTGCAGGAATAGAATAACTTGTCGCCCAAATTCTGTTTTGTAAAGTTTCCGATAATGCAAGTGCCGCACCATCACTCGTTTGATGTGTGGCAAGACAATTGGTGACTCCATTACCATTATTTGTCCACGATACACCAAGAGTACTCATAGCTTGTATTACCCAGCTCGTGGAATATATTGAGCCAAAGCAACCATCGCTTTTTTGAGCATTTTGTAGATATGCAGTAGCTTTAGCGAGAGCAGCAGATACTCCATCAACAGAGTTAAATGGTTTAATGGCCATAATAGCAGATGCAGTCATGTCAGGTGTTTTATTCCATGATCCGTCAGATTCTTGTCTTCCAACAATAAATGCAATATCTTTAGCAATAATTGAATCATTGGCCGTATAGCCCACGCTGGCAAGTGGAATAAGGGCAAAAATGTCATCATTATGGAGCGATGGATCGCCGAACTGCACACCATCAAATGAATTTACAATTGGGGCAATATAATCTGTGCCATTAAATGAATATGGATTTTGTTCGAGTGCGAGCAATGCCATCGCACGACGTTCATTATCAGTAAGAAGTGAACTTACTGTGTTGTGTAATGATATATAGTTTAAAAGATTTGTTTTAACGGAACCGGAAATATTAGCTGCACCAAGCGCAATAGCTGCCCAATCGGTATACATATCGCTAGCACCAAACGAGCCATCAGAACTTTGGACACTAGTGAGATATGCAATTGCGTTTGGAACATTGAATGGAGGAAATGAAATTGCCATTCCACCACTCCCTCCACTACTTGGACCACTACTTGACGTAGGTGCAGTTACGGTCACAGCATATGAAGGGAAATAATAGTCTTCGGAAATACCAACAGTGTATGTGCCTGCAGTTGCGAGAGTAAGCGTTGCGTTTCCATTTGTATCAACTGCTTGCGAAGTGACAATAGTAGGGTTGTACGGATCATTTGGGTTTGGTACAGTTACCCCTATAGTTACACCCGAAAGCGAGATCCAAGTATTGTCAAGATAATTATATTTTTGTGCAGTTGCAATAAATGATCCTCCTGCGATAATGGAGGTCGTATTAAAAATCACTTGGCGCGGAGAACCAAAATATAAATTAATTGTCTCAGCACCAGTAAGGATAAAGGTATCCATTCCAGTTGAAGGAGCTATACCATTCACCACATATTGCCAATTGTCACAGGCCTGTGTCCCGCTCGTAGGTGTGAGGCATTTGAGATACAATGCCCCGAATGAACTATAATATTGAATATTGGAAAGAGAAAATGAATTACTCGTCTGGCTAATTGAATACAAAAGTCCAAGAACACTTTTTGCGTTGACTAAATGTACGGTGCCTTGATTGTCGGTGATACTTACGGTTCCCGTTGAGGGAAGATTTATGGTACCTTGATATACAAT
The DNA here is from genome assembly GCA_964358425.1 of uncultured Candidatus Saccharibacteria bacterium. Classification (GTDB taxonomy): domain Bacteria; phylum Patescibacteriota; class Minisyncoccia; order Sungbacterales; family HO2-52-23; genus CAYHON01. The sequence continues at coordinate 11,847 of CAYHON010000017.1, read as the reverse complement.
TGTATCACCATTACGAACAAAGATTGTTTCAATCAGGGCAGGAGGCGGCAGAGTTATGGTAACGGTTCTAATAACCGAAATTGCTACATTCCCTGCGACATCATTTACAGTATAATTAATTGTATAACTACCAGGAATTGCTGTGTTTACTAAATTAGCAACAACAATCTTAGAGGTAATATCACCGTCAATATTGTCATTTGCAGTCGCTCCAGCGTCAATATATGTTGCACCTTGTTGAATTGAAACTGTTGTATTGCCAAGTAATGTAATGACTGGTGGAGTGGTATCAGGTACTACTATGGTAGACGTAGGTGCAGTTACGGTCACAGCATATGAAGGGAAATAATAGTCTTCGGAAATACCAACAGTGTATGTGCCTGCAGTTGCGAGAGTAAGCGTTGCGTTTCCATTTGTATCAACTGCTTGCGAAGTGACAATAGTAGGGTTGTACGGATCATTTGGGTTTGGTACAGTTACCCCTATAGTTACACCCGAAAGCGAGATCCAAGTATTGTCAAGATAATTATATTTTTGTGCAGTTGCAATAAATGATCCTCCTGCGATAATGGAGGTCGTATTAAAAATCACTTGGCGCGGAGAACCAAAATATAAATTAATTGTCTCAGCACCAGTAAGGATAAAGGTATCCATTCCAGTTGAAGGAGCTATACCATTCACCACATATTGCCAATTGTCACAGGCCTGTGTCCCGCTCGTAGGTGTGAGGCATTTGAGATACAATGCCCCGAATGAACTATAATATTGAATATTGGAAAGAGAAAATGAATTACTCGTCTGGCTAATTGAATACAAAAGTCCAAGAACACTTTTTGCGTTGACTAAATGTACGGTGCCTTGATTGTCGGTGATACTTACGGTTCCCGTTGAGGGAAGATTTATGGTACCTTGATATACAATTGTATCACCATTACGAACAAAGATTGTTTCAATCAGGGCAGGAGGCGGCAGAGTTATGGTAACGGTTCTAATAACCGAAATTGCTACATTCCCTGCGACATCATTTACAGTATAATTAATTGTATAACTACCAGGAATTGCTGTGTTTACTAAATTAGCAACAACAATCTTAGAGGTAATATCACCGTCAATATTGTCATTTGCAGTCGCTCCAGCGTCAATATATGTTGCACCTTGTTGAATTGAAACTGTTGTATTGCCAAGTAATGTAATGACTGGTGGAGTAATGTCGGGCACTACTATGGTAGTTGTATCATCGGCGTGTATAAAAGTCACCGGAACACAAAGTAAAATTGCTAAAAAAAATAATGCGAATTTTGTTTTTATATTATTCATATATATTATTTAAGTTTCCACAGAACGATATCACCGTCCTTGGGAACATATGAGGAAACACCGACAGATGCTTCCGTACCGTTAATAAAGTAGATTAAATATTTTCCATTACTTTGATGAAGCGCGCCAATATCAGTTATAAAGAATCCAAGACCAGTATATTTTACGCCAGAAAAAGATAATGCCCCTTTTTGTTTAGTGGCAAGGAGGGCATCGTAGAGCGTCCCTCCATGGGAAAACGGAATCTGTATAGTCGTATCTCCAGCTATAAGTGTAAACTGCTGAAGCGATTTCGTTTTTTCGAAAGAAATGTTTTGGAGAGATTCTGTTTTTTTAGATTCTATGATTAAGGTTGTCGATTGCGGAGAAGTTTCGTTTTTAGTATTTTTTACAACAGGTATAATAAAATGAAATGCAAAAAAAATTCCCACCAGAAGAATAACAGCAATCATTTCTATATATAGTTTTTGTAAAATTTTTTTCATATTCATACTAAAATACTTCCGTCAAAGGAAGTATTAACCTCACATATAATATGTGGGAATATTCCTGCTCGGGATGGAACTTTCGTTCCGTTACTCGGATCAGTGTTCGGACTTTTACCGTAGCGGCACTGTGGAGGATTCAAACCTCTCTTCCCTGATCACGAATTATTAAATTTAAACTGGCACTATCTTCTACTATCCATACCCAGGCGGATGTTCTAGAAATCCACCTTGATAGTTTGCAAATCGCGCAAGGGCGTACAGCGCACTTGAAAGCCGATTAAGAAATTGCAGAGTTATTTCACCAACGCTACATTCAACAATCAATTGCTTGTCTTCCTCAAATACTTTTATTACACTTCGCTCAGCTCTTCGAGCGATAGTTCGACAAACATCAAGATATGCTCCTATTTCGCCACCGCCTGGGACAATAAATGATGTCACTGGCGGTAAAACCTTTTCAATCTCGGCGACAATAAATTCTGCAAAATCTACGTCCACCTTGCTTGGGTGCTTATTAGCACCTCCGAGTTCAGCTTGAATAATAAAAAGAGTATTTTGCAAATGTTCGATAATGGTCACGTATTCCGTTTTCTGTCCGGACATTTCTAAAGTACTGTGTGATTTTTTGGCAAGTGCCACGGCAAAACCAAGCGAGCAGTTTAGCTCATCGAGAGTGCCAAGTGCTTCGAATACAACAGTGCTTTTAGAAAGCCTCTTGCCTTGTGGACAATTAAAAAGTTTTGTCGTTCCATTATCTCCTTTTCGTGTGTAGAGCATATTTTTAAGTAATATCGCATACACCTGCTACGCAGGAAAGCTCACGCTTTACATCAGTTTCGTCATCGACCTCATAGGTAACAATCTTGGAAAAATCTAAGTGCTCTATATTTTTCAACATTTCCTCATAGTGTTGCTTTGTAATTGTTTCGTATGGTGCAAGTTGGTATATATGATTCGAACGCGGGAGGAATGAAAGTCCACCAACAATATCCCAATTTTCATATACCCAGTTACCGACTTTGATCCATTCGTCTTCACCAACAGAAATAGTTACCGACGGATTATGTTCGGTAAAATATTCCTTGACTATTTTCCAGTGTTCAAGTTGTTTGATCGCATTTATATCGTCCCGACAAATCGCATCATCGGGTGCTTTCACGGGAAATTCAAAAACGAAGGTAGTGGCATTTTCCATTGTTTGTCCTACTTCAGGTGAATAGGGTACTCCTTGATCACGCAACATTTTGAATAATGCATCGGTGGCAGAAATTCGGATACGCCGAATATAATAAGGCGCGTGACGTGGATGCATGCCAGAAGCACAGTCCACTGTTTGCGAAACGGTGCCTGATGGCTTCACGCATGTAACGCAGACTGATTGATTAACTCCTAACCGCTTGGCAAATTTTTTATTTACCTCAATTGCTGACACTTTTAGTTTTTTGAGCACTTCTGGGTCACGCGCAACTTTTGAATCCCATTGACCAGTAATTGACACTCCAAGTAGACACTCTTTCTCGCAATTTTGTTTCCATTCGCGAGAAAGATATGGAAAATATGTAAGAGTAGATTGATATGTGCCAAGGATCGTAGCAATACGAACTTTTTTTAATAATGTCTCTTCCGTGTCTTCTGCACGCGCAATTACCTCGCTTAAGTTACAAAACTGCTTTGATTGCAAAATTATTTCTCCGCATGGATTTGTACCCCACGATGGATATATTTTGCCTTTCCACTGGTTGAGTCGACGCTTTGGTAATGTTTTTATAAGCCCACCTCGATTGAAGATTCCTCGCTCACCCGAACCACTTTTCATAAGTGCGATCCATTCATCGAGAAATTCTTCAGCTCGTGGTTTTTCAAGATATATGGCCGAATTATTAGCGAGCATACGCTGACTCTCTGCGACGTAGAATTGTCCTTTTTTTGAATCACGAATGGCGTCATCATCAAAATCAGAAAGTGAGATCATGGCACTACGACGTACACCTCCAGCAACAACGCATTCGCCAATTTTACAAATAATATCATGTGCATCAAGGTTTAATAAATGCCTTCCTTGTTTTCGAAGAATACGCTCGCGAGTGAATTCAAGAAGCGAACGAAGTGGCTCTGGTCCAGAACTTTTACCTCCCATTGTTTTGAGGCGCGAACCAGCTGGACGAATAAATGAATAATCAAAGACAATATCATTACCCTCAAACCATGTTTTCATTCCAAGAGTTAATGCATCTGCCCAGCCTTCTTTGGTATCAGGAATAGTGTAGGTTGAAAGTTTTTTACCTGTTTGACGAATAATTTGAGGCAATGCTTGAATGTTTTCGCTCTCAACACTCCACCCCACGCCAGTACCGCACATTGAGATATACATAATTTCGGCAAAATCTTGGAAGGTGCGCGGAGCAATAAATGAACAATTATATGCACAGACATTTGTTCGACGTACTGCTTTTCCAGCAAATTGGAAAAGACGCATGGAGGGCATAACTTCTTGTTTCAAGATAGCTTCGCGAACTTCCCCATATTCTTTTTCCGAAAGCCCAGAGCCAAGATTTTCTTTCATGAAGCTCATATATCTGTCGACTGTTTCCACCCACACCTCACGTCGTCCTTCCTCGGCGATCCATTTGGAATATGTACGATAATAAACAAATTCAGCAAGCGGGTTACGAAAATACTTTTTACTTTCTGCTGCAAGTTCTTTGATCCGCTCTGGGACAAAGCCAACTTTTTCGCGCACAAGCGAACGTTCTTTGCGGTAGAGAATATATACTTTGGCCGTCTGAGAAAATTGAGCGACAATGAGTTGGTTCTCGACAATATCTTGGATAGTTTCAACACTCGGAATAAATATTTTTTGTTTTCGTTCTTTTTTTATTGCCAACAGCGCATCGAGTACTTTTTCCATTACTAATGATGCTTTTTGTTCGTCACCCTCTTGTGCTACATTCATAGCACGCAAGATAGCTCTCACAATACGCTTTTCATCAAATGGAACGACCATGCCATCACGTTTTTGAATATGTATAAATGCTTTATATTTTTTATTTTTCATATGAATTTAAATAATTATTGGTTTTGGTAATAAAGAAATTTCCGGTATGTTCTGCCTCAACCGTTGAGGTCGCATTAGAAATCTATAGAGAACGGGACTAACCAAAAGCGAAAATATTATATTACCTACAAGGTGTAGGGCAGTAAACGGGATTTGGCCGACAAATGCAACAGCAAACGACTGATTAAAAAAAAGTGGACCGATTGAGAGGCCGGTAAGTGCATCATAAAAAAGAGTACTGATGACGGCGGAAGAGACAATATTTTTTCGAGACATACTACGTTTCTGAAAAAAATGGGCAATAAAAAGTCCAACTAACCCATATGTGGTTGCGGTGATGGGTGTCCATACTCCCAAAGTGTTAGTTACGATGTCGTAGAGAATTATACTTGAAACACCAAAGAAAAATCCGATAAAAGTTCCGTAAGCTTTTGTAAATGGTATTTGAGTGGCAAGGATCGGCTCAATATTTGGAACACGAAACGGGATAAGGCGAATAAGGAGACAAGTAAAAACACCGATTAATAAGAATATCCAATTTGTTTTTTGAGTTTTCTGTTTCATATCATTTATTCCACCTTATCCCCTTGTTTAAGGTTCAAAGTAGGTGTATACTAAAGTGGGTACTAATTGCATAGTTTCGCAACTACTTAATAAACAGTATACATAAATGTTTGACCGTGCGATAGTGGATAACTAATACACAACATTTACTTAATTTAATCAAATATGAAAAATATATTTATCACAAGGGAGATACCAGAAAAGGGTATAAAAATGCTTAGAGAAAAAGGATATGCTGTTACTATGGGCAATAGTAAAACTCCACCAACCCAAGAAGAAATAATTGAGGAAATAAAAAAGAAAAATTATGATGTTCTTGTCACTCTACTGACTGACAAGATAGACAGAAAGGTTTTTGACGCTTCTCCCTCTACAAAACTTTTTGCCAACTACGCCATTGGCTTTGACAATATTGACTTAGTAGAAGCGACCAAGCGTGGCATTACCGTTACCAATACGGCGGGCAATTATGTGGATAGTGTTGCCGAGCATACAATCGGGCTTCTACTTGCATTAATGGCTCGGCTGGTTGAAGCGGACACTTTCGTGCGAGAAGGCAAATATAAAGGTTGGGAGCCTATGCTTTTTGTTGGAGATAAATTGGAAAATAAAACAGTAGCTATTATCGGCGCAGGTCGTATCGGCGAGCGGGTAGCATGTAAGCTTTATAAAGGTTTCGGTGTGAAAATAATTTATTATGATATCATAAGAAATGAAAGAATAGAAAAAGATTGCAATGCCCAATTCATAAATTCAGTAGACGAGGTATTATCTTTAGCGGATGTGATTAGTATTCATATTCCATTGCTTTCAACTACGCACCATCTCATCAATAAAGGAAATTTAGAAAAAATGAAGCCATCTGCCTATCTTATAAATACTTCTCGCGGAGCGGTAATAGACGAAATAGCATTGGTAGAAGTATTGAGAAATAATAAAATTCGAGGTGCTGGTTTGGATGTGTACGAATTTGAACCAAAACTCATGGAAGGACTCACAAAATTAACAAACACTATACTTTCTCCCCATATAGCCTCTGCTCAATTGGAAGCCAGAGAAGAAATGTCTAAAATTGTAGCAGAAAATATTATTGACTTTTTTAAGGGAAAGATTCCACGAAATAAAGTAAATAAATAAAATAAATTATGCAAAATAAAATTGGAAAACTAATAATTGTAAGGCACGGAGAGTCAGAGTGGAATAAAGCTAATTTATTTACCGGAAAAAAAGATGTCCACTTGACTCAAAAGGGATTTAAAGTATCTGAATCGCTCGGCGTTCTTACAAAAGGGATTAAAATAAATAGAGTATTTACTTCAATGCAAGCGCGCTCCATAGAAACTGAAGTTTCTATGATGGGCGGTATAGGAAATCGTTCCTCAGAAAATATTTGTTATTCAAGTGCTTTAAATGAGAGAGATTATGGAGATTATACAGGTATGAACAAGCTTGATGTGAAAAATAAAATTGGTACGAAAGAAGTGAATGTTCTTCGCCGAGCTTGGAATTATCCAGTAAAAAATGGAGAAACTCTCAAGATGGTATATGAGCGAGCTATACCTTTTTTTAAACAAGAGATTCTCCCTGTTTTAAAGACGGGCGAGAATGTTCTTGTAGTCTCGCATGGGAATACCATTCGCGCACTCATAAAATATATAGAAAAGATTTCGAATGAAGACATAGAAAATGTAGAAATGCCATTCAATGAAATTTTTATTTATGAGCTTGATCAAGATGGGTATATATTAAATAAAGAAAACAGAAAAGTGGGGAACGAAAAATACGCAGTATCTTCAAGTAGAGTACGATCTTTTGTACAAATAATTGCAACCATTGGTCCGGCTTCCGAAAAACCAGAAATCTTGGATGAAATGATTAAAGCAGGGATGGACATAGTAAGACTTAATTTTTTTTGGCCAGGACCAGAAGAAAGTAAAAAGCGTATAAAAACGATACGGGAGATTGCTAAAGCCAATAACACAAATATATTAATTATGGCGGATCTTCCAGGACCTAGATTACAAGATAAAGATGGACATACTTATGAAGTAAATGCATTAAAAGCGCTAACAGAAAAAGATAAAGAACTAATAAAATTTGGAGTAGAAAATAATCTTGACTACATATCCGTATCTTTCGTCGGTAGTGGTGAAGATATTATTGACTGTATGGCCGAAATAAAAAAGTGGGGCGGAAAACAAAAAATCATAGCTAAAATAGAACGCGCAGAAGCACTAAAAAATATAGATGAAATAATAAAAGTGGCAGATGCCATTATGATAGCAAGGGGTGATCTTGGCAACGAGGTGGCTCTTGAGAAAATCCCCTTCATTCAAGAAGAAATTATCAAGAAATGTAAATACGCCGGGAAACCAGTTATCACTGCTACGCAAATGCTTTACTCAATGAAGGATAACCCTTATCCAACCCGCGCGGAAGCAACCGATGTTGTAAATGCTGTTATGGAAGGTTCGGATGCAGTAATGCTTTCTGAAGAAACATCAATCGGTAAATATCCAATTAGGGCAGTGTATATGATGGAGCATTTTATACTTGAAGCTGAAAATCATTTACAAAATTCAAAATTTAATCCTCTATAAAATGTCTATTATTTCAAAACTTAAAGCAAAAGAAGTGCTGGACTCAAGGGGTAATCCTACTGTATTTGTTTCTTGCACCCTTCATAGTGGAGTATGTGCAACTGCTTTAGTTCCTTCCGGTGTAAGTACTGGGAAAAATGAAGCATACGAATTGCGGGATGATGATATGGCTAGATTCGATGGCAAGGGTGTACTTCGGGCTGTAGAAAATATAAATAAAGAAATTTTTGTATTCTTGCTTAGTAAAGAATTAGATCAAAAGACCTTAGATGAATCTTTGATAAACCTAGATGGTACAAAAAATAAAAGTAGGCTGGGGGCAAATGCAATACTTGCAGTTTCACTTGCCTTTGCTAGAGTTTCCGCAAAAGAAAAAGGAATTCAACTTTATGATCATTTAGCAAATTTATATAACGAAAATGAAAGTAATCGTAAATATAAAATTCCAGAACCAGCCTTTAATATCATCGAGGGTGGTAAGCATTCAGACAGCGGACTGGATTTTCAGGAATTTATGTTAATTCCACAAGGGTTCAAAGACATAAAAACTAAGCTAGAAGTTATGAGTAAGATAATTAAATCGTTAAAAAATATTCTTTTAAAAGATGGGCAGTCGATAGTTATGGGAGATGAAGGGGGTTTTGCACCCAAACTTTCGTCAAGTGAAAAAGCTTTGAATTATTTAGAAATGGCAATTCGTTCTGCTGGCCACGATACAAAAAAAATTAAAATTGGGCTGGATGTGGCTGCCACAACTTTTTTTAAAGACAATCGCTACGTTTTAGAAAATAAAACATTAAATACAAAAGAAATGATAAATATGTATGAGAACTTGTGCACTCGTTACAAAATAATTTCCATTGAAGACGGTCTTCAAGAAGAAGATTTTGAAGGATTTACCGAAATGACTAAAAGATTGGGTGCAAAAATAAATATTGTGGGAGATGATATTACTGTTACGAATGTTGAACTGATTAAAAAAGCAATTGAAAATAAATCAATCAATACTCTCCTGGTCAAACCAAACCAAATAGGTACCCTGTCGGAAACTCTGCAAGCTATAAAAATAGCAAAAGAAAATAATATTAAAATTTTTATTTCTCACCGTGGAGGTGAAACAGAAGATACCTTTATCGCGGATTTGTCAGTTGCCGTAGGAGCAGATTTTATAAAAGCTGGTGGTCCAACCAAAAAAGAAAGAGTAGCAAAATACGACCGACTTTTAGAAATAGAAAATTTTATTAAATAATTTTCTTAGCCAACCTTTTTAACTAATAAATATGCGACATAAATGAGCGATGCCCAGAGAATAATGCTTAAAATCGTCATGAGCCAATCCCCACTTTCCAAATACCCAAAAGATAAGAATTTTCCAAGCTGATAAGCAATACTTGGATTCTCCTCGTGGTGAGCACTGTGTGCCAGTGCCGTTAGTGGTAAGAAAAAACCACTGATTGCAATAAGATATTTTTTCATATGAATTATGTTAATTTTTTTATTGTTATTCTAATGGTTTCCGTCCCTCGTAGAAAAAGGGAATGATCATACCCGCGGCGGCATGATGCACATCATGGCAGTGAAAAACCCATACGCCGGAATTATCCGCGATAAGCTCAATGTCATATCTTTCTCCTGGAAGAATTGGCAAATTATCGCGCATCTGTTGAGCAACTTGGGGAACCGGATTTCCGTCAATTGCCACCACCTTGAAAGAATGACCGTGGGTGTGCATAGGGTGAATTGCTTGCGTCCCGGCATTAATGAGTCGGACAAGCACTTTCTCACCATCTTTAACCATTAATGGGTCAATGTCAGGGAAAATCCTGCCATTGATGGTAAAAATATTGTAGTTTTGTTTACCGTGAATGTGTTCGCCATTTTCTTTCGTATGTGTAAGCGCGCCATTTGATCCGTCGGGGTTAATCTCCCACTCATCCAGCATATAGACATATTCCCGGTCGTATTTCTTAGGATTCTTTGGTTCAATAATAAACGACCCAGAAAGCCCCATATCAAATTGCAAAACAACATCCATATGGGAAGAGCCATGAGTGTGATAAAAATGGGTGCCGGCGTTTTTGGCTGTGAACTCATAAGTAAAGGTTTCTCCTGGCTTTATAGGATATTGCGTAAGGCCTGGAATACCATCCGCTTTATTTTCTACGTGTACGCCGTGCCAATGAATAGAAGTGCCGACCGGCAAGTTATTCTTCACCACCACTCGTATTTTATCACCTTCAGTAACGCGAATTTCCGGTCCTGGAATTTGGCCATTATACGCCCAAGCGTGGACAAATTTGTCCTTGGCATACTCCCATCGAATCTCATCAAGAGAAAGTTGAAATTCTTTCACCCCGTCTTTCACAACAGGAATAAGAGCAACTTTTGTTTCTGGGGATTTTAATGGCAATTTCAAAAAATCTGTTTTCGCCGTAGTATGTCCTACGCCATGACTATGTTCTTCACTTGTATTACTTGTATTTTTTTCTCGCGTCAGAAATATAAACCCCACAATAAGTGTAATAGCCACAATTATTATAATAATTTTAAAGTTTTTTGTAATCTTAATTAACATAAATTTGTATATTTAGAAATTATAATTTCATAGTTTCGCAACTACTTAATAAGTATTATACACAAATATTTGCCTGCGCAACAGTGGATAACTATTCCACAACGAGCATACGGAAAAAGCAAATTCAGATTAGAATGTAAAAAGTAAAAAAATATTTCTAAATTTAACAAAAAAGTCACCAGTATGATAAACTTACTTGAGTAGTATTCTTAGATTAGAAAATACTAGTTTCGTAATTTAAAGTATATTCGTGAAGCATTTAACGTACAATTGATATAAAATAAATTTATGCCCGACAATCAAAATACAACTCAAAACCCAATTTTTGAAGAAAACACTCAACCTATGAGCCCCCAAGAGCCTGTGGCTGATGTACCTATTCCTGCAACAGATTTTACACCTACTGAAGTGCCCCCAGAGGCCACGGAAGCTCCAAGGGACGATTTTGAAGTGAAAAGTAGCAATATACCACCTTCTGATTCCACTTCCCAAAACACTGAAAATAAAGCTGAAATTGAGGAAACTAAGCTAAAGCTCGAAAATACTTTTGAAAATCAAACACTTGGAATTGAGCTAAACCTTGAGCCAGTTTCCGAGCTAGCTTCCGAACCCATCCAAACTAGTGAATCTCCAACGGCTCAAATACCAGTATATGAGCCGTTCACACCTGAACTAGAAGTTAAACCTGAGCCGTTGAAACTTGAGACACGGCCGGATCCTGAAATTCCAGAACCTGAACCCGAAAAACAGAAAATTGAACCCGAGCCAGCGAAAGAAGAAATAAAAATTACTGAACCAATTCCAGTGCCAAGCAAAACCAAAACCGAACCGAAACAAGAAGAAGTTAAACCAACACCAACTACCATACCAATTCAAGTAATAACTCCCAAAAAGAATTTAGTGAAAGAACTTTTAGTCAAGGCTCGAAATGCAATTCAGTTTAGAAAAAGAAAAAAGCTGGATAAAATTATGACTTTGTTTTTAAAAAAGCAAAAAATCACTAACGACGAAGTTGAAAAATTTTTACATGTGTCTGATGCAACTGCAACGAGGTATCTTTCACAATTGGAAAAGGAAAATAAAATTAAACAAGTTGGTAAAACTGGACACGCGGTTTCGTATTCGAGAATCTAGGAGTGTTTCTCGTGCACGCACGGGTGGGCAGAGTTTTTGTGTAATCACAAAAACTCGGGGGCAAGCACGATACATTTGGCTACCCATAAATTTCTGCTGAAATTTTGGTCAGCC
>CAYHON010000016.1:11117-15476 GCA_964358425.1 uncultured Candidatus Saccharibacteria bacterium | reverse complement strand
AAGCGAGTCGCTGGACGAGCTGAACGTGTTTTCGAGAATGCTACCGAGGGAACCGTGATTTTTTTATTATTTCTTGGCAACCGTCCTTCTTGTTTTTCCGGCAGATGCCATCCCCTCGCGCTTCACGGCTTTTTCAAAAACTACCTCGTCGTCGCGCGAGCTCGCTTGCACCGCGTCTCCATCATTCAATTTTCCAGAGATAATTTCTTGAGCCAGCGGATCCAGAATCAAATTCTGGATTGACCTTTTTAAGGGCCGCGCGCCGTATTGCTGGTCATATCCTTTTTCCGAAATTAATTTTTTAAGTTCGGGAGTGAAGGAAATACCAATCCCCCTTTTCTCCATCCTCTTGCGCACCTGCTCGAGCTGTACCTCCACGATTTTCTGGATGACCTCCGTGGAAAGCGAGGAGAAAATAATTATTTCATCCAAGCGGTTCAGAAACTCCGGGCGGAAATGCCGCTCAAGCGCCTTGCGTATTTTTTCTTTCATATCGTTTTCTTTCTGGTCCCTAGTATCCTCGCTCTCGCCCGCAAACCCCAGCCGGCCCATTTCCTGCGCGAATTCTCCACCGATATTGGAGGTCATAATGATAATCGTATTTTTGAAATTGATCGTGCGTCCCTTGGCGTCCGTCAGACGGCCGTTGTCCAAAATCTGCAGCAGTATATTAAACACCTCCGGATGGGCTTTTTCTATCTCGTCAAAAAGTATGACCGAGTACGGCCGGTGCTTGATTATTTCCGTCAGCTGTCCGCCCTCCTCATAGCCGACATAGCCCGGAGGCGAGCCGATAATTTTAGAGACAGAGTGTCTTTCCATAAATTCGGACATATCCACCCGCACCAAAGATTTCTCATCACTAAACAAAAACTCGGCCAGCGTTTTAGCAAGCTCCGTTTTGCCCACGCCGGTGGGGCCCAAAAATATAAACGAGCCGATGGGACGATTTTCCTCGCCGATTCCCGCGCGCGAGCGACGCACGGCGTTAGAAATTTTTTTAATCGCTTCCTCCTGGCCGATAACTCTTTTTTTGAGCTCGTCTTCCATCTTTATCAGACGCGAGGCTTCAGACTCCAGGATTTTATTGACCGGTATATTAGTCCAGCGGGCGACGACGGAGGCGATATCCTCCTCCGTAATGTCTCCTCGCAGGAGATGACGCGAGCCCTGCAGTCTGGTCAAGGTTTTCTCGGCCTCCAGCAATTTTTTCTCCACCTGCGGTATTTTGCCGTAGCGAAGCTCGGCCACTTTACCCAGCTCCCCCGACCGCTCGGAGATATCCGACTCCTGCCGCGCGCCGTCCAACTCTTTTTTGAGGCTGCGGACTTCGGCGATTGTGTCTTTTTCTTTTTTCCAGCAATCTTCCAGCTCGCGAGTTTTGGCCTCCAATTCCTTTATTTCTTCCTCTATCTTCTTGGCGCGGTCTTTGGATTTTTTATCCGTTTCTTTTTTTAACGATTCCCGCTCTATTTCCAGCTTCATTACGTGGCGCCGTTTTTCGTCCAGCTCTTTGGGCAGGCTGTCCATTTCGAGCCGCAGAGAAGATGCCGCCTCGTCCATCAGGTCCACCGCTTTATCGGGCAGAAATCTGTCCGTGATATAGCGGGAAGAAAGATTGGCGGCGGCCACCAGCGACCCGTCGGTTATTTTTACCCCGTGATGCGCCTCATACTTGGGCTTAAGTCCCCGCAAGATCGCAATGGTATCCTCCACGCTCGGCTCGTCCACATACACCGGCTGAAAACGTCGCGCCAAAGCCGGATCGCGTTCTATATATTTCTGATATTCTTTGAGAGTAGTCGCGCCTATCGCGTGCAATTCCCCGCGCGCTAAAGAGGGCTTCAGCATATTAGAGGCGTCAATCGCCCCCTCCGCCGCGCCCGCGCCGACCAGCGTGTGTAATTCGTCTATGAAAATGATGTATTTGCCTTCCGATCTTTCCAGCTCCCGCAAAATCGCCTTGAAGCGGTCTTCAAACTCTCCGCGGTATTTGGTGCCGGCTATTATAGAGGCAAGATCAATAGAAATAAGTTCTTTATTTTTTAAATTATCCGGCACGTCGCCGGAAATAATTCTTTGCGCCAGGCCCTCGGCGATAGCCGTCTTACCCACCCCTGCCTCGCCAATTAAGACCGGATTATTTTTGGTGCGGCGCGTCAGCACCTGCATTACGCGGCGGATTTCATCATCGCGCCCGACAACCGGGTCAAGTTTTTCCTGTTTGGCCAATCTAGTGAAATTGCGGGCGTATTTTTCAATGACATTGTATTTGGTCTCCGGCTCCGGGTCGGTAATCCGCTGTCCGCCTCGTAGCTCGGCCAAAGCGCGCAGAACCATTTCTTTTTTCAAACCCTGCTTCTCCAATATTTCCCGAGCTCGAGTCTGCATCTCCAACAGCGACAAAAATAAATGTTCGGTGGAAATATATTCGTCTTTAAGCTGGGCTGCTTCGCGATGCGCCTGCTCTATCGTCTTGGCCAAGTCCTGCGTCAAAAATACCTGGCCCAAAGGAGTGGAAACCATCGCTCCCCGCGGCAAAGAATCCAGAGTTTCGAGCAGGCGGTCAATAAAAGACGAGATATCCACTTCTAGTTTTTCCAAAAGGGCATTGACCGTGCCGTCTTCCTGTAAAATAAGCGAGGTAAGCAGGTGCAGGACGTCTATTTGATTGTGCGATCTTTCCATAGCCAAATCATGCGCTTTTTTGAGCGCCTCTTGGGCTTTGATAGTGAATTGTTGAAAAGGTGGCATGGGCGGATGTAAATGCGGTTCCCTCGGTAGCGTTCTCAAAAACACACTCGTTCTGTCCAGCGACAGAACTCGTTCAGATAAAGTTTGGTTATTCTGCCTTCGGCAGAAACCATGCTAACCAAACTTTCTATGGTTTTCTACGAACACTACCTTCGACCGCATTTACTCTTTTTTAAAGATATATAGAAAACAAAAAGAGTCTTTTGAGGTCATTCTGAACGAAGTGAAGAATCTCTCTTACCCTTAAAACCAAAATATCTACCCTTATAGTAACAAAAAAATAAGCAAAAATCAACCCAAGGGATAAAAAAACGACCCGTTGAGTCGTTTAAACCTTTGGCGTGGATTTAGACCTATTCTTTTCCATAGCCATGAAGATAAATTGGCGATGAGCTTTATAGACCAAAGAAAGAGCTTGGTGTGGATAAAAAAACTTTCTTTCTGCTATTTCCGTGGTATCTCGTATACCCGCGGGCGGAAGACATCTTTGACCTTTATGTTCATACATGAATCCTACAGTCTGGTCCCAAAATATGGAATCAAGACAACACCCTATCTGCGTCAATCCAGATGGAGATATTTTAAATCCAGCTTCTTCTTCAAGCTCGCGGACAGCCGCCTGCTCCAAGGTTTCTCCCCGCTTTACGCCTCCACCGGGTAAGACCCATTCGGATCCGCGCGGGCCTCTCTTCTTACGAACCAGTAATACACCTTGTTTGCACAAGGCTACGATCACCACTCCGATAGTGAAGGTGGGGGTAAAACGTATATGCCGGTTTAAAAAATACCACAATCTTTTTTGCCGCTCTCTTTTTCTTACAAACCAACATATGATATCCCACACCCGCCACTGGATTTTTTCAAACACGAGGTTTCCTTTCTTTAGTATCAAAGGATATTAAAAATGATGTTCTGGAAATGTCAGAACCAACACTCCTGAAACAAACCATTCATACTTCGTGATCGGCTTTTTCATCTTTTACCTTCTTCGGTTTGATGAGTTGTATTAGATATCACTTCAATATTGAACGTTTAACCTGAATGGCCTGTATCGATCTACCTAATTTTTTCGCCAAAACACGATCATTCGGCCGGTCTGGCGCCATAATTTTGTAAATATTACTAAACACAAAATAACACGTTTAGTGTTATTTTGTCAATGTTTTATTATTTTCTGCTACGGATGCCCAGTTTCTTCTCAACCGCAAGAATACGGCCAAGGACGTCCTCAAATTCATCACGATATACAAAGAGAACCGCGACAATATTATTTTCTTTCTTCCAGCTTTACCTTCACATCCATTTCTCCTCCGTCGCGCCAAACCCGCAAAGTTATTTCCTCCCCCACCTGGTATTTCTGCACGAGAAGAGTCAGCGACTGTTCGGTGTTGATGGCATCGCTATTTATTTTTAAAATAATATCTCCGTCTTTGAGCCCAGCTTTTGCCGCCGGACTGTCTTTCACAACCGCTGTATCGCCGGTCCATCTCAAAAGCGCGCCGTAGCTCCGGCCAAGTTTTTCTTTGTCCGCCAAATCTTTGGTCACCACCGCATAGCGGACTCCCAGGAAGGGATATACTATCCTGCCGGTGGCCCGGACACTCG
>CAYHON010000016.1:0-11017 GCA_964358425.1 uncultured Candidatus Saccharibacteria bacterium | reverse complement strand
ATAACCGACTGCCCTATCTTCACCTGTGCAGAATCTCCCAGATTCAAGAAATTAAATCCGTTGCCCTCAATTTTCAAAACCGCCAGGTCCTGCACCGGGTCGCGGGCCAAAACTTTAGCCGGCATTTTGCGTCCGTCGTTTAGTAAAACCGTATAGCTCGCGGATGCATCGGTCACGACGTGTTTGTTGGTCACAATCATACCGTCAGCCGAGATTATAAATCCGGTACCGGCGGAAACTTCTTTATTGGTCGTGCCTTTTTGGCGGTACTGGGGAATTTGGACTCCCGAACCGTTTTCACCAAAAAATTGTTTAAAAAGAGGATCATCCGCAAAAGGGTCCACGTAATATTGCTCAATGACCGGCACGTCTTTGGAGGCGACTACACTGACCACCGCCTGCGATGTCTTGTCTATGATAGCGACTTTGGCGTCTTCGTTGTTGTTTTCCACAGCGCCGGAGGTCGCGGGCGGCGAAATTAATTTATCAAGGACGGCCGCCGGGCGGTTAAAAACAAAAGGCGCTCCGGAATCGCCGGTGATAAACAAAGGGCCTAAAATCCCCATAGTCAAAATCGTACCTATGATAGATACGATAAAACTTAAAACAACCGTAAATAAAACTACTTGGCGAGTTGTGGGCTGGTTTTCCATTTTTTATATTTTAAACGGCCTCAACTTTTTTCACTTCTTTAACTCTAGTTTTCAATAATTCTTCTACGCCGCTTTTGAGGGTAAGACCGGCCAGCGGACAGCCGTCGCACATACCGGTCATTTTAACATAAACTATCCCCTCTTCAAATTTTACAAAATCAATGCCGCCGCGGTGCCACGCCAGCATGGGACGGATTTCGGCTAAAGCTGATTCTATCTGCTCAAGGATAGATTTGATTTCCTTCATCATCAAAAATTAAGATAGCCTGCGTCGGACAAGACTTGGCGGCCAGCAGTATCGTCTCATCGTCCGCTCCATGATTGCTGTACACCACCGCTTTGTTTTCGGAATCCAATTCAAAAACTCCGGGGGCGACAGCGATACATGACGCCGCTCCGATACATAAATTTCTATCTACGACAATTTTACCGATTTTAAAAGGTTTTTTATTTATACTATCGCCGTTTTGATTTTGTTTCGCGTCTTGACTATTCATAAGTTATCTGATAAAAGATTATTAGGTCTTATACGGCTATTGTACTCACAAACCCCCAGCTGAAAGGAGCGGACAATGATACCGGATTTTCTTATACTTCTAGTTTACGGAGAAATTGCCTACGCAGCCAGAGCTTTCAATGTCTTGAAGGCTCATGTTAAGCAAAACGGCGGGAGTCTGGTATGCATTATGCCCGTCGGGGACACCAATAGTATAATCATCGACGGCAATAATTTCAAAGTAATTTCCAGGATCGGCGGAGTTGACCGTCTGGAGATCATCCACCCCGAGGAGATTCCTAAAAGATTCATACCGGTAGAAGTATAACTTCTACGAAGAACTAAAAGCTCGATTTTTCGGGCTTTTTATTTTGATTTCATACTAAGCGGTCCTCGGCTATGCCTCGGAGGAGGCCATGATGAGCTTGCTTGGCTTGGTCCGAAGCTTAGCAAAGCGAGGCAAGCAAGCGAATCTATGAGTGATGTTTTTCGCAGGAAAAAACCGTAACGTGTCTCCGAGAGGTGTGACCGAGGATCCGCGATTATTTCAAGATATCAAGATTTAAAGATTTCGAGGGGACATCTACCCATAATATTTTTCTTTGTAAAATCTTATCAGCTGCTCCACCTCCGTAATTATCTCCGGGCTCCCCACTCCCACTTTAAGCTTTTTTTGCACTCCTTCCAAGTCCAGCGCGCCCTCCAGCACCGCCTCCTCTATATCTTTATCCGTAATATTTAATTTAGCGTCAATCACTCTCGCGCCCTCTACAATAATCCTGTCATTCTGGCCCGTCCGGCGGAAATATTCATTGACCGCTTTGCGGAAAGCTTTATCCGCCAGCACCGAGCAGTGGATTTTGCGATTCGGCAGTCCCCCCAATCTTTCCATAATGTGCTGGGGGCGCACTTTCAGCGCGTTTTCTATTGATAGGCCGCCATTTTCCGTAACCATCACCGAAAACATAGACGTCGCGGCAATCGCGCTGCCGCAACCAAATGTCCGCCATTTCATTTCTTGGACTATTTCTGTTCCCGGCTCTATTTTCAGCCATATCCGCATCATATCTCCGCAGGCGGGACTCCCCACCATCCCCACCGCGTTATATTGCGTCTCATCCGGCTCATCCATCATCAGATTGCGCGGATTAAAAAAATGTTCTTTGACTATATCCGAATAATACCACTTCTCGCCGGTGTATTGATTGACCACGTCTGCTTTTGTATCTATTTTGGGTTTTAATTCTTCCATATGCTATTTTCTTAAACTTACAATATGTGCGAGCGGTCGAAGGTAGTGTTCGTAGAAAACCATAGAAAGTTTGGTTAGCATGGTTTCCGAGCATCCGCCAGCTGGCGGAGCGAGGAATAACCAAACTTTATCTGAACGAGTTTTATCGCTGGGTCAAAGCCAATGATTTGGCTTTGACGGGAAATTTAGCGAGCCCCGGCGAGCGTTAATAATTTCCCGGGCTTTCGCCGAAGAGGCGAAAGAAACGAGTGTGTTTTCGAGAATACTACCGAGGAAACCGCGAGCCAAATCATTTATAATTTTTTCCCTTCACTTTTATCTTTGAATTTTGCCCCGCAAACGCCTCCGGATGAGACACATGATTTTGCTCCACCTCCATCCGCACCGGGCTAATCTGGCGCAATTTATCCACGACTTTCGGCAAAACTTCGAGCACATAATCCAAATCTTCCTTGGTGGTTTTCCTTCCATAAGTAAAACGCAAAGACCCGTGCGCATGCTCATAAGGCCGGCCCATGGCAAGTATCACGTGCGAGGGATCAAGGGAAGCTGACGTGCAGGCCGAGCCGGTGGATATATAGATACCCTTGGCATCCAGATACAAAATCACCGCCTCTCCCTCAATATCCATCACCGACATATTGACGTTGTTGGGCAGACGTTTTACCGGATGACCGTTTAGGATAACCTTGGGAACTTTTTTAAAAACTTCTTTGATAAAATAGTCGCGAAGTTTTATGAGTCTCGCGTTTTCTTCATCTTTTTCTTCATGGGCAATTTCTAAAGCCTTGGTCAAGCCGATTATGCCGGGGATGTTTTCGGTGCCCGAGCGCAAATTATTTTCCTGCCCGCCGCCGTAAACTAGCGGCTGGAGTTTTATCCCGCGCCTCACATACAGACACCCCACTCCTTTGGGGCCGTAGATTTTAGAGCCGTTGATAGAAAGCAAATCTACTTTTAAATTTTCTATGTTTAGGTCCAGCGCTCCGGCCGCCTGGCACGCATCCGTATGAAAATATAGCGGGGTTTGATTCCCTTCTTTTTTCCTTTCATCGCGAGCTTCGCGGATTATTTTCCCGATTTCGGCAATCGGCTCAATCGTGCCGATTTCGTTGTTGGCGTACATTATGGATACTAAAATTGTATCCGGACGCAGGGCTTTTTTTACATCTTCGGGGTCTATAAGTCCGTATTCATCCACCTCCAGATAAGTTACCTCAAACCCCTCTTTCTCCAGCGCCTCCATGGAATGTAAAACCGCATGATGCTCGATTTTGCCCGTAATCAGGTGCTTACCCTGCTTTTTATAAGATCGGGCCGAGCCCAAAATAGCTAGGTTTATTGATTCCGTCCCTCCTCCGGTAAAAATTATCTCCTCTGGCCGCGACCCCAAAAATCCGGCTACTTTTTTGCGTGCTTCATCTAAAGCATCCTTGGCCTGGCGGCCTATGCGATAAAGGCTGGACGGATTGCCAAATTCTTTATCCCAATATAAATTCATCGCCTCCTTTACCCGAGGGTCCATATAGGTGGTAGCCGCATAGTCTAGATAAACTTCTTTCATTAAACAATGTCATCCTGAGCGTGAGCGAAGGATCTATTTTAGATTCTTCGTTTCACTCAGAATGACAAAAAATCATAATCTCGCTAAAGTGATTCCCTTAAAAATTTTATTTACCTTTTCATCCACCAAAGACCAAGTTTTACGCGCCGGGCAGACGGATACCAGCGGGCAGTATTTTTCCGGATGGGCGGATTGCATACAGCGCATCATCGGCTTCTCCTCAAAAACATCTATCATTTCCCGCAGATTTATTTCTTGCGGATTTTTAATCAGCCTGTAGCCTCCTTTATTTCCACGTTTGGCTTCAAGATATTTATTTTTACGCAAAATATCCGCCAGCTTTTCTAGAAAAACGGCCGGCAAGAGATGTTTTTCGGCAATTTCGGATACAGCCACAAACTCCCCGCTTTTATATGTCGGGGCTAAAAATTTCAGAAGGATTATCCCGTAATCGGTTTTGCGTGAGAGCTTCATGGTTTATTGGTCATCCTGAGCGCCAGCGAAGGATCTCGTCAACCCAAGAGAGATTCTTCCTGCCTACCGCAGGCAGGCACTTCATTCAGAATGACTCCAAAATGGGGTCTTCTTATTCCCGACTATTTTAGTCTGCTTTACTTCCAAAATAAATGACACCGTAAAAGGTGTCAAGTAGTAGCTTGATGACTCTCTGGCGGACCCTTTTGTCCGCACCCGGACTCAAGGTCTTTAAAATAATCCGGGCTGGTACAGTCCATTAAATGAAGACTTAGAGCGTACACGACGACGCAGCCGCACTTAAACCCGTGCTTCTCGCCCTCCACTCTGCAACCCGGGCATTTAATCTGGAAGATTTGACAATCAGCCAATGTTTTCTCCTTTCGGGTGAAATCCGCTGTGGAATAACACAAATATCTACTTAGCAGTATAAAATAAAGCGGAATAAATGTCAACGAAAAAAGACACCTCGAAAGGTGTCAAGTTTTTTCAGGAAGTCACCTATTCACCTGATTCTAAATCTTATCGTTCCCACCATTATTCGGTTTTTTTCATCTCACCCTCTCCTTTTCTTTCTCCATTCTCTGAAAAAATGGATGGCTGTCGGCGAGACCGAGACAACTATAATCCCGGCCACTATCGGCAGTATATATTTGTCCGCATCTGGCACAACACGTCCCAAAAAATAACCCCCGAGTCCCAGCGTCAGGACCCAAAGAGCTCCTCCCAGTATATTGTAGAAAATAAAAACGGGATAGCGCATCTGGCCCACGCCCGCCAAAATAGGCGCAAAGGTGCGGATAATCGGCATAAAGCGGGCCAGGACTATCGTTTTTCCCCCATGCCTTTCATAAAACTCCTGCGAGCGGCGCAGGTGCTCGCGATTAAAAAAAATAGATTTTTCTTTGGTAAAAATTTTCGGACCCACCCGGCGGCCAAAAGCATAGCCGACATTATCCCCTGTCCAGGCGCCTACCAAACACACCAATAAAAGCCACTTTATATTTAAAAGATTTTGCGAGGCCAGGAAACCGGCGGTAAAAAGTAAAGAATCGCCGGGTAGAAAAAGCCCCAGGAAAATTCCGGATTCAGCAAAAACCATAAGACCGACCCCCAGCAATCCTACCGTCTGAACAATAGCCGGCAAATCAATTCCTAAAATTTGTTCCACTATGATAGACTGTTTTTATGAGTGATAAACCTCATCATCGCACACAAGTAAGTATTTTTGAAGGGGTAGTGGTGTTTTTTCTCCTGTTCTTTTACCTGGCCCTCCTAGTCCAGCCGATAAATATGCAGACCGCCGATCTCGGGCGGCACCTCAAAAATGGGCAAATTTTTTTTCAAGACTGGCAGATTCCCCAAACCAATCTTTACTCCTATACCTATCCGGACCGTCCTTTCATCAACCATCACTGGGGAACGGGGGTGATTTTTTATGCCGTTTATACATTGGGTGATTTCCCGGGCTTGTCATTATTTTTCATAGCCTTATCCCTCCTGACCTTTTTTATTTTCTGGAAAATAGCCAAACTGCTGGGCGCAGATTTTCGCCTCACCGCCCTCATCGCCCTCGTCGTCATCCCCATCTTAGCCAGCCGGGTTGAAATCAGGCCGGAAGTTTTCAGTTATTTATTTTTGGGAATATTTTTCTGGATATTATTGTCCTGGCAAAAAGACAGGCTGCCTGCTAGGTGGCTCATAATCTTACCTTTGCTTGAATTATTGTGGGTCAACATCCACATTTATTTTTTCCTGGGAGGAGCGGTAGTTTTAGCCTTTATCCTGGAAAATATTTACGATTTTTATATAAGGAAGAATAATTTGGCTAAAGACAAATTACGACCGAGCGTTGAGCGAGGAAGTACTGAGTCCAGCAGGACGAATGTGAAAAAACTTATTGCCGTTCTGGCCGGCCTGGGACTAGCCGTCTTACTCAACCCCAGTGGATATCACGGCGCCCTGTACCCCCTTTTCATAATGAAGGATTTTGGCTACCGCCTTTTTGAAAACCAGTCGTTCTGGTTTATAGAAAATCTTTTTTCTTACCCCCCAGCTCTTTATTTTAAAATCCTGCTTGCTGTTTTTATTGCCGGCTGGGTTTGGAGGATTATAAGCGCTATCAGCAAAAAATCTTCTTTTTCTCCGGCGGTCTTTTTGCTTTCTGTGTTTTTTGTATATTTAGCGCTAACCGCCGTACGCAATTTTGCCGTCTTCGGCTATCTGGCGCTAGCCGTAGCTCCCGCCAACTTAAGTTTTCCTGCGGGAACCCATACTGGCCGGCGCTCCAATTTTTTGGCCGCAATTTTGCTTATTATTACTCTTTCTTTAATTCTGGTCATCAATCCGGGGTTCTGGCGGACCAGACCGGGCTTTGGTTTGGGACTTATTGAAAATACGGACAAGTCTATGGAATTTTTTAAAAAAGAAAATCTGCGCGGCCCCATCTTAAACAATTACGACAACGGCGGATATCTGATTTTCCATCTCTACCCGCAGGAAAAAGTTTTTGTGGACAACCGGCCGGAAGCATATCCCCTTTCCTTTTTTCAGGACACCTATATCCCTCTGCAGGAAGATAATAATAAATTCCTGGAAGTTGACCAAAAATATAATTTTAATGTTATTTATTTCTGGCGCCACGACCTAACTCCCTGGGGACAGAAATTTCTGGTATCCCGAATAGATGATACTGCTTGGGCGCCGGTATATCTGGATGATTTTGCCATCATCTTTCTTAAAAGGAATAAACAAAACGCCACTGTCATAGACACATATGAAATACCGCGAAACCAATTTCAACCCCAATGAGACTATCCATTATCATTCCAGTTTTTAATGAAGAAAAAACTATTGAAGAAATCCTTAGACGAATTTTTATCCAGGACACCGGGGTCTGGGAGAAAGAAATAATCGTTGTAGACGACGGATCAGAAGATAATTCAAAGTTAAAAGTTAAAAGTTTTAAGTCTAAATACCCAGATTTAAAACTGCTGGAACATCAAACCAATTTAGGAAAGGGCGCGGCCATCCGCACAGGGCTAAAAGCGTCCACAGGAGACGCCGTCCTGATACAGGATGCGGATTTAGAATACAATCCGGCCGACTGGCCATCCCTCCTAAAAGCGCTGGAAAACTCGGAAACAAAAACGGTGTATGGCTCGCGCGAGCTGCATCCGGAAAGACACGGCTACTTCCACTTTGTGTGGGGAGTGAGACTGCTAACCTCTTTCACCAACCTGCTTTACGGGTCGCGCCTCACCGACATCTACACCTGCTACAAATTATTGCGCCGAGAAGTCTTAGAAAATCTCAATCTAAAAAGCTCCGGTTTTGAAATAGAGGCGGAAATAACCTGCAAAATCCTCAAAGCGGGAATACCCATAAAAGAAGTGCCGATAAGATATATCCCCCGCAAATTCTCGGAGGGCAAAAAAATAAAAATCCGCGACGGAATCATCGGGCTTTGGACTATCCTTAAAAACAGATTTTAGTTTTTAGAACACTTAAAAATAACTATCTTGTTGAGCAATTCTTGGTTGCCGTTGGGAAAATCTTTTATCTCTTTACAATATTTTTCAAAAACGTCCTTGGCAAAATATCCCTCCGAGCCATAATTCTGAATACCCAATTCCGGATGGTCAGCCAGACGACCGATTAAATAAACCCCCTTGTCTGCCGCCTCGTTGCTTACCTGCTCCAAATCCAAGGTATTGGTGGCAAAAATCTGGGCGTTGGTATCTATATAATTATTAAAAAGTTTACGGCCGGACAGGAGAGCCACAAGAGATACCATTTCCTGCCCCCCGTATAAATCAAACTCCGGCGGCAGAGTTTTTACATAAGCGGCGACCTCCAGAGCGTTCGGAAATTGACCGTCAGCGCGAGTTACTTGGTAATAATTAAAAATAAAACCGGTCAGCGACGAGAACCCCATCACCGCGACAACCGCCAGCGCCATTCTCGCCCTAATATCTTTTTCATAAAGCCAGTTCAAAAAGATAAAAGAAAATATCAAAAGATACGGCAGCAGACTATCCAGATACAAATAATAAACATCCTTGTAGACCAGAAAAAAGGCAAGTAGGGGGATAAACAGCCAAAGCAGGTATTCTCCGGTAGCAGATTTGCCTATCGGCGCATCTCTATGGAGCTTTGTTTTTTTAAAGCAAAAATAAATTCCCGCTGCTGCAGTGGCGAGCAGAAACCATTCGTGCGAAACAAAAAATCCCCAGACGTTCCATTTATCAAGTCCCGCCGGACGGTTGAAATGCATCACCCATAAATATTTATAGACCTGCGTCGGAGCCGTAAACAAAAAAGGTCCTAAAAATACAACAGTCGTCAGTGCTCCCCCCGTGATTATCCGCCCCAGCTTGGCAAACTCTTTCCGCCAAATGTTATAGATCAAAAAACCAAGAATGGCCGGCGCCACGTAAAGCTTGGTTAGGGCTGCCAGAGCCCATAAAACCCCTGACCAGATCGATTTATTTTTTTCATACAAAAATATGGCCATCAGCATCAGAAATACCGCCAGCTGAACTCCGGTCAGATAGTCCGAGGTAGCCAATACCGTGAAAGAAAAAAGATATAAAAGCGGGGCCAGAAAGCTAAGCTTGTTTCCCCGCAGGCGTAGCAGAACATAAAGCAGGATGGAGGAACCCGCTTCCAAAACAGCCGGAATCACTTGATACGCCAGAAAATGATCGCGTATAAGCGCGCGCAAAGCCGTAAGCAGAAAAACCAAAAACGGAGGATCTACCAAAACAAAATCCCGATAGGGCCAAAATCCCTCCCCGATTGCTTTAGCCATATAGAGATAAATATTTCCGTCGCTAAAACGGAAAGTCAGTCCCGTTATTTTAAGCAACAAAAATACTGCCGCCGTTGCAGCCATAAATATTTTTTCGGTATTTTTAATTTTAGAGATACGGCTAAAAATCACTTGACTACGTTTAGTGGCGCTCCGCGGATAAAACCGGAAATATTGGCCATAGTCGTGTCCAAGATTCTTTGCAGAGCCTCGTCCGTATTAAAAGCGTTGTGTGGTGTCACAATAACATTGGGCGTATCAATCAAGATGTGGTCAGCCAGAATAGTTTTTAAATTATGCTCTTCCTCGCGGCCTTTCATCAGAAAAGTCATCTCGTCCTTCAAGACATCTTCTTCTTCCATCACATCAACCCCCGCTCCACCCAGGCGCCCTTCCTTCAGCGCTTTTACCAGTGCCTGCGTATCTACTATACCTCCGCGGCTGGTGTTGATGATATAGGCTCCTTTTTTCATCAGGTTCAGCGTGCGTTCGTTTACCATGTGTCGGGTTTGTTCGGTAAGAGGCACGTGAAAAGTAACAACGTCGCTTTTAGCCAAAACTTCCTCGAAAGACAAATAAGTAAAGCCGGTCTCCTCGGCAAACCGGGGCGTCGGCATCGGGTCGTAAGCCAGAATATTCATTTCAAAGCCTTTGGCGATTTTAATGACGTGCCGGCCGATATGCCCCGTACCGATGACTCCGATGGTTTTACCTTTCAGATCAAATCCGCGCAGTCCTTCAAAACTGAAACTGCCTATTTCCCGTAGGCGGTCATAACCTTCGTATATTTTGCGCGAGAGGCAGAGGATAAGCGCGAAGGCATATTCGGCCACCGTATTTTCTCCGTAGGACGGCACGCTGGAGACCGTGATATTTTTAGACCGGCAGTATTCCAAATCTATATGGTCAAAGCCGGTAGACTGCGTGGCAATAAGTTTCAAGTTGGGAAATTTTTCCAGGACTTCCGCCGTAAGCTCCGAATCCACAAAAACTGAAATCATTTCAAAATCGGTCTGGGGCGGCATATTTTCTTTGTTTAAAATATGGGGGAAAAAAGTCGCCTCAGCCCCGGGAATTGAAGCCGGAATTTTGTTTTTAAGATATTCTTCCTCATGCGGTTTTGACCCAAAAAAAGCGATTTTCATACTCTTGATTGATTAAACTTATTTATCTTTTTTAATTTTACCGATATTCGGCGGAAAGCGCCAGATGCTAGCTAGGGTTTTTATTGTTGTGGACCCCAGCTACGCCTACCAGCTTGAAAAATCGGAGAAAAATTAAAAAATCCCCCGTCTTGGACGAGGAACTATTTTTCCCAGCTTGTTACATACCGAATGGCTCTTCCTTTGCGTGAAGAACGCCACGGCTTCCCTCTTCTCGGAGTAGTCATATCCTGACGTTTTTTGATAAGAACGTGCGACAATACCAGCACCATCAAACTTATAATCAGGCTTGGCAGCAGATATCCGGTATAGTTTTTCACCAGGTCTATCCTGCCGGTAAAAATCTCTCCCATCAGTGAAAAGAATATGAGATGAGCCAGGATCACAACACCGGAGATGCCTCGCAAAACCTTCAACCACCGAATCCCGGACATCTTTTTCATGGACGCTCTCCTTTCAAGGACTAAAAAAGTTATAACACGGCTGTTAAAAAACTACAAATACTGGTTTTATCTCCCCTCCCAGAAAATTAAGACGAGAGAAACTATACCTATCAAAACGCCGATAATCTGCAGCCGAGTTAAATTTTCTTTATATAAAAA
>CAYHON010000015.1:0-16672 GCA_964358425.1 uncultured Candidatus Saccharibacteria bacterium | reverse complement strand
TACGTATTACCGCGGGTGCTGGCACGTAGTTACCAACCTCTTATTCCAAGGGTACGGTCAAGTGCTCCGCACTTAGTTTATAAGTTACGCTTCGCTAAAGTTTATAAGTTCGGACTTATAAACTTACAAACCTATTAACTTACAAACTAGGTGCGAAGCACCTTCTTCCCCTTGAAAAGCAGTTTACAACCCGAAGGCCTTCTTCCTGCACGCGGCGTCGCTCGATCAGGCTTTCGCCCATTGTCGAATGTTCTTGACTGCTGCCACCCGTAGGTGTACGAGCCGTGTCTCAGTCTCGTCGTTGGGGGCCATGCTCTCACACCCCCTACCCGTCATAGCCTTGGTGGGCTTTTACCCCGCCAACTAGCTGATAGGACCTAGGCCGCTCTCAAAGCGCCCGCCTAAATTTTTGCACTCGTAGACATTCTTGTGCTAAAAGCACAAGTGCAAAAACTTAGGAGGGCTTTACTCTTGCGAGACTATCGGGTATTAGCCAGTCTTTCGACTGGTTATTCCCGGCTTCGAGGTACGTACCAAGGCGTTACTAACTCGTTCGCCACTAGACTAAAATCTCGGCTGTCTTGATGTAATCGCAACAACTTTGAAAATAATCTCGTTCGACTTGCATGCCTTATCCACGCCGCCAGCGTTCATCCTGGACCAGGATCAAATCCTCATAAAAATTAGACGTCGGAACAGCTGGAAAAAAATAATGGTTCGATAAACTCACCATAAAATTTATGCTGTCCGCACAATTAACTTAAGTTTTCAAACTTCTTTCCGTTCTGCGTTTCAGAGCGATGTTTATTCAGATAAAATAACAGCCACGCAAACCCCCGTTGTAGGAACTTGCGTGGACGTTATCCTCCCTTTGAATTTAGCCGTGGGTAGTTGTATTTTTAAGCAAATTATTATCTGGAGGTGATTATAAGCTAACCCCTAAATACTGTCAACCATATGTGTATCTAAACACAAATCATTGACATAGTTGTTTAAACATATTATATTTTAAATAGCTCAAATATGCAGGTATACACGTGTTTCAAGGAGGTTTTTATGCAGTCTCCCGTAAGTAAGGCCCCGGCGGTGGTAGAGGCAATCTTCTGGAAAAGGAGGGGAAATAATGAGGAAGTCACTGGAAGAGGAAAGGAACTGGAAAAGGAGGAGAAGGCAACGGCAGAGAAGAAGAAGGGAAGCATATAGAATGACACGAAGGAGAATAAATCGGCGGAGGAGATGGAATTAGGCGCTACTTCAAGTAGCGCATTTTTTATTTCGACGCAAGGTGAGTGAAATTAAAAACAGCAGTTTTTCATTTCCGAGCCGCAGCTAAGAAACAAAAGGTTTAATACCTTTTATAAAAATTAAAGAGCAAAGTAGCGCCTATGGCCTGCGCTGTCTCTCCCAGCCCGCCTTTGACGATTAAAGTTTTCCGGCTTAGTGGCGAGACGACATATCGTTGAGCGGATTTTTTAACAACCTCTATTTTTATCTTGCCGCTAGTTACTCCTCCGCCTCCGAGCACTACCATCTCCGGGTCAAAGATATTAATCAGATTGGCTACCCCGATGCCTATGATGGTACTGGTATCGCCTTTCTGCAGGAAAGCTTTTTTGGCCGCCAGTTGTTCAAAGGTTTTTTCATGGACAACGTCTATAATCGTATGGCCAAATTCCCCCGCGCTGTTATGGGAGCCCGCATACATTTTTCCCTCAAGCATAATTCCCCCGCCTATGCCCGTGCCTATAGCGATACCGATAACATTTTTATAACCTTGCGCGCTTCCCCACTCCGTTTCAGCCCGTAGAAAACAGCGGCAGTCGTTGTCTATTTTGGCCAGCGCGCCAAACTGTTTAAAGAATTTTTCAGCATCCCACCCATCCAAAAAGGGCAAATTTTGAGCTTTGCTCAAGATGCCTCTTTTGGGGTCAATAATACCCGGCAGGCCCGCGCCTAGGCCGGTTATTTTTTTGCCCCGGATGATTGATTCTATAAATTTCCGCAAGACGTCCAAAAAATCTTTTTTGTTTTGCAGGGTATCTATAACAAAACAATTTGGTTTTTGTTTTTTCAGGCCGTTCAACAAAACGGCTCTGGTGTGCGTCCCGCCGATATCAATGCCTAAATATAATTTATCCATTATTGTGAGTTAATTATTTTTTTAGCTATGTCCCAATATGCCGGATTGTTATATTTTGTTTTCATCATCCACCACCATTCGGCGCCCCAAAAATAGTATTCGTCAAATCCCGCAGCCTTGGCGTACTCAATGGTTTTGCTAAAGTATTCCGGGCTGAAAATTTTTAACTGTTCGGTATAAGGCGTCTCGGGTATTGATTTGACCCCCCACGGCTCGGCCTGCAGTTCAATCACTATAAACTTTTTGATTGGCTGGCGCGTGATTTTTCGGATAAAGGCTTCTTTTAGCCGAAAATAAGAAGGCGGCAGTGGATATTCAAAAATGCCGGTTAAGGGCCCCACAATAGCCGGATAAATCTTGCGATACATAGTAGTGCCGAAAAAATCTCCCTGGCTGCCCACCGCCTTATACCACAAACCAAGCTCTCCGCTATCCGTCACCAGTACCGGACGTATGGCATCTATGGTTTTTACTAAAGCAATTTCCTTGTTTACAAAATCTT
This sequence comes from uncultured Candidatus Saccharibacteria bacterium, assembly GCA_964358425.1. GTDB lineage: Bacteria > Patescibacteriota > Minisyncoccia > Sungbacterales > HO2-52-23 > CAYHON01. The sequence goes on along the minus strand of CAYHON010000015.1, from coordinate 14,030 downwards.
GACCTCGCGCCGGACAGTTGCCGAAATTAAGATACGGCTCGTTTTCAATCTGCCAAGCGACGATGGTTAAATCATATTTATATTTTTTTATCGCGACTTGCAAATAATGGCGCAGGACTTCCTCTCTTTTTTCAACCGGCCGCGAGGCGGCCCAGTCCGGCAGATGGCACTCCGGCCAGCGGGGAACTTTCAGACCGATGGCGAGTATCACCTTGCTCCCCGCTTCCTGTGCTTTCATAATCTGCCAGTCTAAATCGCTAAAATCATATTGACCTTCGGTTTTTTCAATCTCATCCCAGTAAGCTATGAGGCGTATTTTGGACGGTTTTAATTCTTTCAGGATAGCGTCCAAGTTTTCCCGCCAGTCCAGCCCCAAAAACTTACTTTGTTTTTTAGAAAAAGTCAGATTCCATTCCACGGGCCGGCCGGCAACAGGTTCCATAGATTTGGCATATTCGCTTAAACCAAGACTCAGCACTCCCAAAATTATGAGGATGGTGGCTAGAATTTTTCCCAGAAGAGCTTTTCCGAAAGAACGTTCTTTAAGTATAAGCCAGGCCGCCAGAAAAATAACCATATATTTTAAACTTTGGGTGGCATCCACCAAAGCCGGATGTCCCAGGGATACAGCGAAGCTTATCAAAATAGAACCAAGCCCTGCGTAGGCGCGATTGGCCAGATACCAAAATTTATGCGCAGTGGCGGAGGTCTTGGAGGACGCAAAAATATGCTTACGAAAACCAGCATTAAACAGGGACAAGAGGACCAGTAAAACCCCGCCGATTTTTATCCAGAAGAATCCGGTAAAAAAAGAGGTGTGGTCAAAGACTATCTTGGACAGCGTGTTGGACAGGCCAAATGCTCCCGCGCTAAAAAGAACGTAAAAAATTATGGCCAGCCGGAATTTCTTTTCCCCGACAAGATAGAACACAGCCCCGCCGGCCACCAATAGGATAAAACTTATAATTTCTCCCCCGCCCAGGGAATAATTCAGGAAAACGACGGAAGCGCCCAGGGTAAACAAGGGCGATATTCCTCCGATAAGCGGAAGGACACGAGAAGCCTCGCTTCTGTACAGAGCCAGATACAAAAAGAAAAGTCCTATTATAAATAAGAAACCGGCCAAAATAGCCACCAATCCTACTCCCAAGGAGATAGAGGAAAATCCGAAGGGTAAAAAAAACAAAGAAAAAAATCCTAAAATACCCAGCCAAAAAGTATAGGCGTAAGGATTAATTTCCTTCTTCTGCAGAAGAAGTTTATCAAAAATTCCCGAAGAGCCTAGAATAAATTGGGCGACAAACGATACTAAAAGCCAGTTCATTTTTATTTTTGATAATCCTCAATTAATTTTTTATATTGATACGCGCTTGGGCGGATTTTTCTGACTAAGGTATTATAATCTATTTCCACCAATCCGAATCTTGGCCAAAACCCCTTGTCCCATTCAAAATTATCCAACAGCGACCAATACAGATATCCGCGGACATCAATCCCCTCTTTTTTAGCTTTAAAAACATACTTTAGAGTTTCTTCTATGAATTCAGAGCGATTTTTATCCTGCATGTCGGCCAAGCCGTTTTCGGTGATGTAAATCGGTTTTTGATATCTAGCTAGGCTTTTTAAAACCGCATAAACCCCTTTCGGATAAAGTCCCCAGCCAAGATCTGAAAGATTTACTTTTGGTTTTTTTATAAGCCCAAAATTTATGACATTGCGCGAATAATAGTTGAGACCGATGAAATCCAGCTTATTTTTGACCCTGTTTAAAAAGCTAAAATTCCACCACCACTCGGCATATTTTTTGATAATCTGGTTTACAACTTTGTTTTTATAAGGCTCAAAACAATTCATATTGTGGGCTAGTCCGATGGAAGCCTGCGGATATTTTTTTTTGATTATTTTATAGGCGGTTTGATGGGCGGCGGCCAGATGGCGGATAACTTTTAAATAAGAAAAAAGATTTTTTTTCTGTGGCGGCCAGTCTCCAAAAAGATAAGACATACTGGCATAGACCATGGGCTCATTGATGGTAATCCAGTATTTTATTTCTTCTCCCAAAACTTCAACCAATTTTTCTACGTAGCGGGAGAAATAATTCGCGATATCCTTGTTCGACCAGCCTCCTTTATCTCTCAGCCACAAGGGTATGGGCCAATGCCAAAGAGTTACGAATGGCTCAATATTTCTTTCCCGCAGAGATTTTATAACTTGCCGATAGTGCTCGATTTCCCGCTCGTCAAAACTGCCTTCTGTTGGCTCTATCCGCGACCATTCTATAGAAAAGCGGTGGGCGTTGTGGCCCAGCTCCCGGGCCAGATTAAAATCTTCCGCAAAGCGGTTATAGTGGTCGCAAGCTAGACCCGAAATATAATTTTGCGGATTTTTGGCCTGGGTTTTTATCCTTGGCCAGGAAGGCAAATTGCCGAATTTAAATTCGGCATGTAAAGCCATCCTCCCGGCATTTTTCTTCTCCCACTCCGTCCAGTCGTTTTTATTGCCCCCCTCTACTTGATGCGCGCTGGTGGAGACACCCCATAGAAAATTATCCATAACTTGATTATAGTTTTTTCTTCAAAACAAAAACAGCCCCGATTTGTATTAGGGCTATTTTTTTCGCCACTTCTCTATTTTTTGATGGTGGCCGGAGAGCAGAACTGGCGGCACTTTATATTTTTTGTCCTTGTATTCCAAAATTTCCGGCCGGGTGTAGTGCGGATATTCTAATCCACCCTTCTTGCCCTGAGCTTGTCGAAGGGTTTCTTTTTTGAGTAATAAATTCCAATGAGACTCCTCGGCTAAAGACTCTAGTTTTATAGTTCCGGGCAGGAGCCTCGTTACGGACGAGACTATGGCCATCGCCGGCACTTCGCCGTCGGTCAGAACATAGGGACCCATAGATATCTCCTCCGCTTTCAAAATTTTTTTCACCCGCTCATCAATCCCCTCGTATCTGCCGCTGATTAAAATCAGCTGGTCGTATTTTTTGGACCAATCGTGGGCCAGTTTTTGGTTGAACTGCTTGCCTTTAGCCGATAGAACGATTATTTTAGTTTTCCTTGTCGCTTGTCGCTTGTCACTTGTCACTTTTTGGACCGCATCTAATATCGGCTGTGCCATCATCACCATGCCGGCTCCGCCGCCGTAAGGCCGGCCGTCTATCGTACCTCTTTTATCAATCGCAAAATCGCGGAGGTTGTGTACTTGTATCTCCACGATTTTTTTCTCCTGCGCCCGTTTGAGGATAGATGTCCCGAAATAGGAGTCAAAGATATTGGGAAAAATTGTGATAATATCAAAACGCATATTTGACATAATACCGTATTTAGTATAGAAATGCAATCAGGTTATTGAAAGTATAAATCTATCAGAGGAGGAAAACTCCATGGCTGGCATAGGAAAAGATGTGTCGGATGCCAATCTTGATGAAGCAGTATTCGGTTTCATTTCCAACCGGTGGGATGTTTGCTTTCAGAAAGACTGGATGCTCTGCACTCTGAAAGAAGCTGACATTGAGGTAACTAGGATAGATGTCGCTATGAGTATGTTTAGGGTCGCTGAAAAGTCTGTGATCTAAAGAGAAAACTTAACCACGTATACACGTGGTTTTTTTATAAACAAAAATCCCCGCCATATGCAGGGATTTTTGAAAAATTCGAGATTAAAGTTTCAGGTCATCAACTATATCGTCGACATCCTTAGACTCAGGCACTGGTCTAGGATTAGGACCGCGGCCGCCTTCCGGCTCTTCAATCTTCAGGTTCACGCGGGCATTGTTCTTTATGCCGACTACGCGAAGCAGAGATCGGATTGCTTTGGCGGTTTGTCCTTGGCGCCCGATTATTTTGCCCATATCCGTCGGGTCAACTTTCAAGGTGATTAATACACCCATCTCGTCCACCTTGCGGTCGCTTTTTACGGCGTCCGGGACATCTACAAGCGCACGCACGACGTATTCCAGGAATTCCTGGTCTTGCATCATTTTAGCCATTTGTCTTGTGCAAAACAGTTCCGGAGTAATCGCAATCTGTAAACAGTAACGATTTTCTCCTCACTCTTTGCGAAAAACTGAATATCTACTCGACCTTTGTTTACTGTATATAACTATATTATATTCCCGTTTAATGAAAAAGTCAAACCCAGTATATCAACCTCGGCATAGGCATTTCTTGGCCGGCCATATAGTTAATACTTAGGGTAACTTATAAATTAACTATATACATAATAATACTCCGTTAACAAATGCCTATGGGTCGGCAGAGCCGAGGTTGTATTACTGGGTCAAACACCTTTTTTTTAAGCAGGTTTTTGTTCGGCGGGTTTGGTAGCCGGAGCTTCGGCAATTTTTTGAGCTTTGACCACGTTTATCTTTGGAGCTTTAATGACTTCTTTCCGCACCAATAAATTATTGACCGTAGCGGACATCTTGGCGCCCTTGGCCAGCCAATGTAAAATCCGGTCGTTTTTCAGGACCGTATGCTTGGTTTTGGGATGATAGGATCCAAGTATCTCCACTCCTCCGGACTTGGGCTTGGACCTTTTTTCGGTTACTACCACGCGATAAGCCGGATCATTTCGACGGCCTACGCGCTGAAAGCGGATCATTAACATAAAAGTAATGTAGCAAGATTAAATTTAGGTGTCAATATGTCCAATTTACTCCCGCCGAATAATAAAAAAATTCCCCGAAGGGAATTTAAAGTTAGAAATTCTATTTATCCTGCCCCGTTCGCTTATTATCTGGTGCGGTTGAAAGGATACACCAGCGGGACTTTGAATCCGCCGCCATCCATTCGGAGAACAACGCTGACGGACTGTTGAATTTCCTCCAGCCATTTCCGGATATGCCGTTTGGCCCGGCCGAAGATACAGCAACTAAGTCCTCTGTCGCATGAATCTTCCAGAACCACACTTATCTCAATTGCCTGAAGACTGTTGTAAACCGTGGTTATCTTTCCGATCACATATTCAGACCCGCCGATTTGTCGGTCCTGCGTATTGGGCCGGAAAGACATTTTTTCTTCGGGTTGCATAGCTTTCAGGAGGTCGCCGACTTGATGGTCTAAGTCTTTGATAGCTTCGCAGAGTTTGGTATGCAACTCCAGACCCGCGGAAGATCTTTTTTCTACTTCAAACGGCCCAAGCATATCCGCGTACCAAGCGTCTCGGAAAATCCGTTCAATCCCCGCTTCTTCTATGCGGGCCTTGGCCAGAACTTCGGCGACATCTTCGGGCAGACGAGTCCGCTTTATCCAGAAGAAAAGTTTATCCGGATTGTCTCCAAAGCCTATTGTTCTGGCTCTCTGGTGGATAATATCCAGGATTTTTTCCCGTAATTCTTTGTCGGGATCTTTTTTTCCACGAGAAGCTTTCTCCCACCGAGTCTCGTCTTTATAACGCGATCCACCCGGCTTGTAGGCAGCCTTTAAAAAATCAAAAGCGTCACAGCTTGGCGGAAGAGTGATTGAAGGGCTCCATGACGAGGCAACTCCCCGAATAATCTCCAGACGAAGCTTGGGGAAAACGTTGCCGTCTGGCAGTTCCCAATAAATACTCTCAATTTTCTCAAGAAAAATTTCCCGGGCTGTCCGTCGGGCAGCTGCCTGCGAATCATAATCTTTTTCTGCCTTCTCTTCTTCAATACCTTGTATGGTGGTCTGGCTAAGCCCCAGGATTTCCAGAGCGGACTCATCAAGTTCTCTTTTTACGGCTGACCAAAAAGCCTTTTCAAACCATCCCAGCCGTTCTCCGGGTGACAACGACCCCAGCGTTATTTCAGCCAGAATTTGATTGGCTACATGATCTCGTCCGGAAGAAAACTCTCTGGTTGCCATTCAATTGTTCCTTTCTCGCCGAAGCGAATTTCCCCCACCGCAGTGGAGATGATACCGGACCCCGCAGGGTCTTTTTGTGAAGGTTCCTTTTACTTCGGTTTTAAAATAGCAGGAAATAATTTTCTTGTCAACGGTTGGTATAGACCTCCGCTTCTTCCAGTCTCAAGGATAAAAGTTTAGACACGCCGCCGTCGTCCATCGTCACACCGTACAGGATGCCGGCGGATTTCATGGTCTCGCGGTTGTGGGTAACGATTATCAGCTGGGTTTTTTCGGACAGTTCCTTGAGCATCGCGGCGTAGCGCTGGGTATTGGCTTCGTCCAGCGCGGCATCAGTCTCGTCCAGTATCAAAAACGGCGGCGGGTTGATGGCCGTAATCGCAAAGAGCAGGGCGATAGAGGTAAGCGCGCGCTCCCCGCCCGAAAGCATAGCCAGTCCCTTGGTTCTTTTGCGGGGGAGCTCCACCAGAAGCTCCACTCCCTCCTGGGGCAATTCATCCGGCGGCAATTCGGATTCCTCATCCTTGGCTCTAACCACCGGTTTTATCAGATACAAGCTGGCCTTGCCGCCGCCGAAAATGACCCGGAAATATTTATTGAATTCTTCTTTTATTTTCGCAAACCCTTCTTTGAAATTATTTTTTATATGTCCGTCCAGTTCTTTTAGGAGTTCTTTCAGGGCAATGTGGGCTTGTTTCAAATCTTCCAATTCTTTGGACAGATGGCTGTGGCGGGCATCCAGCTCTGAAAATTCCTTGATGACTGTGGCGTCTATCCCACCCACCTCCTCCAGCTTCAAATGCAGGCGGTCTATTTTTTTCTTCAGCTCCTCGTTGGCTGTGTTTATAAATTCCGGAGCTATTTCGCCCCCAATGTCTTCAGCGGCCATCCGGGCCTCGTGCATAACCTGCCGCCAAGCTCCTTCCCGCTCCTTTAATTTTTCCTCCGCAAACATAAGCCGCTCCAACTTCATGGATAAATCTCTTTCTTCGTTTTGCAGAGTACGGAGGGACGAATCATATTCCCGTATTTTCATCTGCATAGTCCGGTCGGCCAAAGACCGGCGGGACCGTTCCAAGTTGAGTTTTTCGATTTCTTGGCTGGTTTCGGCTAAATCTGCGTGCATTTTTTTGAGGCTTTTTTGCAGCTCCGCCACCAGGGGGTTTTCTTTGGACGCGGCAGTCTTTTCAATCTCTACCGTCCCCTTTTGTATTTTTTGGAGAAGCTTTTCCAGATCGTCGGCCAGATTTTGCAGATGAGTTCGCACGGCCTCTATCCGGTCTTCTTCATCCAAGACGGTTTTTATTTCAGTAATAAAACCTTTTATTTCTTCCCGGATATAATCGGCGTCTACAGGCCTCGCTTTGGTGCCGCCGGCCGTATTTAAATCCCTGCTCTTTTCTACTTCCAGCCTTCCTTCCAGCCGTCCCAATTCCCGTTCCAATTCCCGACGACTGTTTTCCAACCCCAGCAGTTTTTTTTCGTCCGGGTTGGTTTGAGTTCCCGGATTTAAAGATTTTTCGGCCTCGGTAATTTTTTGTAAGGTGTTTTTGGTTTCTTTTTCTATTTCCGCTTTTCTCTTGAACAACGGCTCTGACTCGAATTGCAGCTGCGCCCGGACCGCCGCTATTTCTTTTCTCTCTTTAGATAGATAGTTTTTTTGCAGATTTTTCAAATCCAATTCCAGCTGTTCCCGTGTTTTATGTTTCTCGGCCTGTATCCGCAGGAATTTTAAATGTGGGGTTATTTCCCGCAACAAAGCCTCTACCTGCTTCATGTTGTTTTGGGTGGAGTCCAATTTTCTTTCGGTCTCGTTTTTTTTGAGCTGGTAGACGCGGAGTCCCAGAGCCTCCTCCAGCATTTCTCTTTTTTCGCGCGGAGAGGCGAGCAATATCCGGTCCACTTCTCCCTGGCCGATGATGTTGTGCTTGGTTTCTCCCAGTCCCATGCGGGCGATAAGCTCCACCACATCTTTCAGACGGACTTGAGTGCCGTTCAGATAGTATTCATTGATGCCGTCACGGAATATTTTTCTCGCCAGAACTATTTCCTCAAAATCCAGCGGTATGCGCCCGTCTTTGTTGTCCAGAGTAAGTGTAACCGAGGCCTTGCCCATACGCGGGACCTGCTTACTGCCCGAGACGTGGGGGGGCGAGCCGTTCCAAATCAAATCTTCCCCCTTTTTGCCGCGGAGGGATTTCATAGACTGCTCGCCCAAAACCCACTGGATGGATTCTTTGATGTTGCTCTTGCCGGAGCCGTTGGGGCCGACCACCGCCGTAACTTTGGAGGGAAATTCCAAAACGGTATGCTTGGCGAAAGACTTAAAACCGGAGATTTCTAACTTTTTGAGATGCATTTGAAAATATAAAAATTACCTCTTGTATTTGTACACTTCGTCTCTCCGACCAAGGTGATGTATAAAAATTTCTTCCTTCTTGTTGTCTGCTTCATAAATAATTCGCCAGTCACCCATCCGCAATTTAAAAAAACCCCGCCATTTTCCACCCAGAGGCAGGGGTACGACTTCATCAAAGTTATTTACCAGCCAGGCCAGCTTTTCTAAAATGCGTTTTTGAATTTGCCTATCTAAATTGTCTAAATCATCTTCGGCTTCTTTGGTAATAAAAAACCGCCAGGCCATGGTTTAGTATTTTTCCAACACTTTTATAAGGGGCTTAAAATCACCCTGTTCTTTAGAGTGAACCGATTTTTGCAGACGTCTCTCTGTTTTTTTAGTCAATATTAAACCGGCATCAGGGTCGCTTAAAATTTCCCTTAATGCTCCGGTTACCTGCCGGCGCACCATTTCGGCTATATTTTTCTCATGGATAAGAGTTTTAATCATATTTCTATGATACTAGGTTTAAGGCACAAGTCAATAATTGAGTTGAATCTGGAGATTTCTAGTTTTTTGAGATGCATTGACTTTATTTTCTAATTGTTGTAGCATACTGATGATTGATCTTTTTCTTTATGTTGTTGGCCTATTTTCCAAAGGAGCGCTGATTATGTCTTGCAACAGAAACTGTAAAAAGTTGCCTGTGTTTAATTTGCCGCACGGTTCGCTGTGCGGTATTTTTTTGCTAAATTGTCAAAATGCAAACCAATCAGGACTTATTGTTATGCCACCCTTTATTATGCAAAGCCAGACGCGCTGCTTCTTCCTGGGCGTCTTGTTTGGACGGCCCTTCGCCCTCCGCCACTTTTTCCTCGCCCAAAAATACGCCTACCACAAAATGGCGGTCGTGGTCAGGTCCCCACTCGTCTATGACGTCATAGCGGGGAGTAATCCCGGCTCTTTCCTGCGCTTCTTCCTGAAAAAGAGATTTGGGATCTTTATATAATTTTTTTTCTATGACTTCCGGCAGGCGCGGCAGGACGGATTTTTCAATGAATTTTTTGGCCGCCGCATATCCTTGGTCAAGAAATATCGCCCCCGTCAGCGATTCAAAAACGTTGGCGAGTATATATTGGCGGGCGCGTCCCGTGTCTTTAGCTTCTCCGCGCGACAGGAGCAAAAATTCGTTTATACCCAGTTCTACCGATACTTCCGAAAGCATTTTGGCGTTTACCAAAGACGCCCGGAAGCTGGTCAGCTCTCCTTCGGGTTTGTCCGGAAAACGGCTATAAAGATCTTCGGTTACCACCAATTCCAAAACCGCGTCGCCCAAAAACTCCAGACGTTCGTTGTGGCCCACTTTGAAATCAGGCTTCTCGTTTAGGTAAGACCTGTGGGTGAGGGCCTGAAGCAAAAGATCAGGATTGTTAAATTTTATAGAAAGCTTTTTTTCTAACTCCTGTAGATTGTGCACAAAATTTCTAATGTCTAATTTCTAATGTCTAATCAAATCCCAATGACTGAATTTCTAAATTAAAGAATTAGTCATTTTTTATATTTTCTTCTTTCTCTTCTTCTCTTTTTTTAGCCAGCTCTTCTTTGTTGGGATATTCTTTGCCCGGCTCGCCTATTTCGCGGTATATCGTGCCGAGCACTCCGTTGACGAATTTGCCGGAGGAGTCCCCGCCGAAACTTTTACCAAGCTCTATGGCCTCATCTATGGCAACCTTGGGAGGAACCTCCTCTCTGTTACCAAAAAGCAACTCAAAAAGCCCTAGGCGCAAAACCGCTCTGTCTACGGCCGTAATCTGCTGAATGGGCCATTCGGGGGCGGCCTTTTCGATGATTTTATCTATCTGCGGAAGATACTTTATGGTGCCTTCCACCAGCCGGTCTATAAAAGGAAACTCTTCATCCAGGCCGGGGCCGAATTCCTGTTTGTTGCGCTCAACCGTCTCGACCAGCATTTTTTCTTCATCCTTTTTGTCGGACGGCTTATTTATCTTATTGAAGTCCCACTCAAAGAGGGACTGCATGGCAATGGAACGAGCTAAGTGGCGCGAGGCCATAGTTGAAAATTTCTAATGTCTAATTTCTAATGTCTAATCAAATCCCAATGACTGAATTTCTAAATTAAAGAATTAGTCATTAGACATTGATTAGAAATTAGGTATTAGGAATTAGTCATTATCTTTTTCGTGGTCGTGTTCTTTCAATTCTTTTTCCTTCTTTTTTCTTTCTTTTTTGTCTAATTTGGCGAGGACATCTATTACTTTTCGCCCGGCGTAATAGCCACAGTTTTTACAAACAACGTGAGAAACGTTGGCGGCCCCGCAATGGGAACATTTGGCAAAAATACCGGCTTTAAGCGCGTGGTGAGACCGCACCCGGTTGCGTTTGCCCTTGCTATGTTTCATTCGTATAACCATAAAAATATAATAACAAATTATAAGATTTGTGTCCACAACCGAAAAGGGTATTCCTAGTGTTGACACCATACAATATATATATTAGCATATCCTTGGTTTGAAGAACTTTGATTTTTTAATAATACGAGGAGGACTATGGGTAACCAACCGCCGGTGTATTTAAGGTCGGACGTTCTGCTTACCGAAGTAGGAAAAGATTGCAACCGACGGGGAATTATAAAACTGATGGCCCTTCGAGACGGAAAAATCTTGCAGAGAAGTTTTTTCTTTCAAATAAATCAGGTGGCGTTGTCACCTGTGGCTCTGATAGTGGTATGGGATCATAATGGTATTTTTGTGTCTTTTTCCAGTAAGGATAGAGAACTAAAACATATGGCCGGTATTGGCCCGGGAGAAAAAGTTCTCTCCGTCGTGCTTAGTTTTTCCGCGGTACACGCGCTTACTTATACTAAAATCCCGAAAAATTGCCGCTACAAAGACATAGAAAATATTTTTCCTCTTGGCACGGTTTGTCCGCACGCCACTCTGGAATTTCCCCTTAAAAAAAGACTAAACCTGCCGCTTTGGAAATCTTTCCACGTGTCTCCTCTGCGCCCCTAACAAAAAAAGAGCCCCCCACGGACTCTATTTTTTTTCTTCAAATATCGTTTTCTGCATCCCCTTTCTTATTTTAGGTGTCGGCCAAAAGCCCATATATTTTCCGAGCATTAAACGGGTTTGCGCGTCCACGGCCGGAAACGAGCCAGATAAAATAAGGGTCAGCGGCATAAAAAGCCATTGCAAGACCATAAAAACATATTTATGGCGGCCGTAAATCGGCGGACGGGGCGGCAGGAGCAGGATGGAGAAATGAATCATAGTGATGATGCCAAGCATGGCGAAGCTCATAATGTAGCCCGCGATGCGCGGAGTGTTGTAGGCCAAAACCGTGGAATCAAAACCGCGTCCTCCGAGCAGGATGGGCAGCCAGCCCATCAGGAAAATCATAATAGAGTTGGTTCCCCAAGACCAAAAGCTTTCTATCATATTGAATCCCCAGTAAAACTTGGTCCGCAGGGATATTTTTTTATTTTTGGAAAATCCATACAGAAAATAGGCGATATCGGCCGAGCCGTAGGCCCAGCGCCGTTGCTGTTTGTAAAGATTCTTCATAGTCTGCCAAAAAGTTTCGGCAACGTTGGCATCCATAGACACAGGCACTTTTAGAGGCTCCACGCGCCAGTCGCCGTCAAACTGCAAAAGTGCCCGCCAAAAAATACGCGAGTCCTCCGAGACGGCGTTGGTATTCCAAAAGTCCATTTCCACTAAAGCTTTGAAAGGAAAAGCGTGGGACGAAAAAGAAACCAGCCGCTCGGGACGCATTTGGTTCATCATATGAAAAAAGGTGGAAGAAAAAGAGATAACGCGGGCGAGTCCCGGCGCCTCCCAGATATTGTTTATAAAAAGTGGGACGGGCTGGAAAGATGTGCGTAGAGGATTTTTACATGTCAGATATTTATAAGTTAGCCGTCCAAAATAGCTGGGCGAGGGCACGGTGTCCACGTCAAAAACGGAGACGATTATTTTCTCATAAGGTATCCTGCGCGGATCCACCAGTTTTTCTTTAGCTTCGCGCGCGGCCCAGGTTTCATTGGCCCCTTTACCGGCCAGCTCGCCGGGCGCGTCTCGGTGGGTGGTTAGCAAAAAACCGCCGAATTTATCTTGAAACTCTTCTTTGATTTTTTCTCCCACTTTTTCTCCTGTCTCTCCCATTCTTGCTTCCCCGCTCAAGACCACCAAAAATCGCCCGCAAGGGTAGCCGGATTTAAGCAGTCCCTCAAAGCTGCTTTTCAGCACCTCGTATCCTTCCAGATAGTAAGGGAGGATGATTAAGTGCCACAGTTCGTCTCGCCAATTTTTAATGCCTAACTTATTTTTAGATAAATCAACCCGGTTTAATTCCTCCAGCCAATTTTTTTGAGAATATTCGCGCACGGTCCGGAAGCTGGCGCGCAGGTGCCAGGAAAAATAAACCGATTTCAGAAACCAGTAAATATCAAAAGCTATTATAAAAATGGCCGCCCAGAGCGGACGGAGAAAAGATACGGCGATAATTGCAATAAAAGTAAGCCAGATTAGAGCCCCGGGTATGATTTCTAAAAATCGGTAAAAAACTCTTTCTTTGAAGCTTGACAAATCAGGCGCGGAGCCGATTTTTAAGTAAGTTTTTTCCAAATGAGACGCAGACATTGCAATCAGATTTAACCACATTTAGGGTAAAAATGGAAATGCGCGCCTTGCAGGATAAAAAAAGAGACCACATGAGTCTCTTTAACTTTTAAAACTATTCTCATCGGCGCGCAGCGCCTACTGGCAACAGCGCTGGATAGGCAGAGATTTTGGTAGCCCCGTTATAAAACTTCCTTCAAGTTTTATGTCAAGCTCGCATCCCAGATGCAGTAAGCGATGAAGCTCCCCTATCCAATCCATGGCGGTTTCCATGTGTGTTTTTATCTGTTGGAGCGAGGTTTTCACATAGATAAACACATCAAGATTTCCCGTTTGAAAATTGGCGCGTGTATCCTCAATCGCGGCGTCTACATCAAGGTGCGCTTGAGCCAGCGCGCGCAAGCCAGCCAGTTCCTCTTCGGTGGGTTTTCTCTTCTCCATTTCACTCCTCCTTAACTGTCTTGATTTTGTCCACCTATCTAAAAGTAAAAGAACGGCGATGGATTTGGCATGCGCCAAATTTTCTCAAGGCTTCTCTGTGTCGTAGAGTACCATACCCTTTATGTTTGTCAAATCCATAGAGGGGATATTTTTTATGCCAGTTTAGCATCAAATTGTCTCGGCAAGTTTTAGCGACGATAGACGCGGCGGCGATGACCGGTATTTTTTCGTCGCCTTTTATGATGGTCTCGCATGCGGCATTTTTAAGGCGCAATCCCCCGTCCAGCCGGGTGATTATTTTCTGCGGATTATGCCAGACAGCTCTAGCCAACAATTTTTGATAAACCTTCTCGGCGCCGAGCAGGGCCGCCTGAGATATATTTATCTTGTCTATAACCGCGGGAGAAATTATGGCCCGGGCATAAGTCACCTGCGTATGATTTTTTATGAATTTTAGCCAATTTTCTCTTTTGGGGGGAGTAAGTTTTTTGGAATCGCGGATACTCGCGAATATTTTTCTCTCCTCGCTCCTATTTTGAACTGCCAGCATAACTCCGCCGACGACAATAGGCCCCGCCAGCGGTCCGCGCCCGGCCTCATCGATACCGATTAGAAAAAGTTTATAAATCCCTTTTTTCTTAATTTTCACTTTTAGTATTATAATGATTTGAATGCGGTCGAAGGTAGTGTGTTTTTGAGAATGCTACCGAGGCCTGCCTGCGGTAGGCAGGGAACCGCATTAAAATAAATGAATTTTACCCATCTTCACGTTCACTC
>CAYHON010000014.1:0-17814 GCA_964358425.1 uncultured Candidatus Saccharibacteria bacterium | reverse complement strand
GATTTAGTGCTTTTGGTTTTTATTAAGACTTCTTTCTCTAAATTCACCCCAATTCTTTCGGACAGGAGATGTCCGATAAGCTCGGCTTGGTTAAAACCCCGCTCCCGCCGGCGGTATGAATGCAGGGGGGCGGGGATAAGTAGGGCCTCTTGGGGAAAAACAACTTTGTACTTAACCAAATAATCCGCCAATAGACCGGATAATTCTCCGGCAATATCCCGCACCCTTTTATATTTAAGGTCGTGGATGGAGTTTTTTATCAGCCCTTCATAGAAAAAAGGCGATAGATATGCATATATATTGGTTTTAGACCGGCAGTTTAGGCAAGTCCGGCCGGGAACAGAACCCTCGGCGATGGGTACCATTTTTTTGCAGACAAAACAGGTTGGCGGGATGACAAGTATTTTAGATCGGCATTTTTCGCATAAAAATTGGCCCTCCTCCTGACAGCCCAGACAAAAGATAGGGAAAATAAGGTCTAAAATAAACTTTTTTACGCCGCCGATGGTCTTACACATACAATTATTATATGTCCAAGTTCAATTATGTTATAATACCGTATATAAATGGACTTAACCTTCTTAAAAAAACTAAATTTGTCCCAGCTCTTTTCCGGCAAGTTTTTTGCCTCCCGTCCCAACCGCATCGTGGGCATTGATATTGGTGTCTCCTCAACCAAGGTAGTACAATTAAAATACGAATCGGAGAGAGCAATCCTGGAAACTTACGGAGAACTGCTGAATGTAAACTATTTCAAGGAAGTGTCCGGCGTAGGCGGGGGATTTTTGCGGTATTTGGATCAGGACATAGCCTCTCTGGTCAAAGACATCCTAAAAGAATCGCACGTGACCACCAAAGAGGCCGTCGTGGCTATACCGGCTACCTCCAGCTTCGTAACGACCCTGTCTTTCCCCATAATCCCGCGCAATGAAATAGAAAAGGCGATTCCGTTTGAAGCCCGCAAATATATCCCTATTTCCATCTCGGAGGTGGCGCTGGACTGGGAAATTTTGGAGCCGACGAGTGAACAGCCGGATATGGTGGAGGTTTTGCTGGTGGCCGTCCCCAAAGAGATGATTGAAAAATTAAAGCGGGCGGTGGCGTTGGCCGGCGTAAATCTGCGGGCTTTAGAGGTAGAAACTTTCAGCATGGCAAGGTCCCTGGTGGGACCGGACCCGGCTCCCACCGCCATCATCAATCTTGGCTCCCAATCAACTACGATTGCCATGGTAGACCGGGGAAAATTGAGGGTATCCAACAATATAAACCGAGGGTCTCAGGAGCTCACCAAGGCCCTGGAAAGAGGATTGGGTATCAACACCGAAAGAGCCGATGCTCTGAAAAAAGAAGTGGGCTTGAGCGAGCTGGCGGAAGAAAAAGAAATTGTCTCGGTCTTAACGCCTCTGGTAGAAATTCTTTTCTCGGAGCTGGAAAGATTGATATCCCTTTACAACCGCAAGTCTCCGCGCAAAATTCAGAAAATAAATCTTACCGGCGGAGGTTCAAACCTCAAGGGATTGGTTGAAAAAGCAAATTTGAAATTTGGGGTAGAGGTAACCAAAGGCAATCCCTTCAACAGACTGATAACTCCGGCTTTCCTGCAGCCAGTCCTGCGCCAAATTGCCACCGATTTCCCGGTGGCCGTCGGATTGGCCCTACATGAGATAAGCGTGAAATAAAAAATTCTAATTTCCACATTTGGCCGATTTTCTTCTTAAAAAAGAATCATCGTCGTCCTTCATCAGCAGTATCCAGATTCAAAAAGGGGCGAGCCTCGCCTTTTACGGTAGTCTGACGGCTTTTTGTTTCGTTTTAGCCGGATACGGCGGTTTAGTTTTTACCAACCGATCCCAACTGCAAACCCAAGGTGATCTGGGAGTACAGATAAGAGCCAAAGAGGCCGAATTGCGCCCGGAGCTTATAAACCAGATCTTTATCCTGGAATCGCGCCTGAAAAATATGCAGACCGTTTTGAACGGACATGTTTTTACTCTCAATATATTAAAACTGTTAGAACTCAACACCCTGCCCCGCGTACGTTTTAACAGTTTCAATTTGACTGTAGAGAGCCGCAAAATTGATATGACGGGAGAGGCGTCAAGCTACGCCGTGGTAACTGACCAAATCTTGTTATTGGAAAGAAACCCCAATATAGAAAAAGTAGAATTTGGAGGCATAACCCTTGGATCCAATAATCTGGTTAATTTTCAGCTCACCATTTTTCTGAAAACCTCACTGTTTAAACTGGGAACAATTTAATTAAACAGATCCTATGGTCAGATCGTTTTTAACAATTTTACTCGGCCTGACGGCTATCGTGATAGGAATTTTTTATCTCCGCCCGGAATGGAGCAGATACCGGATGATAAAGAACTCAACCCAGGAACTGCAGTCGCTGGACAACGAGCTGACGGACCTTATTGAAAACAGAGATGTGCTGCTTGATTCCATAAACCGCATGACCAAGGAAGATTTGCGGCGAATCGACCAATCCCTGCCCCAAGGAAGAAATTCGGCCGAATTATTGAAATTTTTTGAAAATTTGAGCGGACGCTCGGGACTTGTGCTTAAAAATATTGATTTCACTGAAAAAGTGGAAACCAAAAAAGAGGCTTCCGGACAACCCAAGCCCGGAGGAGCCGTAAGCATACCCCAGCCCAAGTCAGCCAGCCCCACCAAAGAATTGCCGATTAATTTCAGCCTCTTGGGAAGTTATGAGTCTTTCAAAGCTTTCCTGGGGGGACTTGAAAGAAATATGAGGATAATGGACGTGAAGTCCATAACTTTCAGCAGTGCCGGCACCGGGGGAATTTTTACTATTTTAATGCAGGCTAAAACTTATTATCAGCAATAATGAATCCCGTTAGAAATGTATGTTTTTTCTTAAAAAAGTACTAAATAGCAGAATTTATAGCACGATGTCAAAAAATATAATTATGAGCCTAAATTTCTAACGGGATGAAGAGAAATATTATACTGGCGTCTGTTCTGGCGGTCTCCATTGCGGGGGTGATTTTTAACTTTTACCGCTACTCCAAGATAGCCCCGCAAGTTGATACCGGATCATCCGAAAGCGAATTCGGCCAAAACCTAAGCGATGTCCGCCGTCTGAAGACCTTAAAACTTGATATTTCGCTTTTTCAGAATTCCATTTTCAAAAGTCTGGAGCTGTCGGAGGGTACATCAGCCGGTTTAACTTCCACCAGCACTCCCGGATCAACGGGCACACCCGGAAGAACTAATCCTTTTGCCCCATTTTAAATTAAAACAAGTATGGCCAAAACAATAACCGACATATTAATAAGCAAGGGTGCGCTGGATGCCGACAGCAGCGCGGCCATCTTGGACGAGACTCAAACCAACAATATTTTATTGGAAGACGTTCTGTACCAGCGCGGAATCACCGAGAAAGAAGTGGCGGAAGCTAAAAGCGAACTGACCGGCTATCCGATAAAATACATGCGGGACGAGCCGGTTGATTTTGAAATCTTGAAAGAAATTCCCGAGGAATCCGCCCGTTATTACAAGATGGTGCCTTTGGGTAAAAATGAGGGATACTTGGATGTGGGAATGCTTTATCCGGAAGATCTCTCCGCCCGCGAGGCTCTTAAATTTATAGCTACCAAGGCCAATATACCCATAAGAGTTTTCATAATAGTCCCTTCTGATTTCCATAAAATTCTGGAGGGTTACCAGGGCCTTTCGGGGGAAGTAAACAAAGCGCTTTCCGAGTTTAAAAAAGAATATCCCGAAGAGGAGGTTAAGACGCTCAAACCCGAAACGGCCAATATTTTGGATGAAGCGCCCGTTACCAAGATGGTTTCAGTTATATTGCGCCATGCCGTGGAGGGCCGGGCCTCCGACATACACATTGAGCCGATGCGCGATCAATTGCGGGTGAGATTCCGGGTGGACGGCGAATTACATACCAATCTTTCCATGCCTATCGGAATCCATGCGGCTATAGTAACCAGAATCAAGGTTATGACCAACCTTAAAATAGATGAGACCCGTATTCCCCAGGACGGACGCTTCCGAACCCAGTTGGAAGGAGGCAGAGATATAGATTTCCGCGTCTCCACTTTTCCCACCACCAACGGCGAGAAAGTGGTTATGCGTATTCTGGATACCGAAACCGGGGTTAAAAAACTCGAGGATTTGGGACTGGAGGGGCAAAATCTAAGCCTTCTCCAGACCAACATGCAGCGTCCTTACGGCATGATACTCATTACCGGTCCCACCGGCTCAGGCAAATCCACTACTATCTACGCCATGCTGCAGATTTTAAACCAGGAAAAATCCAATGTGGTGAGCCTGGAAGACCCGGTGGAATATTTTATGCCCGGTGTCAGTCAGTCGCAAATCCGCCCGGAAATCGGCTATGATTTCGCCGGGGGGCTTCGTTCTATTTTGCGCCAAGACCCGGACATAATTATGGTAGGGGAGATACGGGACAAAGAAACCGCGGCCCTGGCCATTCACGCCGCGCTCACCGGACATTTGGTTCTTTCTACCTTGCACACCAACACCGCCTTGGGAGTTATCCCCAGATTGGTGGATATGGGCATAGACCCATACTTAATAGCCCCCTCTTTGATTATGGCTGTAGGGCAAAGATTGGTCAGAAAATTGTGTCCAGATTCCAAAAAGAAAGTTCCGCTGGAGGACAGAGTTAAAGAACTGGTGCTGGAAGAGATTGAAAAGATGCCCGCCAATATAAAAGAGGGAGTTAAAAAAAGTCTGCCCGCCGAAATTTATCAGCCCTTGGTATCATCCTCCTGTCCAAAAGGCACCAGGGGACGGCTGGGTGTTTTTGAAATACTTTCCATGACACCCGATCTTGAAAAAATTATTCTTACTTCACTCTCCGAAGGAAAAATATCGGAGGAGGCCGTCAGACAGGGTATGATTACGATGAAGCAGGACGGTATAATGAAGGTGTTGGCCGGAAAAATAGGTTTTGAAGAATTACTGGAAGTAGTATAATAAGATTGGAGTAAAATTTATTAAGAATTGGAAATTAATAACTCACAAAAAAATAAAGGTTTTACTTTGGTGGAGCTTCTGGTGGTAACGGCTATCATTTCCCTGATAGGGTCGGCCATCTTCGTCCAGGTAGAGCAGGCTAGGTCCAAAGCGCGCGACGCGCAGAGAGAAAGGGATGTAAAAACCCTACAG
Organism: uncultured Candidatus Saccharibacteria bacterium; assembly: GCA_964358425.1. Classification (GTDB taxonomy): domain Bacteria; phylum Patescibacteriota; class Minisyncoccia; order Sungbacterales; family HO2-52-23; genus CAYHON01. The sequence goes on along the minus strand of CAYHON010000014.1, from coordinate 12,636 downwards.
GGTGCTCTGGCTATTTATGTAGTCAATAACCGTACCTATCCCGTGAGTGACCCGCCAGTGGCCTTAATCGGCTCGGATTCCGTATCGCAGGAGCTTTTGAATAAAGACGCCCTGCCCAAGATTCCTGCGGATCCCTTCAATTACAGTAACTACCGGTATATTTATGCTTCAGTCGACGGCTCAACCTATCTTATTACTTATTACTTGGAAACCAATACCATAACCGGCAAGCCTGCTGGAGAACACACGGCGGCGCCTTAACCAATATGCTTGATTCTAAAAATCACAAAATATTAATCATCGACGACGATCCTTTTATTTTGGATATGTATGTTTTGAAGTTCAAACAGGAGGGTTTCCAGGTTGAAACAGCGCCTGACGGCAAAAGCGGGCTGCAAAAGATAAAAGAGTATTTGCCCGAGGTCCTCCTTTTGGACATAGTCATGCCGGTCATGGATGGTTTTGATATTTTGCAGGAAATAAAAAAAAGCAATCTGATTCCCAACTCCAAGGTTGTGCTTCTGACCAATCTCGGGCAAAAAGAAGACATTGACCGGGGGATGGGACTGGGGGCCGACGACTACATAATAAAGGCCCACTTTACCCCCACAGAGGTAGTAAATAAGGTTAAGAAACTGCTGGGAAACTAAACAAAACATGTCTTTTTCTAAACAAGCGTTTGAAGAATTATTGTCTCAAGTCGTAAAAGAGAACGCCTCCGACCTCCATATCGCCGTGGGAAACTACCCCACCTTGCGTATTGACGGATCACTCGTGCCTCTCTTAAGGATGGAAAGAGTTACGGCGGAATCCGCCGAACAATTCGTAACCATGCTTATGTCGCCCGAGCAGAAAACCAGATTCCTAAAAGAAAGGGAGTTGGATTTTTCCTATGGTTTTCTGGATAGAGCTAGGTTTAGGGTCAATACCTATTATCAGAAGGGGTTTATGGGAGCAGTAATGCGCCTAGTCCCGTCTAAAGTAAAATCTTTTCAGGAACTTGGCTTGCCACCGATAGTATCCGAATTTGCCAGCCGACAACAGGGTTTTTTATTGGTAGTTGGCCCAACCGGGCATGGAAAATCCACCACGTTGGCCGCCATTATAGACATGATCAACCATACCCGGGCCGACCATATTGTTACCATCGAAGATCCGATTGAATATGTGTTTGAATCCGACAAAGCTATTATTGAGCAGAGAGAGGTGGGTTTGGATACAGCCAGTTTCGAAAATGCTTTGCGATCACTCTTCCGCGAAGATGTGGACGTGGCGATGGTGGGGGAGATGAGAGACGCCGAAACCATGGCGATGGCGGTAACCGCCGCCGAGACCGGGCATTTTGTGGTCTCCACCCTGCACACCAACAACGCGGCCCAGACCATTGACCGCATCATAGACACCTTCCCCCCGGCCCAACAAAACCAGATACGGGCCCAGCTGGCGTCCACCCTCGTCGGCATAGTCTCCCAGCGCCTGATTCCCAAAATCAACGGCGGGCTGGTGCCGGCTGTCGAAGTTATGATAGGCAATCCGGCGGTTCGCAATTTAATAAGGGAAAACAAGATACATCAACTTGATTTGGTGATAGAAACAAGCCTGGATCAGGGGATGATAAGTCTTAACCGCTCTCTCATTGAACTTGTACGCAAGGGGGAGATAAGCATAGAATCGGCCATGTCTTACTCTCTCAATCCGAATGATTTACAGTCGCTCCTACGATAGAGTAATCACTAATATACGAATCAAACGCAAATATACAAATAAAACAAGAGGCTTGTTTGTATATTCATGTTAAATTTGCAAGACTTTATTATTCGTATATTTGTATAAAATTTGTATATTCGCGATTACTATGCCAATTTTTGAATATAGAGCCAGAACCAAAGAAGGCGAAATTCGTTCTGGAGTGGTGGATACTTCATCCCAGGAGGCTGCTTTGGCCTTGTTGCAACAAAATAAACTGGTAGTTATATCCGTTAAGGAGAAGTCCAAGCCCAAACTCTGGGAAATTAAAATCGGCGGCAGGGTAAAATATAAAGATGTGGTAATCTTTTCTCGCCAGATGTCCACACTTTTTGAAGCCCACATACCGGTAGTGTCGGCTCTCAAAACCCTGCTCGCAGAAACCAATAAAGAAGCCCTCCGTACCGTTATTGCGTCTCTTTCGGACGACATAACCGGCGGACTTTCGCTGTCGCAAGCCTTAGCCAAACACGGCGAGACCTTTTCCTCCTTTTACATCAATTTAGTCCGCTCCGGAGAGGAATCCGGCAAACTGCAGGAGACTTTCTCCTATTTGGCTGATTATATGGAAAGGTCTTTTTACCTAACCAGCAAGGCCAAAAATGCCATGATTTATCCGGCCTTTGTCATGCTGGCCTTCGTCGGAGTGATGGTGGTGATGTTGGTGGTGGTAATCCCGCGACTCGTCAGTATTTTTAAAGAAACCGGACAGGAAGTTCCTTTCTATACCCAGGTGGTCATAACCGCCTCCGATTTACTGCGCCAGTGGGGACTGCTGATGCTACTGGCAATAATAGGCGCCACGATATTCGGCTGGAGGTGGTCCCAGACCCCTCCGGGAAAACTATTTTTCCATTCGCTTCAACTAAAAATCCCCATTATAGGAAATCTGTATCGAAAACTTTGCATGGCCCGTCTATCGGACAATCTGCACACCCTGATTATAAGCGGCATTCCCATTTTGAGAGCTTTATCCATTACCGGCGAGATAGTTGGAAATATAGTTTATCAAAGAGCCGTGGAGCAGGCTATTGTGGCTGTCAGGGCCGGCAATACCATATCTTCGGCCTTTGAAAAAGTTCCGGAAATCCCGGCTTTTGTAACCCAAATGATTAAAATAGGGGAAGCTTCCGGCAAACTGGATTTTATCTTGTCCAATATTTCCAAGTATTACCAAAGAGAGGTTGATTCTCTGGTGGACAACTTAGTAGCCCTTATTGAGCCTGTTTTGATAATATTTTTGGGACTGGGAGTAGGATTGATGGTCGGCTCGGTCTTGGTTCCGCTTTATAATATGACGGGTAATATATAAGGGCTTTCTCTAAATTTTGGAGTGCGAAGCACGAACAAAATTTAGCTAGAAAACCTTACCCCGCTACACTTTTACTAAAGATTAAGAGTAAAGAAAAAGAAGGTTTTTGGTCCACCACCTTCTTTCAGAATAAAGAATATTCAGTAAAAGTGTAGCGAGGTCTTTCGTTAAAATTAGTTGGGGATAAGTTATTTTACTCAAATCCATTAAAAGAATAAAATGTATACAAGTAAGTAAATAAACTAACCAAAGGTCGAGAAAATCATAATTTTGAACTAATTAAACAAAAAATGTTAAATATTTCAGATAAAAAGCTAAAAAAGGGTTTTACTTTGATTGAATTATTGGTAGTTATAGCCATTATCGGGGTTTTGGCCTCTATCGTACTTGCTTCTCTAAACAACGCCCGAAAGAAATCCCGCGATGCCCGCCGTATAACCGATATCAAGCAGATTCAGCTGGCTCTGGAGCTTTACTTCGACGGCCAAAGCAACAAATACCCGGCCGCCTCCACCAGCTGTGTCGTTGGAGGAGCCGCTTATGGGCTAGAAGCTCTGGCTACCGGCAACTATATACCCCAAGTTCCCCGAGATCCTTTAAGCACCAGCAACTGCTATAAATACGCGGCTTTGGGAGCTACCCCGACTACCTATCATTTAGGGGGGACCATAGAAGATGCGGCAAATCCCGCCCTAAACGGTGATAAAGATTTTGACTCGGCAACCGCCGGCTATGCCAATGGTTTTGCGGGGACAGACCCTGTTTATGACGCAGTTCCCTAAACCCTCCTCCTGATGATTTTATTTTTCCTTTTGGGGCTGGCGATAGGCAGTTTTCTCAATGTATTGGTAAGGAGGGGTTATCGAGATCAAACCCTCAAGGGAAGATCCAGGTGTGAGACGTGCCAGCATACACTACGGTGGCCGGAATTAATTCCGATTTTAAGTTATCTGGTACAGAAAAGGCGGTGTCTGCATTGCAGGACCGTCTTTTCTTATCAGTACCCCTTAGTGGAGTTGGGAACCGGCTTGCTTTTTGCTTCAGCTTTTTATTTTTTTGAGCCGTCTGTTTATGACTTAGAGTCGGTTTTTATTTTATTTACCGTATTACTCGGCCTTAGCGCGGCAATGACCATACTTGTCTCCGATCTGCTCTATACAATCATACCTGACGGAGCTGTCCTGATTATTTTTATATTGGGAGTTGTCAGGATTATTACCGGCGTATATTCCGGCGAAGGAGGGGGGTATGGAGCTGATATTCTGGCGGCCGCAGGCATAGCTTCTTTTTTAGCCTTGTTGTGGATAGTCTCCCGCGGGAGATGGATAGGATTCGGCGATATAAAGCTATTTTTAGCGGCAGCTTTAGTCTTGGGATTTCCGTCGTCACTCGCCGCCTTTCTATTTTCTTTTTGGCTCGGGGGGGGATTTGGCGTAGCCTTACTTATTTTTAGCCGCAGCAACCTCACGAGAGCCATACCTTTCGGACCCTTTATTCTGGCTGGATCGTTCCTCGCTTACTTTTACGCCGATATTTTTTGGTCAATCACCGGATTGAATCTATTGCCTCTTTTATTTAAATAGTCCTTTTCTGTGATATAATTATACTCATGGCTAAAGGCAGAAAAAAAAGTAAACCCCCACGCCATAACGAGGATTGGTTTGACTTCCTGCGTCTTTGGCGCATATCCTCGTTTGATGCGGGAGTAAATATCCAGAAAATCCGGAGATTTTTTAAAAAAGTCCAAAAAGGCGCTAAGATAAAACCGTTTTATTCAGAACATTTGCGTTGGTTTATAGTATTTTTTCTCGCTTTAGTTTCTTTTGCAATCATCCTGATTGCGAACCGGAGTCTGAACAAAGAAGCGGCTGATTTAGCAGGTTTGAGAGGAGCTCCGTCCTCCGGAGAAGCTTGGCTGGAGTTTGATTTTGGCAATGGCGCCAAAAGAAAATTTGTGGGTGATTTTGCGGCAGCTATCCCCCTATCCATGGTTTTGGAAGCCAATCGTAAAGAAGCCGGGCTCTCCCTAGATTTTAAGGCCGGCCGGATAGATAAAATAGACGGACGTTCCGGTAAATGGGTAATTTATCAGAATAACAAAAAAGTCAGCTCGCCTTTTGTTAAATTAACCGTCAAGGGCGGTGACAGGTATTTATTTAAACTGGAAAAATAGTTTGGAAATAATCTTGACGAAAAATCCCCCGTCCAAAAGCGGGGGGATTTTTTATTTAGGGTAGGCTATAATGAAAATATGAAAACTAAGGCCAACTTTAAATCCCGGCTTGGGTTCACCACCGTAGAGATAGTAGTGGTCATAGCCATTATGGCCGCGGTAAGCGGAATGGTGATGTTCAGTTTTAGCGGACTCAACGAAGGGGCATCGCTGAACCGCTCGGCCCGGGACCTGGCCTTAAGCATACGCAAGGCTCAGAATTTTTCGCTTACTGTCAGACAGCTTTTGGTCGGCTCGCCCGTACCCACGTCTACCCTTCCTCCGGCCATAGGTATAGAGCTCACAGTCGGTCAATCGTCCTATATATTGTATGCCGACCTGGGAACTCCCATAGGGGATTACAAATATAACGGCCTATCCGAAAAAATAGACCCCAGTTTATCCTTAGATAAAAACACCCGCATTGTCTCTCTCACCACCCCCGCCAATTCTTATGACAAGGTCAATATAATTTTCACCGCACCCGAGGCCTCCGTCGTCCTGACTGACTCAACCGGCTCGTCCATCGGCAACTCTTTGACTATAACCATGCAGGCTCCCAACACTGGGCAGACCAAAACCGTAACCATCCGAACCAGCGGGCAGATAACTCTCAAGTAATCATCCATGTCAAAATCCAAATTTAAAAGTGGATTCACTCTACTGGAAACCGTCATTGCCCTGGCGGTTATTACCGCAGCCGTCGTCGGTCCGGTCTATTTGATAACCAAGGGGCTTTTCAGCTCCGCTCTTTCTAAAAATAAACTTGTTGCGAGCAACTTGGCCCAGGAAGGCATTGAGACCGTACGGGCTGTGCGGGAAAATAATATAATCTGTAATTTTTTGATAGCCGATCCCAGTACCCCTTGGAGCTGGGTTACCGACTCAATCGGCTCCGGTAGCCTGGTCGGGTCCGGCCGTATAGTGGATGCCGTCCAAACAGATTCCATCACCTGTAACGGAAAAACTCTATCCAACCCTCAAATCAGAAACACAGCGGACTGCGCCAACACACCCCTGAAACTTGATGCCGGCGATAAGTACAATTACGGCTCTGGATCCAATACGGTTTTTAAAAGATGTGTAAGTATAACCCAACCCGGCAGTGACGAAGGACCAATTCCCAAAGCCGATATAGCCGACTTAGACATAACTGTCTATTGGAATGAAAAAGGACTGACCAAAAATTTTAATGTTAAAGAACGGATCTACAACTGGAGATGACCAAAAAGAACAATAATTCAGGTTTTACCCTCCTGGAAATGGTTGTCGCCATAGGTCTTTTTTCAATTATTGTCACGGCCGCCATAGGTATTACGATTTCCGTAGCCAATGCCCAGATAAAGGCGGGCAACATCCAGGATATTCTAGACAACATCAGATTCAGTCTGGAATTGATAACCAAGGAATTGCGTACCGGCAATACTTATGTAGCCTCCTCCATCTGCAGTCCGGGGGCCGAAATAAGTTTTATAAACTCCAACGGACAGCCGCGCATATACTATTTATACGGACCCACCAAAATCATTATGCGGGCTACCGAAACCATCCTGGTGGCTGATTGCGACGGCAGTACCGCCAAATCTTCCCCTTTTACCTCCGAGGAAGTAATTGTGGAAAATTTGAGTTTTCAAGTTCGTGGAGCTACCAGCGGCCCGGACGACGGACAGCCGTGGATACTTATTAATCTGCGGGTAAAATCAACCAGCCCCAAATATGAGCTGGACTCCAGCATGAATCTGCAGACGGTCGTAACCCAGAGATTAAGAGACTTGAAATGATTTTTATAAAAAAGAAGGACAGAAAAAGAGAAAGAGGCATCACCATGCTTTTGGTCGTGGCGATACTTTCAGCCATCATGTCCATCAGCCTGGGTATTTTTAATATTATTTTTGACCAGGTGAGAATTTCGGGAGAAATAGCCGATTCTTTTTCGGCTTTTTATTCAGCTGATGAGGGTATTGAAAAAACCCTCTATCTGGATAGAATCACCTATATAAACAATCCGTTTGGCATCTGCGGTATAACTCCGGGAATATCCTGTTATACCACCCCCCCGCCTCCTTTAGGCACGGTAGCTGCGGCCGGGGGATGCTACCAGGTCACGATAGACAAGGCTCCGGGTTCAACAGCGCTCAAAGTCATCGGTCAATATCCGAGAAAAATTGGCGCCAATCCATGCGAAGAATCCTTCCGGGTAATCAAAAGAGGTTTTAATTTGACCTATTAGTATGACTAAGCCCGAAGCCAAAGAACGAATACAAAGACTGCGAAAGGAAATAAACTATCATCGCTATCAGTATCATGTGCGGGACATGCTTGATATCTCCGATGCGGCTTTTGATCGTCTAAAAAACGAGCTGGACGAACTGGAACACCAATTCCCGGATCTCATAACCCCCGATTCGCCGACCCAGCGGGTAGGAGGCAGACCCCTGGCCAAATTCAAAAAAGTAACGCACGGCTCACCCATGCTTTCGCTGAATGACGCTTTCGGCGAAGAGGAAATAAAAGCCTGGCAAGAAAGAAACGAAAAAATAATTCCGGGCCGTAAAATAAACCCCCACACCAAAACGAGTGCGGTTGGTGATAATTCGCGCAAAACACACCGCTCGTTTGGTGTGGGGGTGAATTATTTCTGCGAGCTCAAAATGGACGGGTTGGCCGTGTCGTTGATTTACGAAAAAGGGTATTTTGCCGGAGGCGCCACTCGAGGCGACGGAAAAATAGGAGAAGATGTTACCAAAAACCTAAAAACCATAGCCTCCATACCCCTGCAGCTGCGCGAGGCAGAGGAAAAAGAATTAATAAAAGCCGGACTCAACAAAACCCAGGCGCAAACAGTCTTGAAATTATTGCGCGGGGGAAAGATAGAGGTGCGGGGAGAGGCCATCATGAGTAAAAAAACTCTGGCAGAACTGAATAAAAAATATAAAAAAGAAGAAAAAGCGCTTTTGGCCAATCCCCGCAATGCCGCGGCGGGATCCATCAGACAGCTGGATTCAAAAATAACCGCGTCGCGACGCCTGGATTTTTACGCCTATTCTCTGGTAACCGATTTTGGACAGAACCGACATCAGGAAGAACATGTTGTAGCCCAACTTTTGGGATTCCCGACCTTCACCGGAGAGGAAACCAATAAATTTAAAAACTACGCCCGCGTCTGCCAAAATATCGACGAGGTTATAAAATTCCACGCCTACTGGGGGAAAAATCGTGAAAAACTTCCTTTTGAATGCGACGGTATCGTAGTAGTGGTAAATGAGGTGGATTTGCAAAAAAGACTCGGGGCCGTCGGCAAAGCCCCCCGTTGGATGGAGGCCTATAAATATTCCGGGGAAGAGGCGACAACCGTGGTTGAGGACATAATCGTGCAAATAGGCCGCACGGGGGCGCTAACTCCCGTGGCGGTTTTACGGCCCGTGGAGGTGGGAGGAGTCACGGTGTCGCGCGCCACGCTTCACAATATGGATGAAATTGAGAGACTGGGCGTACAAATCGGCGACACCGTCATAGTAAGACGAGCCGGAGACGTGATTCCCGATATTATAAAAGTTTTGCCAAATCTGCGCCCGGCGGCCAGCCGCAAATTCCATATGCCCAAAACTTTCTGCGGACAACAAGTCGTAAGGGCAGAGGGGGAAGTGGCCCACAAAATTCTTCACCCGGAAAAATGCGACTTGGTATCCCGCGAAAAAATATATCATTTTATCTCCCGGGGAGCGTTTGATATGGCTGGTCTCGGACCTAAAATTATTGACCGCCTGCTGGATGAGGGGCTTATTCAGGATGCGTCTGATTTATTTCGGCTGGAAGAAAAAGATGTAAAAAACTTGGAAAGATTCGCGGAGAAATCTTCCCAAAATCTTATCCATACGATCCAGACCAAAAAAGAAATAAGCCTGCCCCGTTTTATTTACGCCCTGGGCATATTGCACGTGGGGGAGGAGACAGCGATAGACCTCGCCGGACATTTCGGAGATTTTGATAGCCTTTCCCGATCTCCGCGGGATGTCCTGGAAAAAATATCCAATATCGGCCCCGTGGTTGCCAAAAGCATACGCGAGTGGTTCCAGAATCCGGAGCATAAAAAATTTATACAAAAATTAGAAAAAGCTGGGATAAAAATAGGACGGCAAACTCCCGCCAAAAAAGGAAAGTTGTCCGGAAAAACTTTTGTGCTTACGGGCGGCCTGGCAGGGCTCACCCGGGATGAGGCCAAAAAAATGATTCGTGAGAAGGGAGGTGATGTATCTGCTTCGGTAAGCTCTCAAACCGATTATTTGATAGCCGGAGGAGATGCGGGGTCAAAACTAACCAAAGCCCAAAAACTTGGGGTAAAAATAATCAACGAAAAAGAATTTATAGAATTCTTGAAATAAGAAAGCGTGCTAAATTTTTGTTGTTTTTTATTCTTAAATGTGGTAAGATATATTTATGAAAAAGCTTAAAGAAGTAATCCATCAATATGATGTGGTGTTTGATTCAAATGGAGCTGGATACACAGTCACTGTCCCAAAACTCCCCGGCTTAGTAACTGAAGGTGATAATCTTCAAGAAGCCCGTGGGATGGCCAAAGACGCTATCCGTTGCTACCTTGAAGCTCTGTTAAAAGATCATACATTATCCTCATCAAAAACACGCAGAGAAAAAATTAAGGTTGCTGTATAATTCGCGAGTTGTGCCAAAGCTGCCACGCATACCCTCTATCCTAGTTATCCGAGCTCTCAAACGGGCTCGGTTTTATGAATTTCACCAATCAGGAAGCCATATTCAACTCCGCCACCAGGAAAAACCGGAATTACGAGTTACAATTCCCTTTCACAGAAAAGATTTGACGCCTAAAACTTTAAAATCAATTATTCAGCAAGCCTGTTTGACGATAGATGAATTTCTTGACTTGTTATAGTTTCCTGTAATTTATACGTCTTTCCGTGCTTCAATAACCCTAAATAGGAATTCAGTGTCTCTGGCACTGGGTTTTCTTTTATTCTTTTTACCATTCTCCTCTTGGTAGCCGTTCTTAACACTCGGTGATCCGGGAAATGCACCCAGCCGAGGAAATCTACGCCAGAGGCCAGAGTTTTGATTAAAATCTTATCTGGATGAAGTATAAGTCGTAATTTTTCGTATAAAAAATCCTGACTGGATAATATCTGATGTTCCAGCCATTTTTTATTGTCCGATAATAATACAAAATCGTCGGCGTAGCGGATATAGTGTTTGACTTTGAGTTTATGCTTCACAAACCTATCAAACTCGTTCATATAAATATTTACCAGCAGTTGCGAGGTTAAATTGCCGAGGGGTAAGCCCGTTCCTGGCTTTGTCTCAAAACTGGAAATGACCTCACTCAACAGCCATAGAATATCTTTATCCGGTATGTATTCGGCCAGTATCTCGAGTAAAATTTGGTGGTTTATATTGGCAAAGAATTTTTTAATATCGCATTTTAACACCCAGCACGTCCGGGTGCTGTTTTTGCTGACTTTATAGCCATGTGATTTGAATCGGTTTAGGGCTTTATGAGTGCCTTTATTTTTCCGGCAGGAAAATGAATCGGCGATAAAAGTTTTGTCAAAGAAAGGATAAAGCATCCGATAGATAGCGTGATGAAGCAACCTGTCTCGGACTGTGGCTTTATGGATATTTCTCGGCTTGGGGTCGGAGATGTTAAACGCTTGATACGCGCCGTGCCGATAATCGCCATCCACAAGGTCATTATGCAACTTAAAGATATTTTCCATTAAGTTTAAAGAGAACTCCTGCACGTCTTTTCTTTTTCTCTTGCCTTTGCTAAACTCCTGCCAGGATGATAAAAGGTTATCAACGCTAATAATATCTTCAAAACTATGAGTCAATTGGATTTTCATAATTCTTCATTTAGCACCCCCCCCCCGACAGGTTTTACCAGTATTAGAAAAGGTAAAAAGGGCATATCTTTTATGGTACAGTTTTTATCAATCTTTGCCCAAAAATCATCGTCATTCTCTCGGCCAAAAAATTGATAACTTGTTCACAGAAATAATTGAGGCTATCGTGACTGCGTGTTTTTTGGTACGCGCTGAAAAATTGCCGTATGTGAGACGCGCAATCCAAAAACTGGATACGACCAAGGTGTTTTTATTAATACTTTGGGAAACCAAATCTCTAGACGATAAAAAATATATTAATCTATCCAAACCCTTAGAAGAAATAGGTAAAATGCTCGGTGGTTGGAACGGCCAGCTTATAAAACAAAACTCTCCAGCGAAAGCCGGAGAGAAATGAAGAAAGTTGCGACACGGCGAACGCGAACCCGTTATCACGATTCCACCTGTTGTCAGGCCTGTCGTTGTACGCGTTGAGCCAGCGACCATCGTCGTTACGGTTCGCGTTCAGCAAGTTCGGATCGCCGTCGGATTGCGCGAAACATCTTCCATATCACCGCCCCTCGAATACTCTCAGGGTTGAATCGAATCCGGCATAGAAATGCCTTAATGTCTCGCGCCAAGTATCTTCTTTTTTATTGAAGTTTCTGCATGCACCACTCTATCCGAAACCGTGGCCGCGGATACTCTCGATGCATGGATACTGGGTTCGGTAGCGGGAAGCCTTGACCGCCCACATATTCACCTACTGCCACAAATATTATAGCTGAAATTTAATTTTTATAAAAAAATTAGCCCCATTCCGACGGATCGGAACAGGGCTAAGGACTAAGTTCAAAGGGACTGAAGTCCCGAGGATCTTAGGATTGAGAACCGACTTGCGACACGGCGAACGCGAACCCGCTGCCACGATCCCACCCGAAGTCAGGCCTGCCGTAGCACGCGAAGAGCCAGCGACCACCGTCGTAACGGCTCACGACCAGCAAGCGCGGATCGCCGTCGGAGTCGTTGATGGGTTCGTGCATGGCAACGATGTACCACAGACCCATGGCTTCGATCTCCTTGTCCGTGAACTTCTCACGGATGAGGCAGGCCAGTTCGGCGTTCGGCTTGGACAGCTTGCGCTTGTCGGCCTCGGCGCGGATCTTCTTCGTGATCCGGTCGTTGTCCTCGAAGAGCATGCCCTTGAGAACGGCGACTTCGGTCGTCACGCCGTTGGTCGGCTTGAAGTCCGGCGAACGGAGCACCTGCTTGGCGTAGTCTCCGACGCGGAAACCGTTGCCTTCCAGACGCTTGATCCAGTCCTCGCCGGTCGTGCCGTCGCTGGTGACCGAGAAGTAGATGACGCCGTCTTCCTCGCGCCACGAACGGGTCGGTTCGGAAACCGAGAGTTCGTCGCGGAGAAAACGGAGCGCCATGTCGTGGCCACCGAGCTTCTTGACGATGGCGTTGAGTTGGCCGGCGGTGAGGCTGGCGGATGCGAATTCTGTGCTCAT
>CAYHON010000013.1:0-19590 GCA_964358425.1 uncultured Candidatus Saccharibacteria bacterium | reverse complement strand
TGTCCGACAAAGACGGGACGGCCAAAATATTGTGCGAGAACGCGGTGGAGGTGGTTTGAAATATTGGCCCCGAAGGCTCGCTATTTGGATGTCTCGAAATAATTTGACGCGGCTTCTCGGCAACCGCTCCTCGCCAACACGTTCAGTCCGCTCCAGCGGCGGACTTCACTCCGTAAAAGCTTGGCTTCTCCTCGTGAAGACTCGGAGACCAAGCAAGCCAAGCTTTTAAGGGTTGTCTCGGGGGGTTGCCTTCGCGATCCGCTTTATTTTGTAAATTAAAAACAAGCCTCACTGAGTATGGCGAGGCGCAGTCCCGTACTGAAACCGCAGGTTTCTAGTACTGGGATAAAAAACAGACACCCGCGCGGAACGCGAATGTCTGTTGTTGAGGGTCACTTTCAGTATGCCTTGAGGATGTCCAGCAGAGGAGTGAGGAGATTGATATTCGGATTGCTCAACATGCCTCTGTCAAAATGGACGACAAAGACCTGTTCCCCCCTTTCCCCCAGTATCGCATAATCGAACAACTGCTTGGGGGTCTTACCTACCCACTCCTTTGGCCTTTTTTCCTCCACCTGACGTTGCAGGTCGGTAAACATCTTTTTCAGAATAACCGCATTAGGTGGCCAAGGCACTTCAATCGTCAGAGTGACCATGTTTTTTTCACCTCCCCTCAAATGATCTGTTTATATACTTGTATATAATATAAATGAAAAAAAGTCAAGATAAAGACAACATAAACAACGAAGCAAAGCCCGACCACAAAAAACTGGGTCCGGAATTGGATTTATTTACTTTCTCGGATTTAGTCGGTCCCGGCTTGCCTCTTTGGACTCCCAAGGGAACTATTTTAAGAAATCTGCTGGATGATTTTGTCTGGCGACTGCGCGAGCGCCGAGGCTACGAAAAAGTGGAAATCCCCCACGTCACCAAAAAGGAACTATACGAGAAAAGCGGACATTGGGATAAATTTAAAGACGAGCTTTTCCGCATCACGACCCGCGAGGGACACGAATTAGCTCTGAAGCCCATGAATTGCCCGCATCATACGCAAATTTACGCCCGCCGTCCGTGGAGCTACCGCGAGCTCCCCCAGCGCTATGCCAATACCACGATGTGCTACCGCGACGAGCAAACCGGAGAGCTGGCCGGTATTTCCCGCGCCCGCGCCTTTACCCAGGACGATGCTCATGTTTTTTGCCGGATGGCGCAGGTCAAAGAGGAGTTTATAAAAATCTGGGACATAATCCATGAGTTTTATGCGGCTTTTGGTTTTGAATTGCGGGTGCGGCTTTCCCTACACGACCCCGAACACCCTAAAAAATATCTGGGTGGTCCGGAAAAATGGACGCTGGCCGAGGGAATTTTACGCGAAATTGTAAAGCAAAAATCCAAAGACTTGGTTGAGGGTGTCGGAGAGGCTGCTTTTTATGGGCCAAAACTGGACTTTATGGCCAAAGACTCTTTGGATCGCGAGTGGCAAATTGCTACCATTCAGCTGGATGTAAACATGCCCGACCGGTTTGACCTGACCTGTAAAAATGAAAAAGGAGAAGATGAAAGAATAGTGATGATTCACGCCGCCATCATGGGCTCCATTGAAAGATTTTTGTCCGTTTTGATAGAGCATACGGGCGGCGCATTTCCTTTCTGGCTTTCTCCGGTGCAGATTGCGGTACTTCCCATCAATGACCAAGTTTTAGAATATGCCGGAGATGTCGTCAAAAAATTGAAAGATAATGGATTTCGGGTGGAAATAGACGACCGCAACGAATCCATCGGTAAAAAAATCCGCGAAGCAGAGATGCAAAAAACTCCGTATCTTCTGATAATCGGCGGCAAGGAGGCCGAAGCTGGAACAGTAGCTGTCCGCGAGAGGGGTAGTGGAGACAAGGGGCAAATAAAACTGGCGGATTTTATCAAAAATATAGAAAAAGAAAATCATTCCTAAAAAATCGTCCAAAATAAAAAACCTGGGCTTTTGGCCTCGGTTTTTGTTATCTCGGCAAATTCATTTTGTAGCAGGAACTTACCCCTGTTAAAAATCCCTCGAATTTATATAACCTTCTGTTGTGACAATGTGCTTTCCGCTTATGGTTAGCCGGGTGAGGTTCCGCGCGGTGGAATCTTTCAGCACCATGTCTATGCTTAAAATTGTTCCGAAAAGATGAGCCTCTTGAATTTTTTCTAGGACCATCTCTAAAGCCAGAGGTTCGCTATTTTTTCTTGTGTCAAAAACAAAATTTTCCCCGTTCTTTAACTTGAGTTTCAAAAATTTAACTATTGTTTCTCCCAACCACACTTTCTCACCATTTGCCAGCTTTAGGGCAATAGCCATTTTGGAATCCCTCCACAAAAAGGTGTCTTTGTTGTAAACAATCCTTTTTTGTTATATCTTTTTTCTATATGCCTGTCAAGAAAATTAAAATTATTGTAATCGTCGGCCCCACCGCCTCCGGCAAATCGGAGCTGGCGGTAAAAATAGCTAAAAAAATCGGCGGGGAGATAATCTCGGCTGACTCTCGGCAAATTTATCAAAATATTGATGTGGGGACGGCTAAAGTATCGGGAAAATGGATGTATGTATCGTCATTGCGAGCAGGGCGAAGCAATCTCAACCTCGTCGAAAAAAAAGCCTTGAGATCGCCTCGGGATATTCCTCGCGATGATCGGCACGAAAAAGTATTCGTATATAAAGGAATCCCCCATTATGGAATTGATTTTATATCTCCCAAAAAAATTTATTCGGCGGGAGAGTTTAAGAAATGCGCCGAAGCCAAGATAAAAGATATATTCAGCCGGGGTAAAACACCGATTATCGTCGGCGGCACCGGTTTTTGGGTTGATTCCCTAGTTTATGATTTTACTTTACCGGAGGTGGAGCCAGACTGGTCTTTAAGAAAAAAAATGGAGAAAAAACCTCCAGCCGAACTTTTTAGAATTTTAGAAAAATTAGATCCAAAACGCGCCGGACAAATAGAAAAAGAAAACCCCCGCCGGCTCATCCGCGCCATTGAAATAGCCAAAAAATTGGGAGAGGTGCCGTATTTAAAAAAGAAAATAAAATATAATGTTTCCTGGATAGGCCTAAACCCGCCCAAAGATATCCTGCAAAAAAGAATAAGCCGTAGAGCCCGGGAGATGGTCAAAAAAGGCATAATCTCGGAGACTAAAAAACTCCTGCGCGCGGGAGTTTCCAAAAAAAAGATACGGGAATTTGGTTTTGAATACAAAGCAGTTTTGGAATATCTGGCCGGAAATTTAGACAAAACAGAATTGGCGGAGAAAATATCTCGGGACACCTATGCCTATGCCCGGAGACAGATGAGCTGGTTTAAGAGAAACAAAGAAATAAAATGGGTTACTCCAGCTCCGTCCCGTTCCAGCGGAAAGGTATAAATTTGGTTTTGACAGTTTTTTCTTTTTTCCGCGCCTTTAGCCAATCGTCAAAATTTTTACCATCATTGGCGAGGAATATCCGCAAAACATCGCGCCTTGCCTGAGGAAGCAGGATTAAATTTTTAAATTCAGAGATGCTTAGGCTATAGACCGTCTTAACCGCCCCGCTCAAATCACCCTCTCCCGCCATTACGCTCTCCAGTCTTTTTTTGCTTAAATCGTTGAAATCGGGGATTACTTTCCCTCCTTCCTGCTCTATTATTTTATTTTCTATCAGCAGATTTAGGGCGGTGATTTTGAAAGCGCGCAGAATATCCTTGTTTTCCCGGGCGGCAAAATCAACCGGATCCAGGCCGGAGGAGCTAGCCTGGACATTGGTGAATTTTTTCTGAGCTTCTTCGGTTTTCTGCCAGGTGCCAAAGAAAATCGGCGAGTTATCAACCAAAACAACCGGGTAGTAGCCGGTCATTATGGTGGCGATAAACAAACCCGCCACAACGGTCAGGGACAGCGTAATTTTTTTCTTTATGGAAATTTTAACCAAATTGTTTTGTAGGTTGTCTTAAAAAAATTTTTAATGCTTGCCCACCATCCACTGGAGGTGTCTGCCGGTTTTACTTCTGCCTCTTTTTCCACGATCACCACTACGTTTTCGCCCGTATTTTTCATATTGAGCCGTTCTTTGGCGTCGCGCTCTTTCTCCTCGCTGGTCTCGAGCTTGGCTATTTTTTTCTCCAATTCGGTTTTCTTCTCCACCAGCTCCGCTATCTTTTCATCCGCTTCTTTTTTTTCGTGATCCAGCTCCAAGGCCTTGCGGACCGCCCCGTAGGAGCTGTATCCTATAAATAAGACGACGAGTAGGAGTAAAATATTAAACCAAATTGAATTTTTTAAACCCTTTTGCATTTAGTATAGTAGTCTCATCTTTTATTTATCTCCATTTTAACTTAAAATAAAAAAATGTCCAAGCGAAACAAGCACATAAACACCGTTTGGCTGATAATCACCATTCTGGGCGTGATTTCCATGATTGCCTTTACCCTTCTGCCCCTGATGGTTTACCGTTAATCCCGTTAGAAATTCTTTACGCCCGTTCCTATTAAACAAGGCTTTCTTTAGTTCGGGAATTCTTTTTTTAAACTGTTTACGGCCGGCCAGATTTCTAACGGGACGAGTCCCTCTTAAGCATCTTCAAAAATATTTCCGGAGAAATATCCACCCGGGCTGAAGCCAGGAGTTTTTTCTTACCTCTTTTTTGTTTTTTCCACAGCTTCATCTTGCGGCTCCGGTCTCCTCCGTAGAGATACCCGGTGACATCTTTGCGCATAGCGGGGATGGTCTCGCGGGCGATAATTCTGCCTTCGGTTTCCGCCTGTAGAGCTATGGCAAAAAGCGCCGGCGGCAGAAGTTGTTTTAATTTCTGCACCTTGGCCCGGCCGAGGAAATGCACTTTTTCTCTGGGCAGGATTTCCGAAAACGCCGGCACTTTTTCACCGGCGATTATTATGTCCAGACGCACCAAATCTCCCCGGCGGTATTCCAGCATTTCATAGGCCATGGAAGCGTAGCCCTGGGAAATACTTTTAAGCTCGTCATAAAAATCCACGATTATTTCCCGCAAAGGTGCTTCGCATTTCAAAAGCAGTCTTTCGCCGGCGAGTACGATTGTGTCTCCCAGGACTCCTTCGCTTTCTTTCAGCAGGGTGGTGAGCGCGCCGAGATATTTGGCCGGGGATATGATTTCAACCTTAACCCACGGCTCGGATAAATATTCCAGCACCGCTAAATCCGGCATTTTCATCGGAGAGGCAACTTCCTCTTCTTTGTTTCGGGCTTTGGCCCGAAAAGCCACGGAAGGATTGGAAAAAACCAATTCAAGATCATACTCCCTTTTTAGTCTTTCGGCGGTTATTTCCATATGGAGCATACCTAAGAAACCAACCCTGAATCCTCGGCCCAAAGTAGCGCCAATCTGCTCGGGCTCAAAAAATATAGCCGCGTCATTTAGGCGGAGTTTTTTCAGGGACTCCCTTAAGTTTTCATAATCATCTTGGTCTTCCGGAAAAACAGAGGCAAAAACCATCGGCTCCGGCTCTTTGTATCCGGGCAAGGGCACCGGTCCTTCGGGTGTTCCGGTCTGTCCTGAGGATATTTCACTATGTCGAGATTTTGATATATCGCCGTATCTTATTATCGTATCTCCCACTCTCACTTTTTCCGGCTCTTTAATCCCGGTGGCGATATATCCTATCTCTCCGACATCCAGCCGGTCTTTGGGTTTTCTTTGGGGTGAAAATATGCCGGCCTCCAGCACCTCGCCTTTGGCGCCCGAGGCCATAAAATAAATCATCTCGCCCTTTTTTATCCCTCCCTCAAAAACTCTCACGTAGGCTATTATCCCCTGATAGGGATCAAAAATAGAATCAAAAATTAAAGCGCGCAAAGAGGTTTGGGAAGGTTCGTTATATCGATATATCGATAGGGGCTGTGGAGCAGGTATTTTCTCTACAATTTTTTCCAGTAATTTGTCTACCCCAATTCCCGTCTTGGCGGATATTTCTAAAATATCTTCTTCCGGGATTTTTAAAAGCTCTTGCAATTCTTGCTTGGTCTTGGCAACTTCAGCCGATGGCAGATCTATTTTATTTATCACCGGTATTATAACCAGTTTTTTTTCCGATGCTTGTGCCAGGTGCAGATTGGCCACTGTCTGTGCCTGGACGCCCTGGGTGGCGTCCACCAGCAAAACAGTACCTTCTACGGCGGCCAGGGCGCGGGATACCTCATAAGAAAAATCCACATGTCCGGGGGTATCAATCAGATTTAGAATATATTCTGAATCTGTAATTTCTAATTTCGAATTTCGGATTTGCGCATGGTATTCCATCCGGACCGGCTGCATTTTTATCGTAATCCCCTTCTCTCTTTCCAGGGGATTCATATCTAAATACTGCTCCCGCATTTTTCTTTTCTCAATAGTTCCGGTCAATTCCAACATACGGTCAGCCAAAGTGGACTTGCCGTGATCAATGTGCGCGATTATGGAAAAATTCCGTATATTATTCATTTTATTACAAAGGGTAACCCTTTGTAATTTATTCCCCCAATTCTTTAGGCAATACCTTCAGGCGGAGCATGTTCTTTTTTATGACTTCCATCACTCTAATAATTTCCTTATTGCCCAATATATACAGGATAACCCCATAAATAACCAGGCCCGCCGCCAGCGCGAAAAATCCCTGCGTCAGAACTCCCAAGAAAGTTTCCAGAGTGACAAAAAGGTTTACCAGGCGCAGGATCCAGAAAGCGGCTATGCCTCCCAGGATGGCCGCAACAAACATTTTTAAAGCCTGTCCCCAGACCGACTCTCCCAGAGTTATTGTATCTATCCCAAATTTCAGGCGGATGCTTTGTTTAACCCCGCGTACGAGCCAGGCCAGATTAAAGAGACTGCCCAAGGATACTCCCAGGGCGATACCGAGAACCGGCACCTGCCGGACATCTATAACCCTAAGGATATTGACCAGAAAATCGGAGAAAAAATTGGAACTTTTCATCACCCCTATAAAAAATAAAGAAAAAATCACGGTCAAAAAAGCCGCTACTACGTTTATGAAGAGCGGTTTTTTAGTGTCTTCCAAAGCATAAAAAGCCCTCAATAGCAGGGGTACCAAAGAATTGGCGGCCATAAACACGGTTAAAATACCCAGAGTAGCGGTGGTTAGACGGGTGTCAACCCAGTCAAAACTTCCGGCGCCGAGTGTCACCCGGACAATTTGCGCGCGCAGAACATAAAACAGGACGGAGGCCGGCAGCATCCAAAAAAGCACCGAGTGCAGGCTCTCATAAAAAGTCTCGGTGAAATTACGCAGGTCTTTTTTCAAAAAACTCTCGGAGAGCGAGGGGAAAGCGGCTACGGCAAAACTTACGCCGAATATGCCTATCGGCAAGCCCGCCAGATTGTTGGCAAATTCAAAGACGGTAATACTGCCCACCACCAGGGTGGAGGCGAGCGCCACCAAAACGACTGCCGTGAGATTGTTGATGGAAGCCGCGATGACCCGGGGCAATGAAAGTTTGAGTATTTTTTTAAGTGGAGCGGATAGTTTGAAAAATCTTTGGCCTCCCTCCACCGGACTCATAAAAATCTTAAAACCCATATTTTTGAAAGAAGAAAACTGGACCAAAAGATGTAAAATAGCCCCCAGGATAACTCCGCCGGCGAGACCCGGCAGGCCGAGCGCGGGGAGGAAAACAAAGATGCCGAAAATTATGCCGAGATTATAAAATATGGGCGAGAGGGCAAAAACAAAAAATTTGCGGAAAGACTGCACGACCGCCGACACAATACTGGAAAGGCCCAGGAACAGCGGACTTAGCATCATTATCCGTCCCAGGGTGGTGGCCATATCCCGCTCGCTACCAGAAAATCCGGGTGTAACATATTGCATCAGCCACGGCATGGCCAGCGCGATAAGAACTGATACGGTGACGGCGGCCACCAAAAAAAATTTTAAAAGATGGCTGATAAGCAGTTTGGATGCCTGGTCGTCTTTTTTTCTGATTTCTAAAAATACGGGTATGATGGCGGCCGAGGCCGCCCCTAACAGAAACACATTAAACATAAAATCCGGTATCTGAAAGGCGGCGTAATAAATATCCAGTTCCCGGCCGGCGCCGAAGCGCGCGGCCAGCATGCGGTCGCGCAAAATACCCAGTATCCTGGACAATAAACTCGCGGCCCCCAGAAGCAGGGCCGCGGCGTTTATGTTGTATATTGCCCCGTGCAGGGCACCATTTATCCGTTCACGAATCATTTATACCTTAGTCATTTAATTTTCTTTTCAGTCAAGATTGCTTCGCGGAGTTTACCCTGAGATTCTTCACTTAGTTCAGAATGACTACCGAAGGGCTCGCAATGACAAAAGAGAGAAAGCTATCTTTATTTCTTCCGCAGATTGCTGCTGTTCTTACCTTTCTCCTCTACTGGCGCGGTGCTTCTTTTTTCCGGCGGAGTTCCCGGAGGCACTATGCCCGCCAAGGCAGGCTTATCTTTTTGCAAATTGGCCAAGATATTTTTTATTTCCTGGTTATCCGGATTCAGAGCCAGCACCTGTTGGAATTGTTCTACCGCTCCCTTGGTATTTCCCTTGCGGTCATATACCAAACCCAGGAAATAGCGGGCGTTGGAATAACTGGGATTTAAATATAGAGCTCTTTCAAACTCGGCTTGCGCCTGATTTAAGTTGTTGTTTTGGTAATAAAGCAGTCCCAGCTGGAAAGCGATACCGATATCAAACGGAGCGGCTAGTTTGGCATTTTCGGTACTGCGGATGGCAGATTGCATATTGCCCAGACGCAGGGCGGTTTGGGCCATCAAGAAATGAGCGGGGGCGTAGTCTTGTTTGATTTCCGCCGCTTTTTGGAAAGCTTTTTCCGTTTCTTGCAGGACGGTGGTGTGGAGTTTATCCAGCTGATCTTTTTCGGCGGCGGTAGCCTGATTTTTTAGAGATTGTAGGCGGTCGGCGTAGGTCAGGCCGGCCCGGCCCAAATCAATCCAAATAGACGGATTGAAAGGGTCCAGAGCTACGGCCTGCTGGTAGCTCGAAAAAGCAAATCTTTCGGACCCTTGAATGAAAGGTATGATGAGCTCATACAAAGACCCCTGCAGACGCCAGAGCGACGGCTCCACGGGATACAGCTGGATGGCTTTTTGCGCGTCCTGAATTGCCTGGGAAATAGAGGACTGAAAATCCTGCTGGACATTTTCGTTGGCTGACGCCCGCTGAATAAGATTTTTTATTTTCTCCATACGGACCTGCACCAGCAATTGATAATTGCGGAAGTTATCGGCATCCAGCACGGCCATATTTTCAAACTCCGCCACGGCTTCGTCAAGTTTGCCGGCGGAGAGCAGAGTGGTTCCCTCCTGCAGGGCCAGCGCCGACCGGATTTTGCCGGTTTCCAGATAGAGTCCGGTAACTCCCAGCGCGATAAAAAATATCACGAAGAGAGACGACAGAAATACCGCCCAGGGACTGGAGAAACTTATTTTTTTCTCCATTATTTCCCAGAAATTGGATTCCTCGTCCGCGGTTTCTTTTTTGGCGGTGCAGAGATAGGCTGAGATCAGCCCCACTACCAGGAAAAACAAAAGCACAATAGACAGATTGGAGGGATATAAAACAGACGTCAAGACCAGAGATACGAATCCCAAAAATAAACCGGCGGACAAGGCCGTCTCTTCTTTTTCTTGGGGAAGAAATAACTGTTTTAAGAAAGAAAAAAGGCAGGCCAGGAGAAAAGCCAGAAAAGCAAGCGCGCCCAGTATGCCGGTGGTCGGCACCATGGTCGTAAGCCATGATG
Source organism: uncultured Candidatus Saccharibacteria bacterium (assembly GCA_964358425.1). Taxonomy (GTDB): domain Bacteria; phylum Patescibacteriota; class Minisyncoccia; order Sungbacterales; family HO2-52-23; genus CAYHON01. The sequence continues at coordinate 9,825 of CAYHON010000013.1, read as the reverse complement.
AACCTTGGTTGAACCGCAGGCTCCAAAAAACAGTCTGATTGATGGAGGGGTCTTTGTATTTACCCCAATCCAGACCGAAAGTACCGGGGCCGGAGCCGAAAAATAATTGTCTGGCGCCTTCTTTAAACACGCGCAGGCCGATTTGCAGAGTTCCCTGCAGAGAAGGAGATACTTCTGTCGGCAAGTCCACGGTTTTTATGATGGGAGATCTCACCAGGAGCATGACCACCGATACCGTAAGCAGGAGCAAGGTTATCCAGCTACGCCAGTCAAATTTCCGTCCTCTTGCCTCCGAATGATTCGCCTCGGAGTCTGTATTGCGGGCGCGAAAAGCATTTTTAGAAATAAGACCGAACAAAAATACGGCCACCGCCAGCACTACTATCCAGGAAGTCCAGAAATTTATCACGACCAAATTGGCCAAAAAGGCCAGGATGGAAACCAGCAGAGCCGTGCGGACCCAGCCCTTCCATTTTTTGAAAGAGGCCGAAGTTATGACTCCCAAAGCTACCGCGAGCAGGGTGGCGAAAAACAAGGCCAAACCGTTTTGCGTGCCGATGGCGTTGAAATCCGCGCCTTGCGCAAAAGAAAAAAGTTTTTGATAAAGCGGTATTTGAGTCAGTAGCTGGGCCAGATTTACCAAAGCGCTTACTCCGCCCGCAAAAATCAGCACAAAAACCAAAGTGCCGACTTCTTTTTGTTTTTTAAAAAGTCCCCCCATCAGAAACATCAAAAATACTCCGAGGATGAGGGTGGATAATTTTTCCCCGACGGGGTCGGCCAAAAAAGCGGAGACAGACGGGGCGACGGACAAAAAAGTGCTGATAATCATCACCGCTAGGAAAAGCCCCGCCGCGTAAAGCACGGGCGATATTTGGAAACGCAGCTCGCCGGTGGTCAGCACCGACAAAAGCCACAAAACCAAGGCGGCTATGATGAGGATGCTGAAGGTTATTTCCCGGCCCAACTCCACCCCCGTCGGCAGAGGCAGAAACCACAGCGGCAGAAAACCCGCCACCACGTAAAGGACTATCTTGGCAATCTTCTCAAAACTATTTTGGGGCTCCATAATTTATGATTAAAATATATGCTTATATTATATAAATTTTAACTGCCCATTGTCAAAACTATGTGTATCATCTAAATTTCTAAAAAAGGAAGCTCCATGGGTAAATTCGCAGTTTTATGGAGTGTATGGATAAACAAAAAATTATTATCAATGTTTTCTAAGGTTTATATTGTGTGGATAACTAATTTGCTATATAAACCTTCATAAACCATAATAATAAAATGGAACGTAGATATATTTCTATAAAAGAGGCGGCCAAAATCCTAGGTATAAGTCCCCTTACCTTACGTAACTGGGATAAGAAAGGGATACTCTCCGCCTATCGCAACCCAGTAAACAACTATCGCGTCTACAAACTCGATCAGGTTGAAATGTTTCTCCGCCGGGTGGAAAATTCCAAGAATAAAAAATTTGGCCGAAAAATAGATATCTCGGCAGTATAGAAAACTAAAACCGCCCAGAGGGGCGGTTTTAGTTTTGTCTTTGATATATTCGTAAGCCGAATTCTGTATCCCGCTGTCCGCCAACTGGCGGAGCGGGATGGTGAACATCTATCTAGCCTCTTGATTACTCTTGAGGTCAAGCGTCTTTGGCAGACTTGCACCGGATAGGGGTTTTCCACCGCGTGCTGTTGCCAACACGCGTCGTGAGCTCTTACCTCACACTTTTCACCCTTTACCTCCTCCACCTTAAAAACCTTTAGAGTTCCGCTGGTGACGATCGGTAGTATAGTCTCTGTGGCACCTCCGACGCACTATTAAAATTTAATAATGAAGTCGGAGTCCCGACTGACGTCGGGATATCCCGTTTCTCCTTACATTGTCAGGAGTATGGCGGCCGTTAGCCGCTATCGCTATTCGCAATATATCGATATTTCGACATATCGAGAATGGTGTTCGGACTTTCCTCCCCTACCCATTGCCGGGCAGAGGCGTTCACCAAATATACCAAAGAACATATTTATTATACTAAATATATAAATAAAAAGCAACTCCCGTAGAGGAGTTGTTTTTTAGCACGGTTTATTTACTTAAAAAGTTTATTCTGCTCCATATCCAGCGCCTGGTTTACCAATTTGTCCGCCTCCTTATTTTTAGCCCGTTCAATATGCTTTATTTTTATATTGCCTCCGCAGTCTATCCGCAGATTCCAGATTTTTATAAAAAAAGGTATTAGTGTTTCTTCTTCTATCTTATAGACGCCGTTCAGCTGATTTACTATCAGCTCACTGTCCATATTTATTTCTATGGTTGATTTTTTGACCGCATCTTTGCCGAAAAGAGATTTGATTTTCTGCAAAGCAAAAACAAGAGCCCGGTATTCGGCTTCGTTGTTGGTAGTCTCCCCTATCGCCTCGGCATAGGTTTTGACGGTTTTACCGGACCCGTCTTGGATTACCACGCCGATAGCCGCCGGCCCGGGATTGCCGCGAGAACCTCCGTCGGTAAAAATTATAAATTTATCTTTAGACATTAGGAATTTATTTTAGATATCCAATCTGTTTCAGCCAGTAATCGTTTTCCCACTCCCAAAGGATTTTGGCGGCGACAAACGCCCGGAAGTCCTTATATATGTAAGGGAATTCCCGCAGCTCCACCTCCCCTGCCATCTCTCCCCATTGATGATTATCCTTAAAACACTTAGGACCCGAACTTTTCCAATTAGATCTTATTTTAAGACGTCCTCCTTTTTCCCGCAAAGTAGATCCGCACGTTTGACATTTCTTTTGCTGGTCTACCCGTAAAATCCATCTGGTTTCGGGACTTTTGGTCAGGCCGAAAAGTTTTTTTATTTCAAACTCCTGCAGGGCCGAGACATAGGCTGAGGTCTGCAGATTGTACTCCGGGTAAAATCCGGTGGAAGTCTTGATATCCAAAACCCCGAATTTGCCGTCTATGGTAGCCAGCGCATCCACCGTACCGGAATAGCGGTGCCGAGCCGACCAGACCGGCCGCTCTATAAAACCCTCATGCAGGTTCATTTTTTTCTGTTCGTTGAATTTTAATACGGCGAGCACGCTGGCCTTTACCGAATCCGGTATTTCTGTAGGTCGGCCGGATAAAACGCCCTGGATGGTGGCATGAATCAAGGTCCCCTCCTCGGCCGATTTGTTTTTTATATCCTCGGCGGCGGCAAAACTACCCACCTCTTTAAAAAAAGCCTGCAGGGCCGGCTTGGATTTTATTTCCAATATCTTGGTCACGCGGGGATACCAAGCTCCGTTTACTTCGTGGCCGGTTTCTTTTTTAAAATTCTCGGCATTGTCATATCTCATTTTGATATATCAAGATTTAAGTATTTCAATTCCCGGGAGTTTCTGTCCGGCTAAAAACTCCAGCATCGCTCCTCCGCCCGTAGATACATGGTCAAATTTATCCAGCAGATTATTTTGATCAAGCGCTGCTATGGTATCTCCGCCGCCGACCAGTTTAAAAGCCTGCGTCTCACCTATATTCTTGGCCAGCTCCAGGGTGCCGGATAAAAACTTATCGTTTTCCGTAACCCCCATAGGTCCGTTCCAAAAAATAGTTTCGGCGTCTTTTATTAGAGAAGTGAATAAAGAGATAGTTTTCGGCCCGATATCGAGCATACATTCCTCACGGGTACCCTCTTTCACATCAGCCAGACGTCCGTCCACCTTGGCTACGCTCGCCAGAACTCCGTCCGTCGGCAAGTATAGATTTTTATTGTTTAAATCAAGGTTGTGCAAAAAACGCTGAGAATCTTTTTCGGAGCAGGATTCTCCCAAAGGGTAACCCTTCGCAAAGAAAACGGTATTGGCCACTCCTCCTCCCAGTAAAACCTTATCCCCGGCATCTAAAAATCTTTTGATGAGGGGAAGCTTGGTCTCCAGTTTTGCCCCTCCCAAAATAGCCACCGCCGGCCTGAGTGGGTTTTCAATTATTTTTTTGAGAGACGCTATTTCCTGCTCCAGCCAAAGCCCCGCGTATGAAGGCATAAGCCCTGGTAGGGACGTAATGGAGGCATGGCTACGGTGCGAAGCGGCAAAAGCTTCGTTGATGTAGACATCTCCCCACAGCTTTAATTTTTGGGAAAAAGCAGAATCATTGGCCTCCTCCTCCGGCCAAAAACGCAGATTTTCAAAAAGAATTATATCCGAGGAATCTTTATGGGCGGATAGAGCCTGCGGGTCCAGCGGATTATCGATAAACAATATTTTTTGGCCGAGAGCTTTTTCCAGATATTCGGCCACCGGCCGCAGAGAAAGTTTTAGGTCGGGCTGGCCGTGAGGACGTCCCAGGTGGGAAAGTATCCGTATTTGTTCGCCCCTTTCCAATAAAAAATTTATAGTAGGCAGAACTTTTTTGATGCGGTAATCCTCTTTTACCTTTCCGGCGCTTATACTCACATCAAAATCAGCCCGCAGTAAAACTTTTTTACTTAAAAAATCACCTTTCGGAATATTTCGCAAAAGTCTTAACTCCATTTAGGTTATGCGGACGGTGTATTCTTAATGATTTTTAGAAATTCTTCCGGTTCCAGACTTGCTCCCCCGACCAGGGCTCCCTGCATCAGCCCGCCCGATATAAAAGAGGAGACGTTGTCTGAATTTACGGAGCCGCCATAAATTATCCTTACTTTCTCGGCGGAAGGCCGGTCATAAAGGTCAGTCAAAACCTTGCGGATGTAAAGCAAAGCCTGGTGGGCGCTGTCCGGAGTATCGGCTCGGGAACTTTTGGTGGTGCTGATAGCCCAAATCGGCTCATAGGCTATATTTATATTTTCCAAGGCTGAAGCGGCTACTCCCCGCAGGGCCGATCTGATTTGATCTCCCACAATTTCCGGTATGCCATCCGTTCTCTCCTGCTCTCCTACGCATAAAACCGGCTTTATTTTATGTTTCAAAGCAGAGAGAAGTTTTTGGTTTATCATAACCGAAGTTTCTCCCAAAATATTTCTTCTTTCCGAATGTCCGATGATCACATACTCCACGGCTAAATTTTTTAGCTGTCCGGCGGAAATTTCTCCGGTATAAGGTCCGTCCGACCAAAAAGAATCTTGGGCGCCCAGCTTTATCTTATTTAAAACTCCTTTTATCTCCGATAGGTAAATAAAAGGCGGAGCCAGCGCCACCTCCACGCCTTTCCTTTTGGAAGCGCCTCTTTCTATTTTTTGGGCCAAAGCCATAGCGTCCTTGGCGGTGGAAGGATTACATTTCCAATTGGCAATAATCAGGGTTTTGGACATAAAATTTTAATATCTAAATACTACGCAAAAAATCGGCAGCGGCCTCCGGCGTGATGGTGGATATTTCAATGCCCGTGCCTATTTCGAAACCGGCCCAGGTGGCGGTTTTGGGCAATATTTCCAAATGCCAGTGGTAATTTTGATAATGGTGGTTGCCTCTCACCGGCGCTGTATGCAAAAAAAGATTATAATCCGGATCTTTCAGTCCGTGCCAAATTTTGGCCAAAGTTTTCTGGAGACAATCGGCCAAAGCTAATCTTTTGGCGGAATCTATCGTTTCAAAATGTGGACTGTGGACTTTGGGGAAAATTCTTATTTCAAAAGCAGTTTTGGAGGCAAAGGGAGTTTCGGCCAAAAAATGCTCATTTTCATAGACCACCCTTTGGCGGTTGGCATAAGAATACTCCAGCATAACGCAGTGGACGCATTTTTGATGTTCTTCATAGTATTTCTGGGATCCGTGCAAACTGCGATTTACATCAGGAGGTATAACGGGAATAGCTATTAACTGAAAGTGGGGATGAGAAATACTAGCGCCAGCTGTTTTACCGTGATTTTGGAAAATGGATACATATTTTACACAATCGTCTTTGGCCGCCCCCAGATATCTGTCCTGCATAGCCCGGACTACAAGCTCAATATCCTCCACAGACATCTGGGCGATATTACGCTTGTGGTCGCGGCTTATGATGACTTCGTGGTGCCCGATTCCGTCCAGCCATTGGTAGGGGCCGAGCTGTTGCGCCGAGGGACAGGAGCCGCCTATCTTTTCAGGGTTATCTATATTTTTGACACCGTTTTCCAAAAAAGATGGGCGGGTGAAGGTGGGAAATTTATTACGCACAACCTGTACCGACCAGCTTCTGCGTCCCAGTTTATTTTTGTTATAAACCGCCAACGCTTCAGGGTGCTCTTTTTCAAAAGGGCACTTAATCTTAGGCTGATGGGTTCTTTTTTTTGGTTGTTCCGCAAACTCTTGAGGTCTTTTGGCCCGGCCGGTGGCAATGACCACCCACTCGCCGGAGACGAGGTTGCGTCTTAATTCGGAAAAATTTTGCATACCTTATATTATATTGGGCGAGCTAGTCTTTTTTCTCCTCGAACTCCGCTTCTTTTACATTACTATCTTTCTCGGCATCGATTTTTTCGCCCTGTGAAGCCTGCTTATATAATACCTCGCCTATCTTGGAAAGGGAAGAAGATAAATCCTCCGACGCTTTCTTGACGGCAGCCGAGTCAGAGCTTTCTTTTAATCCTTTTAAGTTTTCTATTTTATCCTCCACTTCTTTTTTTAAGTCCGGAGTGATTTTATCGCCGGCATCCCGCAGAGATTTTTCGGCCGTATAAATAAGAGTATCGGCCGTATTGCGGGTATCGGCCGCTTCTTTCTGGCGGCGGTCCTCTTCGGCGTGCAATTCGGCGTCTTTTTTCATTTTCTCTATTTCTTCCTTGGAAAGAGAGCTGGACGCTTCAATCCGCACCGACTGTTCTTTGTTGGTGGCTTTGTCTTTAGCTTTTACCGATAAAACGCCGTTGGCGTCTATATCAAAGGTGACCTCCACCTGCGGCAGTCCGCGGGGAGCCGTCGGCAGACCATCCAAAATAAAACGGGCGAGAGTCTTGTTGCCGGAGGCTATTTCCCGCTCTCCCTGCAGAACGTGTATTTCCACCGAGGTTTGATTGTCGGCGGCGGTGGAGAAAACTTGGGACTTGGCCGTCGGCACGGTCGTATTTTTTTCAATTATACGGGTCATTACGCCGCCCAGAGTCTCAAGTCCGAGAGACAGCGGAGTCACATCCAGCAGGAGAATATCTTTTATATCGCCTTCCGGCTTGCGGCCTTCGTCCATAGCCGATAATACTTCGGCTTGTATCGCCGCGCCAATCGCTACCACCTCGTCGGGATTAACTCCCCGATGGGGTTCTTTGCCGAAAAGATTTTTTACCGCCTCTATGATGGCCGGCATACGGGTTTGCCCTCCGACCAAAACTACCTCCTGGATATCTTTTATCTGAAAACCGGATTCTTTCACCACCTGTTTGGTTATCTCAATGGATTTATTTATCATCTCGCGCACCAGTTCCTCCAAATTGGCCCGGCTCATACGCATCAGTAAATGCTTCGGCCCGGCCGAGTCGGAAGTGATAAAAGGCAGGTTTATTTCGGTCTCGGTGGTCGCCGACAGTTCGTGCTTGGCTTTTTCAGCCGCTTCTTTCAGGCGCTGGAGAGCCAAAGTGTCGCGGGACAGATCAATCACCTCCTCCTTTTTATATTTTTCCACTATCCACTTTATTATTTTTTGATCAAAGTCGTCTCCGCCCAGATGTGTGTCTCCTCCAGTGGATTTGACCTCAATTGTATCTTGGCTGACGTCTTTGGATACTTCCAAGACCGAGACGTCAAAAGTTCCACCTCCAAAATCATAGACGACTATTTTTTCGTCCTTTTTCTTGTTAAACCCGTAGGCCAGAGCCGCGGCGGTGGGCTCGTTGATGATCCTCCGGACTTTCAGGCCGGCTATTTCTCCGGCCGCCTGCGTTGCTTTTCTCTGGGAATCGTCAAAATAGGCCGGCACGGTGATGACCGCTTCGGTAATTTTTTCTCCCAGTTTTTCTTCGGCGTCGGTTTTCAGTTTTTGCAGAACCATGGCGGATATTTCCTCCGGCCGCCAATATTTTGCCTGTCCTGAGCCTGTCGAAGGATCACCCATTTTTATTTCCACTCCCCCGTGCGGCGCTTCTTTTATTTCGTAGGGCATAAGCTCGCGGTCTTTTTTGACCTCGCTGTCTGTAAATTTGCGTCCGATGAGGCGCTTGATGGAAGAAAGGGTATTTTTGGGATTGGTGACCGCCTGTCTTTTGGCCAGCAGTCCCACCAGCCGGTCGCCGGATTTGGAAATGGCTACCATAGACGGGGTGGTGCGGTTACCCTCTTTGTTTTCTATTATTTCCGGGTCTCCGCCGCGGATTACCGCCATAGCGGAGTTAGTAGTACCAAGATCGATGCCTAATATTTTGGACATTTGTGTAAATTAAATGATTTTATTTATTTTTGCTTAATCTTACTCTCGCCGGTCTTAAAACTTTATCCCGGAGCATATATCCTTTCTGCACTTCCTCGGCTACCGCGCCTGCCGGATATTCCGCTTCCACTTCGCCGATGCTTTCGTGCTTCTCGGGGTTAAAATCTTCTCCCGGTTTGAGCGAGATTGTTTCTAGTCCCCGCCGGCGCAAGACATCCAGCAACTGGGTTTTTATCATCAGTACGCCCCGCTCCTGCGATTTATCCAAGTTCTTAAAAGCGAGGTCAAAACTATCCAAGACCGGCAACATATCTTGCATGACGCCGGAAATTACGAAGCGGGCCATATCTTCCATCCGACGACCTTCTTCTTTTTTATAGTTTATAAAATCCGCCTTGGTCCTTTGCCACCCCTCTAAATACTCTTTTTTTTCTTTTTCGCAAGTCTCCAGTGGATCCGGAGCATTATCAATTATTTTATCTTTTTCTTCTTCAGGCATTTGGGTCTAATTAAAATTAATATTATGTATGTATTTAAACAGAGATATATTTTTCTGGTAATCCATCCGTCTGGGACCGATTACTGCCAGGTACCCCCCGAAGCCTCCTTCATGCTCCCAACTGGAAACCAGCAAAGAAAGACAATCACAGTCCTTTATCTTATTTTCTTCCCCGATAAAAACTTTTTCATTTTTAAAACTTGCAAAAAAATTATCAGATTCTCTGTCCATCTCGTCTATGAACTGGCCAAACATCCGCACCGCGCTATTTTCCCGGAACTCGGGTTCACCCAAAGTTTTGGAGAATCCCTGTTTTTCCACCAGACTTTCGCCAAAAACACCGGCCATAGCAAAAGAATCGGCAAAGTCGGAAGCCGCCTGGGTCAATTCGCGCAGAAAACTGCCGCCATTTTTTATTTGAAACACTTCCTTGATTATTTTTTGATATTTGGGAGGCAGGGCTACTTCTTCCAGAAGATTATCCACAAAAAACCGATAGCCCTGGTCGGTGGGTACACGGCCGGCCGAGGTATGAGGCTGTTCCAGATAGCCAAACCGATCCAGCTCCAGCATTTCGTGGCGGATGGTGGCGGGACTTGCCTTAAAACCCAGCTCTTCAACCACTTCTTTGGAAGAAATGGGCTTGGCGGTTTTTATGTGCTCCCTGATAATCATATCAAGGATATCTTTTTGCCGGTCTTTTAACTGCATATAATTACAACTATATATAGTATAGGAAGGTTAGCAGTCTTTGGTCAAGAGTGCTAACTTTCGCTCATCCGTCTTGCTAGTGCTCACGGGTTGCGGTCTGGACAAATAATACTCATTCGTCGGGGGGACTCCTTCGGTGTTCTCTGTCTGCTGACAGAGCCCCCGTTTCCCTTCCTCCTCACTTCGTTTATTTGTTACCCAGACCTCCACAAGTTCGCATACGCAAGACGGACTCGCTTCGCATAAATAATCTAACTCCCCGCGGTCGAAGGTAGTGTTCGTAGAAAACCATAGAAAGTTTGGCCAGCATGGTC
>CAYHON010000012.1:9293-21143 GCA_964358425.1 uncultured Candidatus Saccharibacteria bacterium | reverse complement strand
ACTGTTTACCAAAAACACAGGTCCCCGCTAACTCGCAAGAGGATGTATGGGGGCTGACGCCTGACCAATGCGAGAAGGTTAAAGATTCTTGTCCTATGGATTTATCTGTAGGGCTCTGGGTCTCAAGCCCTCGTCAATGTCAGCAGTAACTATAACTGTTCTAAGGTGAATGCATTGCCTTAGTAAAATCTGGCTATATGCTGGAATACCTGGAGTATCCGAAACTACTATGGTATAATACGTCCATATAAAAATATATTATGCCAAGTAAAAAAGTTATCGGTGCAGGCAATCAGCAGGAAAGGCTAGAAACTGCTTATTGGGTTACCGGATTTACTGATGGAGAAGGTTGTTTTTCAATCGCCGTAATCAACAACAAGACGACACGGTTTGGAAAGCAAATTTTTCCAGAATTCGTAGTAACTCAAGGCGCAAAGAGTTTATTGGCACTGGAAAAGATACAAAGATTTTTTCAGTGCGGTAATATCTTTGTGAATAAAAGATACGATAATCATAACGAACATCTATACAGATATTGTGTGAGAGCTCTTAATGATTTGGAACAAAGAATAATTCCATTTTTTGATAGATTTCCACTATATACGTATAAGAATAAAGATTTCAAAATCTTTAAACGGGTAGTGCACATGATGATTCAAAAGAAGCATCTTGAAACTACTGGGCGGAATAAGATTTTGAAAATTATTGGCGCAATGAATCGTAAAAAAGCACGTTTCTAAAATCCCCAGAGACTACACGCCAGACTCCGATGTAACATTGGAGAAGATATAGTCCGAACTCTATGGCGACATGGAGAGTCGATCAGAAATGTATCGACCGTGTATTTTTCCGTCTTCCTGAATAAAGTGAAGGATCTAGATTCTTCGCTAACGCTCAGAATGACAAGGAATACAGAGTAACAATATGAGCGCAATTCCTTTTCGGGTAAGTTCCGAAGCGCACGAAAGGCGCAACGACTGGGGGACTGTCTCAACGAGGAGCTCGGTGAAAATACAATACCGGTGAAGATGCCGGTTACCTGTAGTTAGACGAAAAGACCCCGGAAGCTTTACTGTAGCTTGGTATTGAGTTTAAGGTTTTGCTGCGTAGCATAGAGAGGAGACTTTGATGTCCTGTTTTCGGATGGGATGGAGTCGTCAGTGAAATACTCTTCTGTAAAATTTTAAATTCTAACCGATTGGAAACCCCGTCCTTTTGTTTACTTTTATTTAGTTTGGGAAAATTAATTAATTGCCGTATGCGAAAGATACAATTAATTATAAGAATTTCGTAGACAAAAGAACGGGGAAAGCCAATCGGGACAGTGCCTGGTGGGCAGTTTGTGTGGGGCACATTCCTCCCAAAAAGTAATGGAGGAGTCTATTAAGGTCGGCTTAGCTCCGATGGAAACGGAGCTGGACGTGTAAAGGCAAAAGCCGGCTTGACTGCAAGACGGATATGTCGCGCAGGTGCGAAAGCAGAGCTTAGTGAACCGATGGTACTTGCTAGAACAAGGCCAAAGATCATCAGACAAAAGCTACTCCGGGGATAACAGGCTAGTTCCGCCCAAGAGTCCTTATCGACGGCGGAGTTCGGCACCTCGATAAACATGCCGAATGTCGAGGTAATAAATCAGCTCATAACGGAGAAAGCCATATAATAACAGCTCACTAAATGTTATAATTGATTATATGGTCAACACCGTGGGAAGTTATGAAAGCAAGCATTGCCAGAAGAAATGGCTGGCTATAAAAAGGTCAGCTGTTATTACTTCTTTGCAAAAATCTCTCATTGTTGGATCAATGTTGGGGGATGCAACCATGAGAATGGGCGAAGGAGCGGTCAATGCTAACTTTAAAATAGAGCACGGCTTAATGCAGAAGGAATATGTTATGTGGAAGTATGAGATACTAAAACCACTGGTTTTGACACAACCTAATTTGAGTTTTCGCTATAAAGAAAATGGATTAAGGTATGCAAAATCATGGTGGTTTAGAACTATCCGCCACAGATTATTTACAGAAATATATGTTCGATTCTATACGCGTAACGGATATAAATGTGGAAAGAAAATAATATCCGAAGAGATTAAGGATGCTATAAATCCGGTTGTCTTAGCAGTATGGATTATGGACGACGGTTCGTACTCAAGGGGTAAAATAGATATCAGCACATATTCATTCTCATTGCCGGAAATACAGTTATTGCAGGCAGCTCTCGTCTCAAAATATGATATTCATTCGAATTTCTACAAAGATAGAAATAAGGGATTTCGCATGTATTTCAATATTCAAGAGACGAAAAAAATTGTTAAAGTAATTTATCCGTACATCATTCCAACAATGAAGTACAAAATTGGATTTCATAACCCCGTAACGACTTAGTCTCAATAGGGACTGGAGTCATCGCATTTTGCGGTGGCTAACACGCTGGTGTTTCAGTGGATACTGAAACAAAGGTATAGTCTACGCCATTAGTAATAATGGAATTAGTAAAGTGGTCGGCTCAACTTAGCGCGGGGGTGGAGAAGCTCCCAAGCGTTTGGCTGTTCGCCAATTAAAAAGTTACGTGAGCTGGGTTCAGACCGTCGTGAGACAGGTTGGTCTCCTATCTACTACAGGCGTTTGGATACTTGAGAGGGGTCGTCCCTAGTAGGACGAAAGTCCCTTGCTACTTCACGGAGTAATCCGTGATGACAAAGCGGCTAATAACGGTGAAGACTTTAATTTGCAAAAGCCATTCGGTCCAGAAACTTTTGAAAAAAACGGATTAAAGTTAATACCGTGGGAAGTCGTCAAGCACATATTTTTGGAGAAAATAAATAGCACGAACCCTCTTGAAGAAAGTCCGTGCTATGGTTGTTTGTCCTCAAACTTCGACGAAGCTACTCGATTTTGAGTCTCTTCTGTAGTTTGAAGACCATGATCTCGCATTTACTGTCAGGGCAACGTTGCAGTACTCCGTGGCCAAACTCCTGGAGATCAGCCACAACTGCAGAAAGCTCCCTTCTGCGACAGAATTTGGAATCCGCAGAACTATAGCGGTCTCCGTCGCGAATGACGAGATCGGCATAGTAGGGGAAAGCTGGCGGGTTCCCCATCCTCATTACTGCTGATAACTTTTTTGGTCGCATTACCGTACTCCTTTTATGAAGGATGGAAATAAGATCATTTGTGATTAAAAAAGGACAAAAATAGGCACAAATATAGAACTATGTCCTAATTATAGCATAAGTAATGAGTTTAGTCAAGTATAGAATAGATATATTTGACCTCCAAAAATATGTGCTTGATTGACCCCGTAACGACTGGATCCGAGCACTCAATTTGCACCGCGCTTCGCGAAAAAACGAAGTTGTGCAAATTGAGTGCTCGGTGAAGATAGTTCCAGCTTGCTGGAACTATAATACGCCGACATCCTAAATCGCCACAAGGCGATCGGATGAAGATATAGTCTACCCCATTAGTGATAATGGAATATGTGACGAGAGGACCGGGATGAACGAACCTCTGGTGTACCAGCTGTCGCGCCCGCGGCACCGCTGGGTAGCTATGTTCGGTCGTGATAAGCGCTGAAAGCATCTAAGCGCGAAGCAGGCCTCAAGATTAGGTATCTTAAATTCGTGGGAGATGACCACGTTGATAGGCCTCAGGTGTAAGTCCAGTAATGGATTCAGCCGAGAGGTACTAATAAATTTATACGTTGCGGATCAATGTTTTGATCCCACACATAATTAATTATGTGTGGGATTGACCAGAAATTATTAGACTGCGAAAGATTTTTCAAAAAACCTTTTGTTTGCCGGTGTTTTGTCTGCGTGTGGCCCACCTCTTCCCATTCCGAACAGAGAAGTGAAAGCGCGCAGGCCCGATGATACTTGGACCTAATCCGGTCCTGGGAAAGTAGGGTACGCCGGCATCCAAAAGGTTTTTTGATTTACTAAAAAACCAAATTAAGGCTTAGGTAGTTACAGCTGATATAGGACATCCACAGAACTCAATGTTAAAATTTAAAGAAAGGGATAACAGATGCTCTTTGTCATAAAAAACTCCTCGGGCAAATTTTTTACGAAGCAAGGATGCGGTCCTTCGGCTGTTTACGGCTGGACACGTGACTCCGATTTAGATTCTGTCTGGAAGCAGGACGGACCCACCAGCGATAATATGCTGGACTATTTAAAAGATCTGGGAGCCGAAAAAATAGAAAAAGAAATTTTTGAGGGATAAAATAAGTTTGAACTGTTGACTGGCGGATACTATCCACCAGTTTTTTTATTCGTAGAAAAAATGCTATTATAAAGGGTATTAACCCTTTGTTTCAACGTCGCTCGGATGAAATGAAAACAAGTTTTCATTTCGCTCCTCGCTCGTTGAAATAAAACCATGTTTTCCTGGCGAGGCCGAAGGCAGCTGATAGTAGTACTTATAGCCGTTTTTGTAGTCGGCTATGTTGCGTTGCAAAATTTCCGTAAACTGATACCGGCACCTACTTGCTCCGATCAGCGAAAAAACCAGGGAGAGGTTGAGACAGACTGCGGCGGACCCTGCGCTCCTTGCGAGCTGCGTAATCCGGCCCCCATCTCAATTTTTTGGGCCAAATCGGTGGCAGTACGTCCCAACGATTACGACGTGGCAGCCTATGTGCGAAATCCCAATGAAGTTTTGTCTTCGGCCAATGTGGAGTATGAATTTACCCTTTTTGATTCTCTGGGGGTGGTGGCGCGCCGAGCCGGCAGCACTTTTTTGTTTCCGCAAGAACAAGCTCATATAATTGAAGCCAATCTGGAAACTACCCGGGAGCCCATCAGAGTGGAGTTTAGAATTACTAAGGTTGATTGGAAATTTTTTCAGACCGGCCGTCCAAGCTTGGTGGTGGAAAGAAGACGTTATACTACTGAAGACAGCGGAGATAAAAAACAAGGAGTGGTGGAGGCGACTTTAGCCAACCGCACTTCTTATAGTTTTCGCAGGGTAGAGGTGGTAATCCTGGCTTTGGATAGCGACGGCAATCTCCTAGGGGTAAACCGCACTCTGGTAGACAATCTCTTAGCGGGCACAAGCCAGGATATAAGATCTACTTGGCCGATTGCTTTTAAAAAAGAAGTGGCTACCTTAGAAATAGATCCCAGGGTTGATATATTTGACCCCTCAGCTATATTGGGAACGCCATGATAAAAAACCTGCAAAAACACCTTCGTAATTATGACTGGCTCCTGATGGGGGCTGTTTTGTTTTTGGTCGGGCTGGGACTGCTTTCTCTTTTTAGTCTTTCTGCCGCGAGCCCCTTCCGTTATTTTCAGCGTCAATTGGTGTGGGCTTTCTTTGGCTTGGTGCTTATGGTAGCGGCCAGTCTTACAGATTTTCGTATTTTTAAAACTCAAGGAGTAATAATCTTTATATTTTATCTGCTCACCATATTTTTATTAACAGTCCTTTTATTAATCGGTTTGGGAGTTAGGGGTCATGAATCCTGGCTGCGATTTCAGAGTTTTTCTTTTCAGCCGGTAGAGATGGCCAAGCTGGTTTTGATAATCCTGCTCGCCAAATTTTTTTCCAAAAGGCACATTGAAATATACCGGCTGGAACACCTGATAGTCTCCGGACTTTACTTGGCTTTGCCGCTGGGTTTGGTCTTGCTGCAGCCGGATTTGGGGTCGGCGATGATTTTGGCGGCTATCTGGGTGGCCATGATTATTTTTTCGGGCATTAAAATAAGGCATTTTTTGGCGCTCGTGCTACTGGTGGCCGCCCTTGGATTTTTGTCCTGGAATTTTGCCCTAAAACCTTACCAAAAAGCCCGGATAAATACTTTTTTGAACCCGTATAACGATCCCAGAGGCACGGGGTACCAAATGATTCAGTCCATGGTCGCCGTCGGCTCCGGAAAAATATGGGGCAAGGGGATGGGGTATGGATCCCAATCTCAGCTGAACTTTTTGCCGGAGGCCGAGACCGATTTTATCTTCGCGTCATACGCCGAGGAATGGGGGCTTGTCGGGGTATCAGTTATGCTCGGTCTTTTGCTAATTGTCCTCTGGCGGACGCTTAAAATCGGCATGCATTCTATAGATAATTTTTCCCGTCTCTATACGTTGGGTTTTGCCGCCTTTATATTTGTCCAGAGTTTTATCCATATTGGCATGAATATGGGCATTATGCCGATTACCGGCCTCACTTTGCCTTTTGTGTCCTACGGCGGGTCCAGCCTGATGGTTTTGCTGATTGGGGTGGGTATTTTACAGAACATAAAAATAAACTCGCGACTGGTTGCGTCTTAAACAGGTGCGTGCTATCAATACAGCGTAAAAGATGTTTTAAAATATTTAGCGGCTTATCCGAAAGGAAAACCCTGATGGCAAACAGAAGTCAAGTGATTGATTTATCCGACCTGCCGCCAAAAACAGGAGATCTTGGAGTTGAGTTTGTAGACGCGGAAATTGTTGCTGAAGCTGTCCGTACTCTGGTAAACTGCGACGTCCTGGGCCAGAATTTAAAAATCGGCTTTGATATGCAAACAGGATCGTTTGATTCAAGAGAGCTGGACGAGCTTGTCGTCAATTGCAAGATAACCTCCGCCCAGAGGGACGTCTTTGTAGAAAAAGCTCCAGCGGTGGCCAGGTTTTTAACTGAACAGTTAAAAAAAGATCCCCGTGACAAAACCGAAAAAGTGGCGGCTCTGGCGAGGCAAATATGGTTTAAAGAAGCGGAGTTGGCCGAGCTAAAAGTCGAACTTGACAGGATTTTCTCAGAAGACAGAAGTCCCAAAAAATAAGGACAACTTAACTGCATCCCACACATAATTTATGTGTGGGATTTATTTTGCTCATAAAAGGGTGTATCATATAGGCATGATATACATCGGAGCTGATCACCGAGGTTTTGAGTTGAAAGAAAACCTCAAAAAATTTCTAAAAAGCCGGGGGCTGGAAACAGAAGATCTGGGGGCTCACATCTATGACGAAAGTGATGACTATGTGGATTTTGCGAAAGAGGTGGCGGAAAAAGTGGCCGAGAACCCCGCCAGTAGCCGCGGTATTTTAATCTGTGGATCCGGGCACGGAGTGGATGTAGTAGCCAATAAATTCCGCGGGGTGCGGGCGGCACTAGGGTTCAACAATCAAGTGGCGGCGCAGTCCCGTGAACATGAGGACGCCAATGTTTTGGTATTGGCTTCAGACTGGCTTAAAGCGGAGGAGGCGCAAGATATAGCAGCTGTTTGGTTGGGTAAGGAATTTAGCGGAGAGGATAGGAATGTGAGGAGGCTCAAAAAAATACAAGAGATAGAAGAGAAAAATTTTAAATAATTGACGCGGTTCCCTCGGGTATCCTGCCCGCAGACACGTTACGGTTTTTTCCAGCGAAAAACCTCACTCATTGCTCGTCGCGATTTTTCCACCTATGGTGGAAACCAAGCAAATCGCTTCCTCCCATGGTCTGCAAGCAGAATACCACTCGACCGCGCCCGAGTTACGATATGATTGAAATAATTCCCTCCATTAATTCTCCTGATTTTGAAGGGATAGTAGAAAAAGTAAAAAAGGTAGAGCCATATGTCCAGTGGTGCCACTTAGATGTGACCGACGGGATTTTTAGCAAGCATCTGACTTGGCATAATCCGGCGGATTTGCCCTTGCTCCAAACCTCACTAAAGGTCGAGGTACACCTGATGGTAGAAAATCCGGAAAAACATATCGGACAATGGCTAATCAGTCCGATAAAAAGAGTTATTGTCCATTTGGAGGCAACCAAAGACATAGATTTTATAATCCAAAAATACCACGAAGCGGGCACAGAAGTCGGTTTATCTATAGGACCGGATACTTTTTGGGGGAAGCTAAAACCGTGGCTTAAAAAAATTGATTTAATCCACGTCTTGGCTGTAAATCCTGGTCCCTCCGGTCAAAAAATGGCCGAAGATACTTATGAAAAGTTAAAGCATCTGCGGGAGGTTTGCCCCAATTGCCGGATAGAAATAGACGGGGGAGTCAATATTGAAAACATCGGTCAGCTGGCGCGAGCCGGAGCCAATTTATTTGTGGTTGGCGCGGCAATTTTTAATAATCCGTCCCCAGAGAAAGCCCTAACAGAACTTATTGGTCAAATTTCCTGACTCTGTGGAAAGACTGTTTTTATGCTTTTTAAAATAGCTGTATACTGGATATATTAAGTTTTTAATAAACCGGACTAGACTAGGCGGTCTTCCGGACCTATCATAATGAAAAAAAATTTTTTCTGGATATTGCTAGCTATTATCAGCATACCAATTTTGAGCCAAGCCCAGACCTTGGATAATCAGCAAGAGCTCCCTATAGTTTACCAGTTTGACCAGGACCTGCGTATGGGTATGGCTCCCGATGAAAATGGGCTGGTGGAGGATGCAATTGCCCGTCTGCAGGCTTTTTTACATGACCAGGGATATTGGAAGGGTGATGTAAATGCCCAGTTTGACTCGGAATTTCAAGCAACTCTTAAAAATTTTCAAAAGAATAATTTAATCAATCCTACCGGAGTACTGGATGCCTCCACGCGGGATGTAGTGAATAGGATGTTCATAGAAATGGCCGGGCTCAACGCGGAGGAAGTTGGATTTTCTGGATCGGCCAAGGCAGCCGCCGCCAGTCAAGAGCCTTTTTCCATATCGATAGTTGTCCCCAGAGGAGGAGAAAAGCTGAAGACGGGTGATCTTTTGGAAATTGAATGGTGCGGCAAGGGTAATGTCCCGGCGGGTTTTGGCGCCTTGGAACTTATAGGCAAAAGCAAAACATACAAAGTCAGAAAATCTGAATTTGGTTTAACTCCCTGTGGTCTGGGAACGGACAAATTCAAATGGAGGATAACGGGCAAAATGGATACGAGTGATTTATATCAAGTTAAAATGACCTATGTTCCTACAGCCACGGAAGTTGAAACTGTTTCGACGGAAGCAACTTCCGAGCCTTTTTCCATAACCTATCTGACGGAGGAGCCAAAACTTATGGTCTCTGGCCTGAAAATAGAGACTGCTTCTCCGCAAAAGGGGTTGAAAATAAGTTTTTCTTATAACATTACCAACGAGGGTACCAAAACAGTGCCGTTGTTAAACTTTAAACCGGAGTTGCGTCTTAAACCAAGCACTACCGGCAACGTGAGTGTTTTGGACGGACCTAAATATTTCGGAAATAACTCCAAAGCGTCTTATCTGGACATTGGAGAAACGATGGCGGTGAAATATACGATAGTCGTCAAAAATTCCGGAGAATATACACTAGAGATAAACGTCAACGCCACGCCTTATAAAAGCAATGTAATATCCGTACCCTTGAATGTGACTAATATCAGTACGCCGCCTCCGCCAACAACTCCACCAGTTAATCCCCCTGGTACTCCTCCCACCGCTCCATCAACTGCCCCGATTGATAATTTGCCGCCAACTAGCGGTACTCCATCCCAAACTCCAACCTCGCCAACAGGGGATGCGTCTGGCGCCAAACTGGTTGTGCGAACTCCGCAACTGCTCATAGGCAATCTTGAAGTCGGACGCAATATATTTTTTGGAGGATATATAGCCAACGAAGGCACCGGCCCATCAGAGCCGTCTACAGCTTGGTTTGTTATGGACTCTGCTCCCATGTCGCCGGAGGGTATTAAGATAGGGTCTCTTGCTCCGGGCAAACAACAAGAAGTGCAAGCCCCTCTCTGGATAGCTGAAGCTGGTGAGCACATACTTTCTTTATGTTCATTAAACGCCGATAAAAGCCGCAATGATTGCCAGTCCTTTAGATTTACGGTATCGACGGGCAGTGGTTCAACCGCGGTTCCAATCGTACCGCCGTTAAGTTCAGGTTTCCAAGTTGTCTTAAAAGCTTCTCCGGATAGAATTCTAGGGGGTCCGGCCAAAGTAGAAATCAAGTGGGAAGCGAACGATTCCAATGCCCTCTGCACAAGCACGTGGGATAGGACGGCATCCTTTGAGTATAAAGGTATGGTAACCTTTGATATCTCCGAGACCACAGAACACTCCATACTTTGCTCAAATGGCAAAAAAACCAGCGAGGCCTTGGTAAAAATAACCGTGACTAAAATCTCTCCCAGCCTTACGGTTTGGGCGGAACCCACTACGGTAGATTTGGGAAAGAAAACGGTCATCCGTTGGGATTCAGGAGGAGTTGATAATTGTTATAGTTATTTTGATTCGGAAGATGTCTTTAACGGAGGCCAATCAATCGGCTGGGCAGGATCTCATGAAGTTAGTCCAACTGAAGATAAAAACTACTCCATTATGTGTCGTGGACCCTATGGAGATATAACCAAAGAAGTAACGGTTCGCGTGAATAAACCGGTGGGATCCGCGCCTGTAGCGATACAGGTTCTGCCCACCGTTGACGCCGCCAAACCTCCATCTGTAGTTATTCTGCAAGCCGCTCCTTTGGCGGGCGGTGAGGGAACCTGGAGAATAAACTGGAATATTAATAATGCTGTTCCAGAAGGATGTATCGCCCAGCTTGACCCTGATGCGGGATTTTTATTTTCTTTGGATCCGATAGGATATTATGATTTCAAACCCACCCGGCCCAATACTTTTACCATCACTTGCAGTTCAGGCGGCAGGTTGGATATTAATAAGACTTTAACCATCAGTCCCGCGACGACTTACAAGCCAGACTTGGTGGTGGAATCAGTCAGCATGTCCTCTCCCATAACTGACCGTAAGCCGGTTTCCGTGACCGTTGTTATAAAAAATAACGGCAAGGCTACGGCTACTGGTTTTGACTTGAAACTTACTAAAGTAAGTCCTTATGGCAATGCTGATTTAGGGGGCTACTTGCAAGGATTTTCTTTTTTTTCTTCCTGGCCTCCCGGCGCGGCCCAAGAACCATTATCGCTTGCTCCCGGAGCAAGCATGACTCTTGAGGTCAAATTCAACACTCCCTATATTTTGGGCATGACCTGCGAGCGTCCCAGCATGGGTATAAAAGCCACGGTAGATCCCGGCAATAAAATAGCGGAGGAAAATCCAGCCAACCCCAATCCCAAACAAAACAATGATAAGACAACTACGCTTTATAATCTGTCCGGCTGTAAGACTTCGTATATGGGCGGTCAGTACCAATACGCCGGATTTATAGAACTTTTGAATTTTTTGGCTCCCAGATATGAAGAGTAATTACGATTTTATAGCTATCGGCGATATAGTCACCGATGCCTTTATTAAGCTCCGCGAGGCGGAGGTTATCTGCGATGACCACAAAAAAAACTGCAAGCTGTGTATGCGCTTTGCGGACAAAGTTCCATTTGAGGATGTCTGGGTGGTGCCGGCGGTGGGCAATAGCCCAAACGCTGCCGTTTCAGCCGCGCGTCTTGGCTTGAAAAGCGCTCTCGTATCAAATTTGGGAGACGATTATTTCGGGCAGGAGTGTCTGGATGTTTTGGATTCGGAAAAAGTAGCGACGGAGTTTATTAAAAAACATCAGGGGATTAAGACCAACTACCACTATGTTTTGTGGTATGGCAGCGATCGCACTATTTTAATAAAACATGAAAAATATCCTTATTCTTTGCCTGATATCGGAACACCGGCATGGGTTTATTTATCTTCTCTGGGGGAGGATTCTTTATCTTTTCACGCGGAATTGGAAAAATATTTGGCCGCGCATCCGGAAATTAAACTTGCCTTTCAACCCGGCACTTTTCAGATAAAATTCGGTAAGGAAAAAATAGCAGGCATCTACAAGCGGACTGATGTGTTTTTTTGCAATAAAGAAGAAGCCCGGAGAATTTTAGGCACTCAAGAGGAAGAAATAAAAAAACTTTTGCAAATGATATCCGAACTGGGTCCCAAAATAACCGTTATTACCGATGGCGTAAACGGAGC
>CAYHON010000012.1:0-9193 GCA_964358425.1 uncultured Candidatus Saccharibacteria bacterium | reverse complement strand
GGTAGTAATGATGCCCATCTTGGCCCGCGCTCAAAGCACGCAGCCTACGGTTGAGCAGTTGCAAGCGCAACTGCAAGCTCTGATTGAACAGCTTAAAGTCTTACAAGGTTCATCGGGTCTCAATGAACAGGCGGTATCGGAGGAAAATTTCGGTTTTATAGCCACCTTTGAAAAAAATCTATATTTCGGGATGAAAAATGACCCGGATGTGAAAAATCTGCAGGAGTTTCTAACCGAGCGGGGGGAATACAGCGGTCCGATTACCGGCAATTTCTTCCTGCTTACTTTAGGAGCGGTTAAAAAATTTCAAACCGCGAGTGGCGTGAACCCTACGGGTTATTTTGGAGTAAAAAGCCGCGAGGCGGCCAATAAAATAATCGGCGGTCTGGTGCAAACCGAGGCTTTGCAGGAAAGTACAGCTTTGTCCGTAGCCCAAAATCAGCCGCAAGTATTTTCTACGGGGACAACGACAGATGTTTCGATAATTCCGCTTCCATCGTTAACGTCCGCCAGCTCCACCGCAACTACCACACCGGGGACTGCTACCTCCACGCCGCCGGCGACTGTGGCTCCGAGCATTTCTATATCTTATCCGGTCGGAGGAGAAAATTGGTCAGCCGGATCAACATATACTTTGAATTGGGCTTACCACGGAACTTTTCCTTCCAATCAAATCACCGCGTTATATCTGCTTAAGGGCGGACAGACTAAAAATGCTTGGTTAAGTTATGCCTCATCACCGGACGCTTGGCCCACTTCTTATCCGTGGACTATACCAACCAGCGTTGAGGCTGGTAGCGATTACCAGATCCAGATAGTGGATTACAATGCCGCTTACGGAACTTTGTCTGCTTCCAAAGTAAGTCCTTATTTCTCCGTATCGGCTCCGGTTAGCGCTACTCCCGCCACTACCACAACCCCTACTACTCCTCCCGCAGGTACTCCGCCGGCAAGCGGAGGAACCGCGTCTTCCACTTCGGCTTATGTAAACCTTACTTCATCAGCCACAACCGTAAATGACGGAAACCCCGTGACTCTTTCCTGGACATCTAGTCAGGTGACATCTTGCACGGCGGGAGGGGACTGGACCGGAAATCAGGCAACTTACGGAACGTATCTTACGGGCAGTCTTTACGCGTCAGCGGGCTCATATACCTTCTCTTTGAGTTGTACCGGAACTTCGGGTACAGTAAATAGTAGTGTAACTGTCACCGTAAATCCTGCTGCCCCGGTCTTTACTCTCCAAACCCCGGTTGACCAGGAAACTTTGACCATGGGTAAAGCTTACACCATAAAATGGACTGTTTCCGACAACACCGGCATTTTGTCCACTGCCCGCCTTAGTCTCTACAAAAACAATTCATATCAGGATTTTATTGCGGTAGATGTCCCCAACAATGGGTCTTATAATTGGAATATACCGACAAGTTTGGCTACCGGGAATGATTATCAAATAAGAATCTGGAACATAAGCTATCCGAATAATTTCAAAGACAGCCCTAAATTCAACCTTAATGCTCCGGCCACTTCCTATTCCGGAAATGATGCCGCCGCTTTGGCTTCCATGTTGCAGACTCTGGCGGCGCTGGCCCTGCAAGTAAAACAATTAGCCAGTAAATAAAATAAAAAATTATGCCTCAAAAACACTCTTTGATTCGTACCATATATCTCTACCTTTTCGCCCTAGTTGGCTTGACCCTGGTTATCATCGGGGTGGTAAGGATGCTGGATATGGCCTTAAAAATATATGTATTTAAGGAGGCGGATAAGGTTGAAAATTTCCAACCAGCGCCCCCGTATCCTCCTTATGGCGCTATTGAATCGCGTCCCGTAGCCAAAGAACAGGGTATTGGCGAAGTTGCTCTTAAAGAAAAGATAGAGCTTACTTCCGAAGAGAAGACAACTTTGAACAACTGGGTGGTAGAATATAAAAACTGGCAGGAAAACCAGGCCAAAATCAATTATGTAAAGGCAAGGCGCCAACAGGAGGCGGCCAATGCCCTGGCCTTTATGCTGGTCGGTATACCCCTTTATTTATACCATTGGGCGGTTATCAAGAGAGATCGCAAAAACTCCTAAACCCCCACACCTATTCTGCTCGAGGATTCGGTATTATAGAGGCATAAGCCGCGAGGCGACTTCGTCTTAGCCCTGCTTTATAAAATAGACCTTTAAGGAATAGGTGTTGGGGTGAAAATGGCTTAAATAAGGCATTTTAAGGCTTACTAGGGAAGTCTGACTTTCTATTTTATTGGTTTTGTGTTAATATTCCTTTTGTAAGGTTATTTAGATATCTACCCCGTATATGGGGTATTTAATTCACCCCCACACCAAACGAGGACTGATAAACTATTTGGTCTTCTGTTACGGGAAGTAAGGGTGTGCAAGAAATACCCCATTCCAAACGATTTATTTTTGCGCCAAAGGCGCATGTCCTCGTTTGGTGTGGGGGTTCACGAGTTTAAATATTATGTTAGAACTTAAAGCTAAATCAAGAACAGAACTAGGAAGAGCAGTTAAGCCACTCCGCAAAGCCGGCCTTATGCCGGGGGTTGTTTATGGTGAAAAGGTAAAATCACAGTCTATTTCTGTATTGGCCAAGGATTTTGAGAAGATATATAAAAATGCCGGAGAATCCACTCTTATTAAATTACAGGTAACTGATAATTCCAAGGAACAGGAGTTCAACGTGCTTATTCACGATATCAAAAATCATCCCGTAAGGGGAAACCCCATCCACGCCGATTTTTATGCCGTCCGCATGGATCGGGAAATAAAAGCCAAGTTACCATTGGTTTTTATCGGTAAGTCGCCGGCTATAGATAATGACGGAGGAATACTTGTAAAAGTTATGCAGGAGGTGGAAATAGAAGCCTTGCCGCAGGATTTGGTCAAAGATTTATCGGTGGATATTTCGGGACTGGAGGTTATTTCGGCTAGGATGACGGCTGGAGATTTAAAACTTCCCCAGGGAATTAAGTTGATTTCCGGTGTAGATGAAGTAGTGGCTTTGATTGAAGCTCCACGCACGGATGCTGATCTGGACGCCCTTAAAGAGGCGCCGGTAGAAAGTACTACTGAAGTGAAGACTGAACAAGAAATCAAAAAAGAATTAGCAGCCTCAGAAAAAGAAGTTGAAGTGGAAGAAAAGTCCGGCAACTAAACCGATACGCCGAAGACCGGATAAAAATTTAAGTTGAGTAAAATCATACAAATTAAATATATTCACCCCCACACCAGAACGAGCGATGCGCTTCGCGTGGACTTAACTTTTCGCTCGTTTGGTGTGGGGGTTTATAGGGTCTTGGCTCGCTTGAGCTTCTTGTTTTTGATTTCTTTATTCTTCTTTGGTGTGACAGGCACTCCGTTGGCCTTGGCCCAGGAAGCGGAGGACAACGGCCAAAAAGCCGAAATTGAGCAGAAGATTCAACAACTGGAAGAAGAGGCCAAGACCCTAGATATCCAGCTGCAGAAAATAAGCAGTGAAAGCCGGAGCTTGGCTTCGGAAACCAAAGTACTGGACACCGAGGTTAAAAAAAGAGAGCTGGAGGTTAGGCGTCTATCGCTGGCTGTCAGCCGAGCCGATATAGACATCGGACGCAAAAACTCCGGTATAAGCTCCACCATCAAGAGAATTGATAAAAATCAGGAAGCTTTGTCGGCTAGCCTCTTTCTACTGCATCTTTATGACCAGGAAAGTATGATGGTTACCCTATTTAAAAACAAAAGCCTTTCGGAATTTTTTACGACCGTAAACAATGTCCAGCGGACGGAGGCCAATATAGATGATAAATTAAACGAACTCAAGGAGGATAAAAAAAATCTTGAGGATGATAAAATAGAACTGGAAGATTTTAAGGGTGAGCAGGAAAATCTGCGCGCTTTGCAGGAAGTGGAGCGGCGGTTTTTAGCCCAGAAAAAAAAGGAAAAAGATGATCTCCTTCGTCTGACCCGGGGCAAAGAAGGCACTTTTCAACAGCTGTTGTCCAGCAAGAAAAAAGACATTACTAATCTGCGAAACCAGTTGTTTTATTTAGGGAAAGCCGGAGTGTCGGCGGAGAACGCCGTGCAGGCGGCGGAATTCGCGGCTAAAAAAACCGGTATCCGTGTGGCTTTTCTTTTAGCACTCTTGGAGGTGGAAACCGGCAAACAATTTGAAGACGGGATTATAACCGCCGGCACCAATGTGGGGACCGGCAACTGGAAGAAAGACCTTTACGATTGCTATGTTAAGTTGGGTAAAACCAAGACCGCCGAATCGCAGAAGGCTGCTTTTTTCAGTATTGTTACATCTTTAGGACTTGATCCTGACAAGACTCCGGTGTCGCGCAAGCCCAATTACGGGTGCGGGGGAGCGATGGGGGCCGCTCAATTTTTGCCGACTACCTGGTTGAGTTACGCGCCGCGAGTCTCGGAATTGACCGGTAAAGCTCATCCCAGTCCTTGGAATACGGCTGATGCTTTTATGGCCGCGGCGGTCTTGCTAGCCGATGCCGGAGCAGACTCAAAAACCACGGAAGGGGAGATGCGGGCCGCCCGAGTGTATATTTCGGGCAAGCCGGATTGTTCCAAATCCATTTGCAAATGGTATTCCAGCCAGATTATCGCGCTAGCCAAGGATATAGACAAAGTTTTGTAATCCTTCGACGGGCTCAGGATAAAAATAGTAAGCAATCAATAGGTCTTTGAGAAAGGGGACGCAAGATGGAATCCGAAATGAAAATCGGCTATCAGATTTTAGTTTTTTTGGCGATTAGCCAGGTTATAGCTTTTATGCATTTCTGGAGTCTCAAGAATAACTGGAAGAAAATGCCATTACGCCAAGGCGTGTTTCATTTTCTGATGGCTGTAATTGAATGGCCCGTAATGGCCGTTGATTACTTTATCTTTTATCTGCGGGACCGTAACCTACAGATGATTCTGCCTTTTTTCGTCTGGTTTGTGGTCGGTCACGCGTACTTTCAAGAACACTTTTTACGATTTCTGATGATAAGCGCGATATGGCTGGGTATCAGTTTTATTATTGCCATTTGTACACCCACTAATTTCAATAGACACACGTTGACTTGAAAAACTGTCTGTAAAACCTCGTATCTCTAATTTTTAATCTCGCCAGAGCGGGATTATTTTTTTGAAAAACAAAAAATCACGGCCGAATGCAATCCTCCGAGACAACCCTTAAAAGCTTGGCTTGCTTGGTCTCCGAGTCTTCACGAGGAGAAGCCAAGATTTTACGGAGTGAGTCCCGCCGCAGGAGCGGGCTGAACGTGTTGGCGAGGAGTGATTGCTGAGGGAGCCGTGATTTTAATCATTTTTCTTAGATAGTGTCTCAACTATCTCGTCTATATTTCCCGCCATTATTCCAGGTAGATTATGCCAGGATTCTTTGATACGATGGTCCGTCACGCGGTCCTGCGGGAAATTATAGGTACGGATTTTCTCACTGCGGTCTCCCGTGCCGATCTGCTCTTTGCGGCTTGCGGCTCTTTTTTTGGCTTCCTCCTGCATTTTGGAGTCCAAGATTTTAGAACGCAAAATGGTCATGGCTCGTTCGCGGTTTTTCTGCTGGGAACGGCCCTCTTGCGATACCACCGTAACTCCGCTCGGCAGATGGTATACCCGGACAGCCGTCTCCACTTTGTTTACATTTTGTCCTCCGGGTCCGGAAGAGCGAAAGAACTCCACTTTTATATCCTGCGGGCGGATTTCCACGTCAACCTCCCGCGCCAGGGGTAAGACAGCCACGGACGCGGTAGAGGTGTGTACCCGCCCCATTTTCTCCGTCTCGGGGATCCGTTGGACCCGATGTACTCCCGACTCCCAGCGTAAAGCCTCATAAGCCCCGTCTCCGTCAATCTCAAAAATAACTTCTTTGTATCCTCCCAGATCGCTTTTGGATTCTTCCAGCAAAGCCGTCTTCCAGCCTTTTTTCTGGGCATAGGCGCTATACATATCAAAAATTTCTTTGGCGAAAAGAGCAGCTTCCAGCCCTCCGGCTCCTGCCCTGACTTCCATAATCAAATTAGACGGCAGATCTGCCTCTTCTTTTTTATTCATTTTCTTCTGAAGTAATTGCTTTTCAGCTTCCAGTCTTATTTTGTCCTCTAGAGCAAAGCTCTTTAAATCCTCGTCATTGCCGCTTAGTATTTCCTCGGTCTCATTTAATTCTTTTTCAATTCCGGCCAACTGTTTTTGCTCGCCCAGCTCTCTTTCGATTCTGGCGAATTCCATGGACAGTTCTTTTATTTTTTGCGGATCGCGAAGAACCTCGCTTTTCCCGAGTTGTTTTTGCAGCTCCTCCTGTTTATTTTTTAGTTCTTGAATGTCCATAGACTCTTTTTAAGATAACCCTAACCTTTTTCTATAAATATATTATAACTGATTTGTGGAAAAAGCGGGTAAACAAAAAACGGCCCTTTATAAAACCCGTCTTGGTTGAGTAACCAAGACAGACTCGGGGGACCGCTATTTTTTGACTCTGACTTTTTTGGGAGATGGGGAGGCTTCGGTTTTTTTGGCAAATCTTTGCTTGAATTTCTCCACCCGGCCGGCCGTATCTACCAGTCTGGACCCGCCCACGTAAAAAGGGTGGCATTTGGAACAAATCTCAACTGCCAGGCTGTCTTTAGTTGCCCCAACCTTAAAAGAATTGCCACAGGCGCAATTCACTTCTGCTTCTTTATAAGCTGGATGTATGTCCTTTTTCATAACCCGCCCATAGTAGCATTTCTGCCTGGGTCTTGCAAGAGGCGGGGCTTTATAATATACTTCTTTCTATGACCAATTTGACCATAAATAGCCAGTCCGTACAGGATAATATAGCTCACTCCAAGGAGCTGGAAGACATGCTTAAAGCGGGGGTTCACTTGGGACACGTCAAGAGCAAAAATCATACTGCCATGCGGCCGTATATTTTTACGGTACGCAATACCATCTCGGTACTTGATCTTACTAAAACCCTGGAAAAGCTGGACCAGACGCTTAATTTCCTAAAAGAAACAACCGCCCAGGGGGGTATGGTGCTTTTGGTGGGTACACGACCGGCGGCCCGCCAGATTGTAGCCGAGGTGGCGCAAAGCCTCAAAATGCCTTATGTCACTGAAAGATGGATAGGAGGATTACTGACCAATTTCCGGATTGTCGGCAAGAGGATTGAATATATGGAAAGTTTGGAAAAAGAAAGAGCTGCCGGCGGATTTGAAAAATACACCAAAGGTGAGCGCCTCCGCAAAGACACGGAAATAGAAAAGTTGCATCGTTTTTTTGACAGTCTGCGTCTGCTGAAGAAGATGCCCAGCGCCGTTTTTGTGGTGGATATAAACCAGGACGAAACCGCGGTTTTGGAGGCCCAAAAAATGAAAATACCCACCATAGCTCTGGTAGATACCAATTCCAATATCAATTTGGTTGATTGGCCCATCCCGTCCAACGATGACGCCTTACCGGCGGTAAAATATATGGTATCGCGTGTGGGACAGGCTATAGGCGAAGGTCAAAAAATATTTGAAGATCAGAAAGCTATTTCAACCCAACCCCCACAAAATAGTTCTTAAGAGATATATAGAAGGTTTTAAAATAAAATGTCAATTTCAGCCCAGCAAATAAAAGAATTGCGGGATAAAACCGGTGCCGGAATTTCCGATGTTAAAAAGGCTCTGGAAGATGCCAAGGGCAATCTTGAGGCCGCTTTCAAACTATTGGAAAGAAAATTAGGCAGCGCCTCCCTTAAAAGAGCTTCGCGCGAGACCAAGGCGGGTCTTATCGGATCCTATGTTCACTCCAACGGCCGCATAGCCGCTTTGGTGGAAGTGTTTTGCGAAACCGATTTTGTCGCCCGCAATCCCGGCTTCAACGAGCTGGCTCATGATTTAGCCATGCATGTGACGGCCATGAAGCCGATATTTATGTCGGTTAAAGATGTGCCGCCCGAGGAATGGCAGACCGAAAAAGCCCGCTTCATGGAGGAAGCCAAAAAAATGAACAAGCCCCCCGAGATGCTGGAGAATATTGTGGATGGCAAGTTGAAAGCCTATTTCGAGCCGCTATCTTTTTTGGAGCAGACCTTCGTGAAGGGCCAAGACAAAAAGGTCCTAGAGGTGGTCAATGAGGCCAGCGGACGCTTCGGAGAAAACATCAAAGTAAATAAGTTTGTGAGACTGGAAATATAACCCGGGCGGGGTTAAAATATACCTATGCCCCGTAATACAACCTCGATTATCTACCGCATTGGGGCATTTGATTATTAAAGTCTATTAGACAAGATAAAAAAGTGGTTTAGTTTAACTCCAACTAAGATAGCGGCAGATAATGCAAATGCCCTATCGAGGTTGATATACGGGGTATGAGTTTTTTCATAGACATAACATTAGGTCTGATTTTTCTCGTGAGTTTGTCGGTGTTGTGGTTTAAGGTCTCCGAAAAAATACCCAAGCTTAGCTTGGTGCCGGATTCTTTGATTTCCCAGAGTTTCAAAAGAGACTCTGCTAAAATACGACTTTTTCTGCTACACCTGAAATCTTTTTATAAAGAAAAATATTATCGGGATATTTTCTTTGACTTTTTGGGCAAGACTCTTCACCGCCTGCATATAGTAATAATGCGACTTGATAATATTGTAGTGAGCTTCGTCAAAAGAATGAAGGTTAAGGGTTCGGTTGGGAGTATAACCGTTGATTCCCGGACCACGCCTAGTTTTAACTCGTTTCTGCAAAGAGAAGAAGTTAAAACAGAACCGAATAAAATAGAGCCGGTGCCGACATTGGTTGGGGCAGAAGAAAAAATAGTGAAAAGGGTTCGTCGTCCCAAAATGGAAGAAGTCAACCGTCCGGCAACTCGCCGGAGAAGGGTGGCTAAAATACAAACCGTTTACTCGCCCCTAAAGGAAGAGCCGGCGCCTATACAGGATAGGCCGGAAGAAACACCCCCGACAGCCATCTAAAAATCTTATTCGGTTTCCGCCAGTGTAGCTCAGTTGGCAGAGCAGCGCTTTTGTAAAGCGAAGGTCGGGGGTTCAAATCCCTCCACTGGCTTAGAAAATTTAATATTGCGGAGATGGTAGAGTGGTCAATTACACGACGCTGTAAACGTCGCGCCTTCGGGCTACGGGGGTTCGAATCCCTCTCTCCGCACACACAATAAAATCCCCTTAAGGGGATTTTATTGTGTGTGTGTCTTTACAGTTTGGCTAGAACCT
>CAYHON010000011.1:18920-21275 GCA_964358425.1 uncultured Candidatus Saccharibacteria bacterium | reverse complement strand
AATAATCTGGAGGTAGGGTCGTCCGTAAAACCCAATGGGATTACGTTGTATGACCAGGCAACGGGAGAGCCGTATTGCGCGGCGATATTAAACGGCGACTGGGTGAAGACGAAGGGGAGGTGTGGAATTGCGGGGGCGCCGGCTCCCGCGCCAGTACCGTCTCCGACTCCCCTGCCAGAAATACCACTGACAGATGTAACAGCTAGTAGCACGGCTACTAGTACAACACCTTAGAAATATATCGACATATCCAGATAACGAGATATCGACGAGTACGGCGACTACGACGCCGTAAAAATATATCGAGATATCGAGTTCAACTCCGGATAGCGAGATATCGAGATATCAATATATCAAGATACCAAAGAAAAATAAAAAATATATCGAGATTTCAAAATACAAAAATGGCCTCCATAAAACAATTTGAGGATTTAATCTGTTGGCAGAAGGCGAGAGAATTGACTAAGTTTGTGTACGACATATCGAAATATCGAGATTTCAATATGGACAGGGGGCTGCAGGACCAAATCCGCCGTGCTTCGGTATCCGTGATGTCCAATATCGCGGAAGGTTTTGACCGCGGCACAAGGCAGGAGTTTTTGAATTATCTTTTTATCGCCAAAGGTTCGTGCGGGGAAGTGAAAACTCAATTGTATATTGCAAATGACATCGGATATATCGATATATCAAAATTTCGATATGGATTGCAACTCTGCGACGAAACCTCGCGATTAATCCAAAGCTTTATATACAAATTAAAAACCGGCGGCAAGACAGGTCTGCAATACAAAAAAGAGTTTAAAGCGGATAATTGGCTCAATGAGATGGCCAAAAGCATGGGTTCAGAGTTTGATGAAAGCGGACAAATAAGAAATATCGTGGAAAAAGATAATTAAGAAATATCGAGATATTAATATATCAAGATTTCAAGATTTAGAAATTTCGAGATATCCATATATCAAAATAGCGAGATACTAATATTCAAAAATATCAAAAAAACCAAATCCGTAAAACGCGAATCCAAGAAAAAGAAAAGACGCTTTCCCCAGAGCGGGAAAAGCGTCTTTGTGATTGCAAGAATTAAGAAAATTTAAATATATCAAGATTTAGAAATATCAATATATCAAGATAGTGAGATACCGATATATCAAGATTTAAATATTTCAAGATATCAGAGATTTCAATACTTAAAATCCTTCCTCTCTCAATTTTTCCAGATTTTCCCTGGCTTTGCGGCTAAGTTTTTTAGGTATCTCCACTTTTATTTCTATCAGCAAATCTCCCCGTCCATAACCCGAAGACGCGTACGCGCCCTTACCGCGGATTTTGAGCATATCGCCTGCTTGAGTGCTTTCGGGGATTTTAAGATTTATACTGCCGTCCAAAGTTTTAACCTCTATGTTGTCCCCCAGCGCTGCCTGCGACAATTTTAAGGAAAGAGACATAATAACATCATCTCCCTGGCGGCGAAAAGTTTTGTGCGGCAAAACGTGGAGTCTGATATACAAACTGCCGGGCACTCCTCCGGCCAGCGACGATTCTCCCTTGCCGGTTATTTTGAGCACCTCGCCGTCCTGCATACCCTTGGGCACAAAAATTTCCAGCCGTTCGGTGGTCTGCCTTATCCCCCTGCCCCCACACTCGCGGCATAATTTTTCCGGACGCTTGCCGGTGCCCAGACACTCGGCGCAGGTGGTCACCTGAGTAAAAGACCCCAGGATGGTCCGCTGATTTTTTTGGGTGTTGCCTTTGCCGTTGCACTCGGGACATGTTTTCATTTTGGAACCCGGCTCTCCCCCGCCGCCCGAGCAATGGCTGCATTTGGAAAGCTTGGACAAATCTATTTCTTTTTTTCCGCCAAAAATAGCTTCTTCAAAAGAAATCTCCAAATCTATTTTTATGTCCCGTCCTTTGCGCTCGGCCGTCCGGCGACGATTGCCCGACATACCCAAAAAATCTTCAAAAATATCCGAAAAATCAAAACCTTGACTATTGGCTTCTCCGCCGCCAAAATCAAAATTGAAGCCTGGACCGCCGAAGGGTGAGCCGAAGCCGTCAAAGCCTCCCTGGCGCGCCCCTCCGCCCTCAAAAACAGCGCCAAACTGGTCGTACTGGCCGCGCTTCTGCTCATCAGAAAGCACCTGGTAGGCTTCATTGATTTCCTTAAAACGGGCTTCATCTCCGCCCTTGTCCGGATGGTATTTGTGGGCGAGACTCCGGTAGGCTTTTTTTATGTCCTCTTTGGTGGCGTTGCGCGCCACCCCGAGGATAGTATAGTAGTCTTTTTTGGGCACAGATTTAAGTTTAAAGATTTAAATATATCAAGATATCGAGTTTAAAAGTTTAAAGATATCG
>CAYHON010000011.1:0-18820 GCA_964358425.1 uncultured Candidatus Saccharibacteria bacterium | reverse complement strand
AAGTTTAAAGATTTAAATATATCAAGATATCGAGTTTAAAAGTTTAAAGATATCGATATATCAAGATTTCAAGATATCGGGGTTTAAAGCGTTAAACGCTCCGCTTCTATCTCCTTTTTCTCCTTTTTTAATATGTTAGCAGATACGGCGATTTTTATCAAAATGAAATCAAGCAAAACCGTCAAATAGTAAAGCGGGAGGGTGACGGTGCGCAAGGCCAGAAACAGGGCGGCGGCCAAAATCAGAGGCAGATATTCTTTGTACGGCCCCAGCAGATTTTCCAGACGGCCCGTTACCGCCCGCTGAAAAACTTCCGAGACCTTCTCGTCCCCGGCCAGGGTTATTTTATAGCGGACCGATATTTCCTGCCTTATTTTAGCCAGCTCCGAAGGAGGAAGTTTAGACGAGAGCGGAGCTGTTGGGCCGTCTTTTTTGGATTGCTCCGTCAATATTTGCCCAATTACCTCATCCACCGAAGACTCTGGATTTATTTTGACAGAAACTCCGACGAGGGATTTCAGCTGGCCGGATAT
The DNA here is from genome assembly GCA_964358425.1 of uncultured Candidatus Saccharibacteria bacterium. Taxonomy (GTDB): domain Bacteria; phylum Patescibacteriota; class Minisyncoccia; order Sungbacterales; family HO2-52-23; genus CAYHON01. The sequence continues at coordinate 18,287 of CAYHON010000011.1, read as the reverse complement.
TATTTTTACCGCTACCGAGGAAAGAGATTTGGGAAAAATGGTGGTAAGCGTTTTTTCTCCATCCAGATGGATAGCGTTGTAGTAAAAAACGGAGATAATAATGGCGAGGACCGTAAAATACAAAGGCAGGACTCTTTTGAGCAGGGTTCCCATTTGGAAATCGGGTGAACGCTCGTATGCGCTCCGGACCCTGTAAACAGAGAAAATAACCAGCAGGGAAGAAGCCAGAAAAACTGCCGCTATGCCATTGGAGGACGGGATAAAAAGAAAAGAAAGAACCGTGCCGGCCAGAGCCGACGGATAAGCCAGCCGGACAAAGCGGATGAAAATGGCCGAAAGAGAGAAAAAGGCGGCCGAAAAAATAGTCAGGACGAGGGCCGTAACAATAGTTTTATAGTCTGCCGAGCCGGAAGTCACCGCTAATACTATATCCCGCCAAAACCAAAATACGGCCAGACCCAGCAGGGCGGAACAAATCCCTAAAACGAGTTCTTTGGGGTTTATTTTTTGGGGCAAGGATTGAAAAGACTTAAATATTTCAAGATATCGACCCCAGTACTAGAAACCTCTGGTTTCAGTACGGGGCAAGGATAGCGAGATTTCGAGATATCGGGGTTTTGGGGGCAAAGATTGAAAAGATTAAAAGTATAATATATCGAGATATCAAGATTTCGAGATATCGGGGTTAAAGATTTAAAAAATATCGAGATATCAATATATCGAGATAGCGAGATTTCGAGGTTCAAAAATATCGATATGTTAAAATTTCAACAATTAAAACTTATACTTCCCGGTCATAAGATTCAGGCGAATCTTGAAAACATCCACGAATACTTTCAGATAGGCGGACATGGTCACCTTGCTGTCCGGATCAAAACGCCAGCGGATGGGAATAACGCCTATTTTATAATGCAGGCGGCGCGCGAGGGCAATCATTTCTATATCAAAGGAAAAACCGGCCATTCTCGTTTGCCCAAATATTTTCTCGGAAGAGGAGGCTGTCAACGCTTTAAACCCGTTTTGAGTGTCCCAAATACCCCAAGACCCGCCAAATATCTGGATAACCAGATTGCCGGTGTTGCCCATAAGCTCGCGAAGCATCGGCTCCTTCATATCTCGGGTGGCGCCCTTGGCGTCTTTGGAGTCGCGGGAGGAGATTACCACGTCGTAGCCTTGTTTAAAAAAGTGCTCCATATCGTCAAAATACTTGGGCGGAGTGGAATTATCCGCGTCGGAAAAAAGCCGTATGTCCCCTGATGCCTCCAGCATCCCCTTCTTCACCGCCCAGCCTTTGCCCCGGTTGTCAACCCTAAGCAGGGATAGATTGGATACGGAGGACTTAAGATTTTTTACAATATCCGAAGTACGGTCTTTGGAATGGGCGTCCACCACTATAATTTCATAGCCGTCCGCAAAATTTTTGGAACGCAAATAAACATCCACTTCGCGGACGGTTTTCTCTATTCTACGTTCCTCGTTATAGGCAGGGATAATCCAGGAGAGATACATAAATTTCTAATCAATTCCTAATACCTAATTCCTAAATTTGGACATTGGAAATTATTTAGTCATTAGGAATTAGTCATTTTGTCTAGATAGTCTTGCAAAATCAACGCGGCGGCAGAGGCATCCGGAAAGCCTTTACCGGCGCCTCCTTTGGCTGATTTGGTCGTCAAAATCTCGTTTTGAAAAATCAAGGGCAGGTGCAACTTTCTTAACTCTTCACCAAATTTTCTCGCCTCCCGGGTAGACGGGGTATCTTGGCCGGAAAAAGAGAGAGGTAATCCCAAAACAAGCTCATCAACCAGCTCTTCATCTATAATTTTTCTTAATTCCTCCAGCAAATCTCCGATATTCTTTCCATTATCCAAGATTTTATAAGGAAAGGCAATGCGGCGCTCATCGTCCGAGATAGCTATACCTATTCGTTTGGAGCCGTAGTCAATGCCGAGGGAACGCATAATAAATCAGTTAGCTAGTTTTTTAGTTAGCTAGTTTAGAATTCTTTAACTAGCCAACTAACAGCGAGCGAAACGAGCGGAACTAAATAACTAATCAAATAGTCAATATCTCCACTCCTTTTTTTGTCACCACCACCGTATGTTCAAAATGGGCCCCAGTGGTGCCGTCGGAGGACTCAAAAGTCCAGTTATCCGGGGCTACTTTTACATCCCCGCTGCCCAAAGTGGTCATCACCTCAATAGCCAGCACCATATCTTCTACAATTTCCAGCCCCGTCCCTTTTTTACCGTAATTGGGTATTAAGGGATCCTCGTGCACTTCGTAGCCCACCCCGTGTCCCGCCAGTTTCCTGACTATACCTACCCCCTCTTTATCAAGTATTTTTTGGATGGCTGAGCTGATGTCGCCGATTCTGGCGCCGGGCCTAATCTGTTTTATACCCAGCATCGTCGCCTTTTTAGTTACGCGCAGCAGTTTTTTTTCCTCCGCCGAAATCTTTCCGACAGCCACCGTCACGGCCGTATCGGTAAATAATCCTGTTTTTCCGGCAGGCCATTTCATACCCACATCCAATTTGACTACATCACCGCTTTTAAATTTGGTTTCCGTAGGAATACCATGCACCACGCCCTCGTTTACCGAAATACAAACCGTAGCGAGAAACGGCGGCGATCCATATCCCTTGAAAGCCGGTTCCCCGCCAAATTTTAAAATAAGGCTCTCGGCGAGCCTGTCCAATTCTAGAGCGGATATGCCGGGCTTGGTTTTTTGCGCCAATTCTTGCAAAATCTCGGCCAGTATCTTACCTCCCCGGCGCAATATTTCTATTTCCTCTTTAGTTTTGACAGTAGCTGCCATATCAACTCTTCGGCCATTTATCTCCGATTTTTATGCGCAATTTACGATCTATTTCTTGCCAGACTTTTTCCGGCTCCTGCTCGCCAGCTACCCTAATAAGCCGCTTGTTTTTTTTGTAGTATTTTATAACGGGAACCACATCGGTCTCAAAATAATCCAAACGATGATTGATAGCCGCCGGATTGTCGTCGGCCCGCTGACGCTGCAGGAGGCGGCGGACGCATTCCTTCCGGCTGACATCCACATATACCGCGATAGGCAGATGCCGGCCGTGCCATTCCACGACATCATCCAGCAATTTAGCTTCTTCAACTTTGCGCGCGGCGCCGTCAAAAACCATATGGTAAGCCACTGCTCCTTGTTCTATCATTTCTTTTACCCAGGTGAAGGAGGCAAACCAGTATGGAAAAATACCGCCCTTTTTCATAACTTCTCGGGCGATTTCCGTCGTTGGGTTATTTCTTTTGCTTAAAATCTGACGCAACAGCCGTCCCGTTTCAAGATGTTTTACGCCAAATTTGCGCAATCTCCTTAAAACAAAATTGGCCTGGGTGCCCTTGCCACTGCCAGACCGTCCGATGATAATGATGGTTAGTTTATTGGATAAATCCATATATCTCTATTCATCATATTCGCGCATTACGAGCTGAGAGTCAATCTGCTTCATAGTCTCCAAGACCACCGAGACGACGATAAGCAGGGCCGTACCTCCCAGAGCCAGAGCCTGGATATTGAAAATAGGTCTTACGATAAGAGGCAGAACCGCCACAATACCCAGAAACAGGCCACCGGCCAAAGTTATGCGATTGATAATAAATTGCAGAAAGTTGGAGGTGGGATGTCCCGGCCTAATCCCCAGGACGAATCCACCCTGCTTTTGCAAATTATCCGCAATGGACTTGGGATCAAAAGTCACCGCCGTGTAGAAGTAGGTGAAAACAAAAACCATCAGGAAATAAACAAGGCCGTACAGCCATTGGTTATTGAAAAGCTGGATAAGAAATTGCGACAGGCTCTGGACATAAGCATTGGGAACTCCCGCCAGGAAACTGCCGATAAGCCCCGGGAACAAAACAATGGATACGGCAAAAATGATGGGTATGACTCCGGCCTGATTTACCCGCAGGGGCAGGTGAGTGGAGACGCCGCCGTACATCCGCATACCCCTTATCCTTTTGGCGTAAGACACCGGGATATTGCGCTGTCCTTCGGAGATAATCACTACTCCGGCGATTACCAGCAAAGATACCGCCAAGAAAGCCAAGTAGGCCGGGATTCTATCCGGAGTAAAAGTAAAAAGCTCCTGCTGCAGGCTGGAAGGAATGCCCGCGGCAATACCGGCAAAAATTATGAGGGAGACTCCATTGCCAAGGCTTTTTTCGGAAATGAGCTCCCCTATCCACATCAAAAACAAGGTCCCGGCGGTGGCAATTATCATATTGAAGGCAAGGTCCGAAAAACCTAAAGCTGGCATAACTTGCTGGCGGATAAGGATAATCAACAATCCATAGGCTTGAACCAGAGCCAGCGGGACCGTCAAAAATCGCGAATACTGATTGAAACGGCGACGGCCGGCTTCCCCCTCTTCCTGGTACATCTCCTTAAGACGGGGAAAAATCATAGTCAGCAGCTGCATAATGATGGAGGAGGTGATATAGGGACCCACGCCAAGCATGGCGATGGATAAATTGTTGAGCGCGCCGCCGGAAAAAATATTGAGCAGACCAAAAAACTGGTTTCCGGACAGGAAACTTTTAAGACGCAGCGGATCAACACCGGGAACCGGTATGGCTGAGGCAATCCGAAACACCACCAGCATCCCCAGCACAAAAAAAAGCTTGCGGCGCAGATCGGGGACTGTAAAAAGAAGAGAGAGTTTTTTAAACATAATATCGCTCGCTGGGCGTAAGGAATTTATGGATTTGTGCTTTTTATCTTATTTTCAACACTCTTGGAAAAACTCACATCCTTAAAAATCAATTTTTTCTTGAGTTCTCCCATGCCCAGTATTTTAACTTTGGGAACCCTGCCGTTAATCCGGCGGACCAGACCAGCTTTAAGCAGGGTCTCGGGAGAAACAGTGTCCCCTGTTTTAAATTTTGTCTCCAGAGAATGCAGGTTGATTATGGCCGCTTTGTTTTGGATAGACTTAAACTTATACCCGCGCAGTTTGGGTATTTTTTTCAGTATCTCTCTTTCCGGCGGGCGATATTTGGCGCCGGCACGCGCGCCCATGCCCTTGGTCCCTCGGCCGGAAGTGGTGCCGCGTTTGCCTCCGCGTCCGACACGGCGATGTATTTTAAATTTGGTTTTAGGTTTTAAATCGTGTATTTGCATATTATACTTTTAGCTTCCGTAGAGCATTCAGGGTAGCTTTGGCGTTGTTTAATTTATTCGGAGTGCGGCCGATAATTTTGGCGGTGATATTTTTAATTCCGACCAGTTCGGATATGACCCGGATGGGTCCTCCGGCCACCAACCCATGCCCCAGCTTCGCCGGTTTTAGGATTACTCTGGCGGCGGACATTTTCCCGTCCACCGGATGGCTGATGGATTTATTTTCGGTTACGGCCACAGAAATCATATTTTTTTTAGCCTGGTGCACGGCCTTCTCCACGGCAGTAGATACGTCCGGCCCCTTGCCCAGACCCATACCAACCCGTCCATTGCGATTGCCGATGACCACCGCCGCCCGGAAACTGAAACGTCTGCCTCCTTTTACCACACGGGCAGTGCGGCGCACGTCTAAAACTTTCTGATCAAATTCAGGCTTTTCTCTGGCGAATTCCCGACGTTGGCTGTTTCTTGGTCTAGTCATAAATTAGTGACATGTTGCAAGTGACATGTGACATGGGGTTTATTTTCTTGAATCCTCCTTGTCACCTGTCTCTTGTCGCTTGTTGCTATATTTTTAATCCTCCTTGGCGCGCGCTCTCGGCCACTGTTTTTATAAATCCGTGATATTTGCGTCCTCCCCGGTCAAAAACTACTTCCGTTATCTTGAGAGCAACGGCTTTTTGAGCAATCAATTCCCCGATTTTTTCAGACATCTTTTCTTCTGTTTTTTCTTTGGAATTTTTCTTGGCATCTTTTAATTCCAAATCGGATACGGCCAAAATGGTTCGTCCGGCCACGTCATCTATCAGCTGCACCCAGGTATGCTGGTTGGATTTAAAAATCGTCAGGCGGGGTCGCTCCGCCGTGCCGGATATTTTAGCCCGGACTCTCCGGTGCCTCCTCTGGTAATTAAGTTGTTTGCTCTTTTTGGAAATCATTTTTGGAGATAAATTATTATCCGGTGGAGACCGCTTTTTTGCCGGCCTTGCGGCGGAATATTTCGCCCTGGTATCTTATGCCCTTGCCCTTGTAAGGCTCAACCGGTTTCAAACGTCTGATGCGGGCCGCAACCTCGCCCACCGCCTCTTTATCGCAACCGGAAACAGTGATGGCGTTTTTTTCGGTTGTCAGTTTTACCCCGGGCAACGTGGTAAATTTTACCGGATGGGAAAATCCCAGCTGCATTACCAGATTCTCGCCGTCCATGGCGGCGCGGTATCCCACTCCTTCAAATTCAAGTCTCTTGGAAAATCCGATATGGACCCCCTCGACCATATTGGCTATCAGTGATCTGTATAATCCCCAAAAAGCGGAAGTTTTTTTACGGTTGGGGTTTTTGGGAGCTATGGTTAGTTCTTTATCCTTAACTTCCATGACAAAATCAGAAGAAATCTCGCGACTCAATTCCCCCTTAGGACCCTTGGTGGTGATTTTGGAGCCTGTTATCTGTACCGTGACACCTTCGGGTAAAGTTATTATTTTTTTGCCTATTCTACTCATATTTTTACCAAATACCCGCTATTAACTGACCTCCCAATTTAGCCGTGCTTGCTTCTTTATCGGTCATCACTCCCTTGGAGGTAGAAATTAAAACCAACCCTCCCGAGATACGATAAGGACGTATCTGGCTGTACTTCACATAAAGCCGTCGGCTGGGCTTGGAAAATAATTTTATATTGTTGATGGCTTTGGGGCTGTCTGTGGGATTAAGCGTAACTTCCAGATTCTTTTTTATTTTTCGGCCCTTTTTATCCAGCGACGCCAGATATCCCGCGCGCTCCAACACTTTGGCAATTTCGTGCCTGAATTTGGAATAAGAAAACAATACCGTACTTTTTCCGGCTTTCTGGGCATTGACTATTCTTATTAACATGTCTGAAACTGGGTCGTTTACCATGATGATTTTTTTACTCCGGGTATCTCTCCCCGATTAGCCAATTCTCGGAAACAAATTCGGCATAAATCAAAGTCTCTAAGATATCCTCGCTTGCGTCCGCAACGAAAGCAACGGCGCACTACCCGAGACTTGAATTTGGGCTTTTTGATGGATCTCGCTATAACTGATTTCTTGGCCAATTTAGTGACATGTGACATGTGACATGGGACATGGAATCTTTTAATGCATTTCCTTGTCGCTTGTTGCTTGTCGCTTGTTGCTTAAGTCTTTATCGGAAACCCGATTAATTTTAATAATTCCACGCCCTCTTCCCTTTTTTTGGCCGTGGTCACCACCGTGACTTCAAAGCCAAATAAAAACTTGTAATCCTCACCGATCATTTCAGGAAATACTATATGCTCTTTTATACCTATAGTCAAGTTGCCCTTGGAATCAAAAGATTTGGGGTCTATCCCCTGAAAGTCGCGGGTTCGGGGCAAAGCCAGGTCAATCAATCTCGAAACAAAATCATACATCCTCCGGCCGCGCAGAGTAATCCGGTAGCCGATAATCATACCCAGGCGGGTTTTGAAAGAGGCGATGGCTTTTTTAGCCGGGCGCGGGGAAGGTTTCTGCCCGGTTATAGCGGTCAGATATTTTACCACCTCGGCCAATTGTTTTTCATCCCTTATTTTTCCCACGCCGCAATTAACAACCACTTTCTCCAATTGAGGTGTCGACATGACATTCGGATAGCCGAATTTGACCTGCATAGCCGGTATTACTTCCTTTTTGTATTTTTCCTGCAATAAATTTTTCATCTTTTTAGATTAAAGATCGGCTTGGCATTTTTGGCAAATACGGGTTTTTTCCTTATCCGATAATCGGTATTTAATCCTGGTTATCTTGCCGCAGGTGGGGCACAAAATCATCAGACGGGCTATCGCGACAGGCATAGTTTTGTGGACCAACTCACCCTTCTGGCCCTGCTTTTTAGAACGGACATGTTTGTTTTTGATATTTACCCCCTCCACCACCACTCTGCCCGCCTCGGGAAAAACAGCCAGCACTTTTCCTTGCTTGCCCTTATCGTTTCCGGATATTACTTTTACGTTGTCGCCTTTTTTTATTTTCATAATTTAGGTTTTAGGGGGAGCTATCACCTATTTCCTGTTCTAAACCACCTCGCTTGCCAAAGAAATTATTTTGGCATAGCCCCGATCTCTCAATTCCCTGGCTACCGGTCCGAAAATTCTTCCTCCTTTAGGAATTAAGCCGTCTACAATCACCGCCGCGTTGTCATCAAATCGTATATAGGAACCGTCCGGACGGCGAAAAGGGCTCCTCTGGCGGACGATAACCGCTCGGACAATATCCTTTTTCTTAACCGCCTTTCTCGGCTCGGCCAATTTGACCGAAGCCACAACCACATCCCCCAGCCGGGCATAGCGGCGGCGGGAGCCTCCCAAAACCTTAAAAACCTGGATAATTTTGGCTCCGGAATTGTCGGCAACTTTTAACATTGATCGTGGTTGTATCATATCTGTGGTTTTTCTTCTTCAGTTATTATTTCAGGCCTTTTGACCAGCTCGATTACCTGCCACCTTTTATCCTTGGACATGGGCCTGACCTCCTGTATTAAAACATCATCACCTTTTTGATATTGTCCGGCCTCAACATGAGCCTTCAGTTTCCGGGAAGTTTTGTAAAATTTATTATATTTGGAATGCTTTTTTAAGCGGTCAATTCTGACCACCACCGTTTTGGACATTTTATCCGAAACAATGACTCCTTTTAATTTTCTCATAAATTTTTATTACCCTTGTTTTCCTGCGCCAAGGTCAGCAGGCGGGCAATATCTCTTTTTATTTTTCTGATTTCCCGTACATTCTTAACTTTTTTCTGGTGGGTTTGGAAAGACAAATCAACCAACTGTTCTCTTTTTTCCTTCAAGAGATTAGTCAGCTCTTCCGGCGGTTTTTGTTTTAATTCTTTCATCTTCATTCCGTTGTTGGTTTGCCTGATTTATTGTTTTTTAATAAATTTTGTCTTGACCGGTAATTTGTGCGCCGCCAGTCTCATGGCCTCCATCGCTATTTCTTCCGTCACTCCGTCCATTTCAAAAAGTATCCGGCCGGGTTTTATGGACATCACGTAGTGATCCACCGAGCCCTTGCCTCCTCCTAGGGTAACTTCCGGAGGTTTTTTGGTAATCGGTTTGTCGGGAAATATCCTTATCCAAATCTTGCCTCCACGCTGGATATGCCTAGTCATAGCGCGCCGGCTGGCTTCAATTTGCCGAGCGGTTATCCATTTGGTTTCTAAGGATTTAAGTCCGTAGGTCCCAAAGGCAAGTTCCGTCCCTCGGGTCTCAACCCCGCGGGAACTCCCCTTCTGCCATTTGCGATGTTTTACTTTCTTGGGCTGCAGCATAATTTATTTTTGCTTTTCTTTCTGTTCAAAAACCTCTCCTTTATATATCCAAACTTTCACCCCGATGGTTCCGTAGGTGGTAAAAGCGGTTCTCTCGGCATAATCCAAGTCGGCCCGCAAAGTCTGCAGAGGTATTTGTCCTTTCTTCAACCATTCATACCGGGCCATTTCCGAGCCGTCCAGTCTTCCTTTCAGGGCGATTTTAACTCCCTTGACCTCTTTGGCCGAAGAAATTTTCTCCAGAGATTGCTTCATAACCCGGCGGAAGGGAGTTCTCTTCTCCAGCTCCTCTATCATCATCTGGGCCACTATAGCAGATTGGGTGTCAGGAAAGCGAACTTCTTCAATAGTAAGCTTAAGTTCTTTTTTCTCCGGCAGTTTGCCGACCCGGCGCCATATTTTAAATATCATTTTCTGGATATCTTCTTTCAGTTTTTCCGCCCCCTCCCCGCTTCGCCCGATAAGCATGCCGGGGCGGGAAGTTTTTATAATAATATGCAGGCTGTTGGGGGACCGCTCTATTTCGATCGTATCAATATGAGCCGCGCGAAGTTTTTTGTGCAACCATTCGCGCAGGAGAGTGTCTTCCCGCAAATAAGCCGCGAATTTTTTTAAATTAAACCAGCGGGACTTCCAGGTCTTGTTGTGCCCTATGCGGAAAATATACGGGTGGACTACATGGGTCATATTACTTTTCGGCTAAATATCTTTTTAGTAAATCCTTTATTCTTAACTTTTTTAGCTTTTGAATCCGGCGCTAAATTCTTTCTTTGGGCTGATTTCGGGATATCATTTTTGCCGTCTTTGTTGGCCGTTCCTCTGGCCGCAGGTTTAGCTCCGGACAACGACTCCTCTTTTACTATCGTCTGACTCTTAGTATCCAGTATCATATAGACATGGCAGGTCTTTTTACGGATGGTGGCGGCCCGGCCGAAAGCTCTCGGTCGGAAACGCTTCATGACCGTCCCAGAGCTGACCTGCAACCCCTTGATATATAAATCGGTATTTCCCATCTGTAAATTATTGCGGGCATTAGCCATGGCTGACCGCAAAAGCTTAAGTAGCGGTTCCGCGGCGTGTTTGGGCAGACGAATCAATTCCAACTCGGCGCGTTTGGCGTCCAATCCTTTGATTAGGTCGGCGACTAAGCGCATTTTTCGGGGAGAGATATGAAAATGTTTGAGCGACGCTTTTATTTCCATGTCTTAACTTTATTTTTTCTCGTCTTTAGCGGCGGCTGTCCCTTTATCTTTACCGGCCTCGGCCGCTTTCAATTCAATCTCTTTCTGCATCTTACCTCCATGCCGGACGAACTTCCTCGTGGGAGAAAATTCACCCAGGCGATGCCCTACCATATCTTCCATTATTTTAACCTCCAAAAAACTCTTACCATTGTGGACGCTAAAAGTATAGCCGATCATCTCGGGGGTTATGACGGAACTTCTGGCCCAAGTTTTAATAACCGTCTTGCTGCCGGGCGAAATCCGGCTCATGTGCTTGAGGATGGACGGATGTATGTATGGACCTTTTTTAAGCGAGCGTGTCATATTTTATTCTCTTCGTTTAATTACAAATTGGCTTGATTTCTTTTTCTTCTTTCTGGTTTTTACTCCCCGGGCAGGCTTGCCCCAAGGTGTCGCCGGACCGCGTCGGCGGCCGGTAAGGGTGCGTCCTTCACCGCCTCCGTGCGGATGATCAACCGGGTTCATGGCGGTACCGCGGACAGACGGCCTGATACCCATGTGCCGGGCCCGTCCGGCTTTGCCTACCGTCATAAACCCGTGTTCCGGATTAGACATAGATCCGATGGAGGCCCAGTTTTCAGACCTAATTTGGCGGACTTCTTTAGAAGGCAGCTGCAGGTGGGTATACTCCCCTTCCTGCGCCAAAACCAAAGCGCCCACTCCGGCTGATCTCGCGACCTGTCCTCCCCGGCCTCTTTCCAGCTCAACATTATATACTACCGAGCCGATGGGAATCCTTCTTAGAGTAGTGCGATTGCCTACTTCCAGCGCGGCTTTTTCGGAGGTAATTACTGATACGCCGGTTTTAAGATCGTTGGGCGCCAAAACATAATTTTTTTCTCCGTCCTTATATTGGACCAAGGCAATAAAACCTGAACGATTCGGATCATATTCAATCGCCAAAACTTCGGCCGGCACGTCCTTTTTGGCATATTTAAAATCAACCTCCCGCCAGAGCCGTTTGGCGCCTGATCCTTTATGGCGGGTAGTTATGCGCCCCTGGGAATTGCGGCCGACGGCCCGGCGGAATCCGAAAGTTAAGCTCTTTTCGGGCTCTTTGGGTGTAAGCGCGCTTCGCCAGTCTATGGCCTCCATCTGTCGTCGCGCCGCTGAGGTTGGGTTATACTTTTTCATAAATATTATTCAATCTCAATTTTTTGACCTTGCCGTACAGTCACCGTGGCCTTACGCAAACCGGCTCTCCAACCAATCTGCCGTCCTTTCCTTCTTTCCTTGTCGGGAAGATTGATTATGCGGACCGACTCTATGTTTACTTTGTATCTGGCCTCAACATCATTTTTTACCTGAGTTTTATTGGCGCTCGGTGAGACAATAAAAACATATTTATTCAAAGCCACGCCCGCCGAGCTTTTTTCGGTGATATGAAAAGATTTCAAGACCCCTAAAACTTTTTTGGATGAAAGTTCTTTGCTGGCCGGTTTTTCCGTTTTTAATTTTTTTTCAAATAAAGGCATGGCTATTTTTTTACGTTCGCCCTGCTGGGCTGAGTACTTCCTCGCTCAACGCTCGGTCGAAACTTTTCCAGAGTGTTTTTTGAAAAAAGGACATACTTGTACTGCAGCGCATCCAGGGCGGTAAGGTTGCGGGCTTCAATCATACCCGCGTAAGGAAGATTTTGGACGGACAGCCGGGCATTTTTATCACTGCCACCGAGCGCCACCAAAGCTCCGTTGCCCTTGGTAATTCTTTTAAATTCTTCTATCTTGGCAATTTTTTTAAAAATTTCTGAGACGTTCTTGGTTTTCGGCTTGGCAAAGTCAAGATTTTCCAAAACTATTATTTCTTTATCCCTCAATTTAGCCGACAAAACTACAAAAAGAGCTTTTTGGGCCATCTTCTTATTTATTTTTTTCTTGTAATTTTCATATTTGTTAGGCCCGTGCGTAACTCCTCCTCCTTTCCAGATGGGTGAGCGGGTGGAGCCGTGGCGCGCGCGTCCGGTACCCTTCTGACGCCAAGGTTTCTTGCCTCCTCCCCTGACCTCTCCCCGAGTTTTGGCGTGAGCTACTTTGGGACGCAGATTGGCTTTCTGGCCGGTTACCACCTGATGAACCAAATCGGCATTCCAGGGCAAACCAAACACTGCGTCGGATAATTCTACCGCGCCCGTCTCCTGTCCTGTTTGGTTGTATACCTTAATTTCCATAATTACTTTTGTCCTGTCATCCTGAACGAAGTGAAGGATCCGAATTTATGAGATTCTTCGCTTTGCTCAGAATGACACTCCCGTGTTAAAATCATCCCCTTATCTCAAGCATAGTTCCACGGCGACCGGGGACCGCGCCCTTTATGGCCAGCAAATTGTTTTCAATATCCACCTTGGCAATTTTCAGATGACGGACCGATATTCTTTTTCCACCCATTCTCCCTGCCATGCGCATACCCTTGGCCACCTTGCCTCCGGCGCGTCCTCCGGCGCCTCCGATACTTCCCGGCTGGCGATGGGCGTGCTTGGTGCCGTGCGTAGCCGGCGCTCCGCCGAAGCGATAGCGCTTGACCACCCCCTGAAATCCTTTGGCTTTGGCAATACCGCTTATTTTCACCTCATCCCCCTCGCTGAAAATAGACACGTCCACTTTATCTCCACGGTTTAAGCTTGATTCTTGATTCTTCCCGCCTGCCGGCGAGGCAGGGATTCTAAATTCTCTTACATACATAAAGCTTCCTAAGTCTTTAAAATGTCCTTTTTGCGGCTTTTTTATATTTTTTTCTTTTCTCTCGCCGAAACCGACCTGTACCGCCCGGTATCCATCTTTTTCTTGAGTTTTGACCTGTAAAACTATATTGGGAGAAACCTTAACTAAAGTAACCGGAACAACATTTCCTTTTTCATCAAAAATCTGGGTCATTTTAATTTTCTCTCCCAAGACAAACTTCATGATAGTATTTGTTCAAACAAAAAAGCCGGTTCCCCGGCGAACTAAAAAAGCGACGGGTTATTTTAACGCTAAAAATTTAATTTAATATTCAATTCCATATGACAACAACCTCTGAGTGACTATGGATCACTCAAGTCTACTCCGAATATCGGAAGAGACTTGAGGAATTCATACTAATATTTTATCAAGCGGAGAAATACTGCTCTTTTGAAACGCTTAAGGTTACCGCTGGCAGGGTCTGTCAAGGCTCATTGTCTACCTTTTTCTTGGTTATGCCTTGACAGCAGCGGTAACCTTGAGACGAGTCTGAAATCCTCGCTGGGGATTTCAGACGGTTTCAAAAGAGCGGTATTTCGTAGCAACTACATCATTTTTATTTCTATATCAACTCCCGCGGGCAAATTCAGATTGGTCAGGGCGTTGATGGTTTTGGGCGTCGGGCTGATTATGTCAATCAGCCGTTTATGCACCCTGATTTCATATTGCTCCCTAGCATTCTTATGTACAAAACTGGAACGATTGACCGTATACTTATGTACTTCGGTCGGCAAAGGTACGGGACCTATCACCTGCGCATCGTTGCGGATGGCCGTATCCACGATTTGCTTTACCGAATTATCAATAATCTTCGAGTCGTAAGCCCGAACCTTTATGCGCAGACGAGTTTTTACTTCTTCTTCAGTTTTTGTCTTGGTTACCAAGGAACTTTGATAGTGACAAGTGACATGTAGCACGTGACATGGAAAATACATTTTGATTTGAATTCTCCTTGTCTCTTGTCGCTTGTCACATGTTACTTATTTATCTTTGTTACTACTCCAGCGCCGACTGTCTTGCCGCCCTCGCGAATTGCAAAACGCTGTTTTTCCTCCAGTGCCACGGGCATAATAAGCTTTACGGTAAATTTAATCGTATCGCCCGGCATAACCATTTCCATTCCTTGCGGCAGGGTAACCTCTCCGGTTACGTCAGTCGTGCGGATATAAAATTGGGGCTTGTATCCGGCAAAAAACGGGGTGTGTCGGCCTCCTTCTTCTTTGGTCAAAATATAAACTTCGGATTCAAAATCGGTATGCGGAGTAACCGAACCCGGTTTGGCAATGACCTGGCCTCTCTCCACGTTTTCTTTCTTGAGTCCGCGCAAAAGTATGCCGGCATTATCTCCGGCGATGCCTTCATCCAAAGACTTGTTGAACATTTCGATGCCGGTAACGATGGTTTTTTGCGTGTCTTTAAGACCGACGATTTCAATTTCTTCGTTAACTTTTACCTTGCCTCTTTCAATCCTACCGGTAACCACCGTGCCTCGTCCTTCAATAGAGAAGACGTCCTCCACCGGCATAAGGAAGGGTCGGTCCACATCTCGGACAGGATCCGGGATATAGCTATCCAGGGCATCGGTAAGCTCAAAGATTTTTTTCACCCAAGGATCATCAACTGAAGTGGCCTCCAGCGCCTTTACGGCCGAGCCGCGGATAATCGGGGTCTCATCTCCGGGGAATTCATATTTTTTCAAAAGCTCCCGTACTTCGGCTTCCACCAAATCAATCAATTCCGGATCATCAACCATGTCGCATTTATTGAGGAAGACAATGATAGTCGGAACACCCACTTGATGGGCAAGCAGAATATGCTCTCTAGTCTGGGGCATAGGACCGTCAGCTGCTGATACCACTAAAATAGCACCGTCCATCTGCGCAGCGCCCGTAATCATGTTTTTGATATAGTCGGCGTGTCCCGGGGCGTCTATGTGAGCATAGTGCCTTTTTTCGGTCTCATATTCGGAATGATGCAAGGCAATCGTAATCCCGCGGGCCTTCTCCTCGGGAGCGTTATCTATTTGATCCACCGACTCCACACGCGAAGGTAACCCTTTCAAGGAAAGTGCCTTGGTGATGGCCGCGGTTAAGGTAGTCTTGCCATGATCTACGTGACCAATGGTGCCTACGTTTACGTGAGGCTTAGTTCTCTCAAATTTTTTGCTTTCTGCCATAAAAAAATAGCTTAATTATCTTAAATTTTATTATATCTCATATCTTAACAAATATCGGAATAAAGGTCAAATGCCTGATATTTACAGAGGCAAATCTTCCAGTCTTATGTCCTCCAGACGCAGAGGGCGGATGGTATGATAATCCGCGGTCATGGGTACCACCACTTCGGTTTCCTTTTCGATATCTTCCCCCAGCTCATCTCTTTCTGCCGGAGCCGGCTTGTTGAAAGACGGGGTTCGTCCGGGACCGGCCGGTGTATCCACACTGGCGCGTTCAGTACTTACTCGCTCCATACTCGGCCGCACATGGGCTTCCGTAATTTTTTCGTATTCTTTAAAAGACATTACCACCAGCTCCGGCTCGCCATTCTCCACCACGATAACTTTGTCGCCGTTTCGTTTTATTAAATTTTTTATTTTGGATAGGTCCATGATTATTTCTTACCGGCAATTATGGTTTGCGCCACATTGGACGGCACTTCTTCATAAGAATTAAATTCCATGGTAAAGGAGGCGCGGCCCTGCGTCAAGGACCGCAAGGTAGTCACGTAGCCAAACATCTCGGCCAGAGGAACCTGGGCGTCAATTACTTTTATACCCATACTCCGGTCGCTCATCTGCTCAATGCGCGCTCTCTTGGAATTGAGGTCTCCCGTCACCTCTCCCAAAAATTGCTCGGGAGTTATAACTTCTATCTTCATAATCGGCTCCAGCATCACAAGACCCGCCCGTTTGGATGATTCCTGCAAAGCCAGAGATCCGGCGATTTTGAAAGCCGCCTCCGAGGAGTCCACATCGTGGTAGGAGCCGTCATACAGCGCGATTTTTATATCCACCAAGGGGTAGCCTGCCAAGACTCCCTTCTCCGCAGCCTCTTTAATACCCTTCTCCACGGCCGAGATAAACTCCTGGGGTATGACCCCTCCCTTAATTTCATTGATAAATTCAAACCCTTTGCTACGTTCGTTGGGTTCAATACGTAGCCAAACATGTCCGTACTGGCCTCGTCCGCCCGATTGGCGGATATATTTTCCTTCGGCCTCCGCTGTTTTTTTGATAGTTTCTTTGTAAGCTACTTGCGGACGCCCGACATTGGCTTCCACCCCAAATTCTCTTTTCATCCGATCTACGATAATTTCCAAATGCAACTCGCCCATGCCCGAGATAATAGTATCCCCCGTCTCCAGATCTCCCTTGAGGCGGAAAGTCGGATCTTCTTCGGAAAGGCGCCGCAGAGCAGTGCCCATTTTTTCCTGATCGGCTTTGGTTTTGGGCTCAATCCGCAAAGACACCACCGGCTCCGGAAATACTATTCTTTCCAGCACGATAGGATGCTCCTGATCGCACAAGGTGTCTCCCGTGCGGGTGTTTTTGAGACCCACAATGGCTCCGATATTTCCCGCTTCTATTTCTTTCAACTCTTCTCGGCTGTTGGCATGCATCCGCAAAATACGCCCCACTCTTTCCTGGGAATTATTAACCGGGTTATAAACATAAGAACCTGATTTTAAAACTCCGGAATATACTCTGAAAAAGGTAAGCTGTCCCACATAGGGATCGGTTTGCAGTTTAAAGGCCAGCGCCGCAAAAGGGGCATTATCTTCGGGCAATCGCTCCTCCTCCACTCCGCTGTCGGGATTTAAGCCCTTAATCGGCGGACAATCTTTCGGCGAGGGCAAAAAATCTATTACTCCGTCCAAAACCAATTGCACTCCTTTGTTTTTGAGAGCCGACCCGGAAAAAACCGGCACTAGCTTGTCCGATAAAGTTGCCTTGCGCAAGCCAGCGCGCAGTTCCTTTTCAGAAATTTCCTTGCCCTCCAAATATTTTTCCATCAGAGTGTCATCCGACTCGGCAATTTTTTCCACCATTTTATGACGCCAATCATCGGCGTATGCGCGAAGATTTTCGGGAATTTCTCCCAGCTCTATTTTTTCGCCATGTTCACCCAAGAAACGAACAGCTTTCATCCGCAGAAGATCAATGACTCCCTCGTGATTTTGTTCGTGGCCGATGGGAATCGTCACCGCGACGACGTTGGGTGTGAGCCGTTCATAAATGGAATTAAGGGAACGCTCAAAAGAAGCTCCGGTCCGGTCCAACTTATTAATGAAGCAAATCCGGGGCACGTGAAATTTGTCCGCCTGGCGCCAGACGGTCTCGCTTTGCGGCTCCACTCCGGCCACTCCGTCAAACACTACTACCGCGCCGTCTAATACTCGCAGAGATCTTTGCACCTCAACCGTAAATCAATGTGTCCGGGGGTATCTATAATATTGATGCGATATTCATTTTCTTTATCTTTTTTGTCCACCGGCAAATAGGTCGGCTTCCAGAAGCAGGTGGTGGCGGCCGAAGTAATAGTAATGCCGCGCTCTCTTTCCTGCTCCATCCAGTCCATCACCGCCGCTCCTTCATGCACTTCTCCAATCTTGTGCGATACGCCCGTATAAAAAAGAATCCGTTCGGAAACAGTTGTTTTCCCCGCATCTATGTGGGCAATAATGCCGATGTTACGGGTTTTTTC
Organism: uncultured Candidatus Saccharibacteria bacterium; assembly: GCA_964358425.1. Lineage (GTDB taxonomy): Bacteria > Patescibacteriota > Minisyncoccia > Sungbacterales > HO2-52-23 > CAYHON01. The sequence goes on along the minus strand of CAYHON010000011.1, from coordinate 157 downwards.
TATAGGATACTCACGCATAATAAAATTCTAAATTCCAATATCTAAATCCTAAACAAATTCCAAATTATAAATTCCAATGTTTCAAACGGTTTGAGATTTGTGATTTGGAGATTTGGGATTTGTTTAGAATTTAGAGTTTAGTGCTTAGGATTTTGGG
>CAYHON010000010.1:0-25060 GCA_964358425.1 uncultured Candidatus Saccharibacteria bacterium | reverse complement strand
CCGTCGCCTCGGGCAGCACCCGTGGAGTTGCCGGAGAAAGTTGTGCCCTGCACCGTCGGGGTGGAGTTGACCAGATATAACCCATAGGAAAAGTTGGGCGGATCGGTATGATTTTGGAAAGTAGAGCCGACGATAGAAGTAGAAGTTGAATTGTTTAAATAAACTCCGTAAGAATAGTTGTTGGCAAAAGTTGAGTTTTGGATAGTGATGGAGGAGTCGGCGATTTTCAAAGCGCCAAGCAGGGGATCCTGACTGCCGTAGCGGATAACCGCGTAAGTAAAATTGGAAGGTGAGGAATTGGCGCCAAGGGATATTTGGTTCCAATCACCGGCGGCAGGCGTGGTGGCCGAACCATCGCCGTTGGTGTCTGTGTTATTTCCAATACCGGCATCCGCCGCGTCGTCTTTGATGGAAGTGAAAACTACTTTGGAGCCGGAGGTACCCTGCACCGAAATCCGGCCGTTGACCGTCAGCGCGCCGTTGTTGTTAAATTTTAGAATTGCTCCGGCGGGAATAGTTAAAGTTTTTCCGGACTGCACGAAAAGGGTGGTGGCGATGACATAAGGCAGATCGGAGGATAAAGTGAAATCCTGGCCCATGGAACCCTGGATATTTATCCCGCTGGAGGTGGCGGTATTGCCGGAGGTGGTGGGGAAGCCGTTGATGGCGGTGATGTGGAAATCCGTATTTGAGGTGAAGGTATTATTGGTGATGGAATATCCGTAAGTCGCGTTCAAAGACGAGATGCCGTAATAGTTGTTGGAGAAAGTGTTGTTGGAAATGACCGGATTGCCCGTTTCTATTCTCATGCCTGCCGACGAGCTAATTAAATTGTTGTACCGGAAAGTGTTGGAATCGTAGGTGCCGGAGGAGCTTATCAGACGGAGGCCGTAGGCCCCGCTGTATTCCACGGTGGAGTTGGTGAGAGTCAACGAGGAATTTTCTACCAGCAAATTAGCTACAGAGTCGCCGTTGCTGTTAATATCAAACCCTCCGTAGCGGATTAGAGCGCGGTCAATCGTGGAGCCCGCGGCGGTGATTTTAATCGTGCCCCAGTCTCCGGCTTGTGGTGAGCTTGTCGAACCATTTTGGTTGGTGTCTCCGCCGTAAGTGTCGTCTTTGAAAGAAGTGAAGACGACGGGCGAGCCGGAGGTGCCCTGGACGTTGAGCGTACCGTCAATTTTTAAATAAGAGGTGGGGGTATAAAACTTAATAACGGCGCCGGCCTCTATAGTCAAATTTTTGCCCGCGCCGACGGTAAAAGGAGAGGCGGTTATCAGATAAGGGCTGTTGGCGGCGGTCAGAGTCTTGCTTGCCGGGAGACTGGAGCCGTTGACGGAGAGCAAATAATTCATAGAGTTTCTTTTTCCGGGGGTGCCATGGATAGCCGCGCTGTCCGCGTTGAGGCCGTTGGCGAGGATACTTTGGAAAGAATTCCAGTTATTGGCGCATGATTCACCCGAGGTCGTCGGGTCGTATCTTTCCATAGTCTTGTATGATACGTCTGAGCCGCCGCACCAGTTGCCGGATACATCAGGGGTTCTGTCCAGAAAAGTTGACCCCAATTTCAAAGCCAGTTTTTCGCCGGCGTTATTTAACCCGTTTACAAAAGACGAAGTGGTGCTCGCGGTTATGTCGGAAATAGTGTTGTCGTTGGTACGTTCTATTAAATAATATCCTTTGCTCGCGAGTGTACCCGAAAGATTTATGTTCGGTCCGCTGTCTGTTTCGGAAATTAAAGTGGTGCTGGCAAGATTTATGGTTTGCGAGGTAGGGTTATATAGTTCTATCCATTCGTCTTCGTCGCGGGCCGCCGAAGTCCCGGCCCAGGCGATTTCGTTTATGACAATAGGCCGCGAGATATATTGTACGGTTTTTGTCTGTTCAGTACTGGTGTTTCCATATATATCCACGGCGCGAGCTTTGAAAAGATAAGAAGAGTTGTCGGCAGGAAGAGTATAGGAAGTGGTGGTTGAGGTGGTATTAGACAGATCTGGAAAACCGGCGCAAGGCGCGCTGGAGGTTTCGCACTCTACTATATAGTAACTTAAATTAGCCTTGGTGGAGGACCAGGAGATAGCGGTGCTGGAGGCGGCGACGAGGCAGGTGTCGGGCGAGAGGGACGAGGAACATTCGCTGACGGTTATCGTCGCGTCGGGCAAAACCGAATCAATAAAAACCGTGCGGGTGGCGCCGGCGGAGCGGTTGCTGGCGGCATCAGTAGCGAAAAAAGATATGGTGGATGTGCCTTGCAGGAGACTGGTTAAATTCAAAATCCAGGTGCCGGTGTTGGTGACGGAGGCGGTGAGGGAGGAGAAATTTTGGCTCATCGCGGCGCTGGCCTCCGCGGTGCCTCCGAAAGTGATGCTGGTGGAGGTGGAGATATAGTTTTCGGCAGGAGTAGTGATGGCGGGGGCGGCGGGAGGAGTGGTATCCGTGCTTGGGTCTGAAGAAATTAGCTGGCTTGAGGAGGCCGGCGCTCCGGCGACTCCGGCGAAAGGCAAGTCGGAGGAAGTATTGCTGGAGGCGGGTTGGGTTGTTGGGGGACTGACGGCCGTGGTTTTGTCATTCTGAGTCCCGAGCTTGTCGAGGGACGAAGAATCTATTGAAGGGATTCTAGATAATAAGGATGCGGTCGGCGAGTTGACGAGAGAGGTTTTAGGATTGGTCGGGGAGCCGGTGGAAACTGATCCGGCGGTTCCGGGGAGCGCGGGTGGTTCCGCAACTTTCAGAGATTGGGAAATAACTGGCGAAGAAGCTTCAACGGGGGTCGGCTGATCAATCGCGGCGATAATAGCTCCGGGGTCTTCCAGATCATCCAAATTGACGGAGGAGCCGTAAAGGGATTTGTTTACGCCAAACATACCGGCAAAAAATCGGTCTTTCTGGCGGGTCAGCCAAGACTTGTTTTGATTCTTGAGAATCCCTGTCTTTTTTTCTTTTTCCACCTCGTCGAAGAAAAGTTTTATGACCCCCGCGCCGTGCAGGACAGCTTGTTTGGAAAGGTGGTTCCAGTAGTCGGTGAGGATGAGTTTGTCAGAATCTTTTATAGTATAGTTTTTTTCTCTTTTTCCTGTTTTTGGATTAATTTCTTCTTTAATTTGCACCAATAGCAATTTATTATCCCAAAGTCCAAAATTATACTCTATACCATCGTTTAATACTACCTTCTTTTCATTGATTATCTTGGGGAAATTATAGTCTATTAAAATAGTATCCTCACTAAAAAAATTATTATTGGAATAAAATGCCAGTTTTTCAAAATAATCACCCAGCGACCCTAAAGTTACGGGTTTTTGGTTTTTTACCTCTTCAAAAGTGTTTATGGTGTTTCGGTTAAACTTCTCCGTAAATTTTTCGTATGGACTGAAGTCGGAGTTGAGTTCAGTGACCGTCTTAGCCGACAGGAGGCCCAGCAACCAGTTATCTATCACATTTCCCCATTCGGCGTGGGCATCGTTGCGGGTGTGGTCGGGCACGGACAAATCCTCCAGCAGGTGCAGGGTATGGCCGAGGGATTCCAGTCCTCTGGTTTTATCTTCCCAGGCGTATTCATAGACAGCTCGTTCCCAAGAATAATCCGTCTCTCCGCTGAAAGAGTCGTATAGCCGGCCGAAAAGAGTGCGGTTGGTAAGGTCAACCGGGCTAAGGGCAATCTGCGCCTGCGGATCTCGGGCCCAGGCTATGGAGGGTTCAAACCTGACGGAGTTATCCCCAAAAGAAAGTCCGGTTTTGTGAACCGGGTCGTAAAAATGACGCAGGGATCTGGCGTGGGGACGGTCTTCTTCCACGCTTCCTTTTATGACGGACTCCGTGTCATCTCCGGTTATTTTTTGGTTAGAGAAGTTTTGATTATATAACTTTATTATCTCCTGCGTCAGAGCCGGATGGGTAGTATTTTCGTTGTAGGTCAAACCCCAAAAAGGGATTGAGATAATCAACCCGGTAGCGAGTCCGGATAAGGCGTATGTTATAAGCTTTCTATTTTCCACTTTTTACTTGTTTTGACTTGTTGCAATGAAATAATAAATACAGCTTTACCTTTTTCTGCAACTGTAAAAAGATAATTACCGGGATATATTTCCTTACCTAGCTTAGCTCTACTTACTTCATCTATATATAAGTCCAAATGTTTATTCTCTTTAGCTATTTTTAAATCCCCTCTCCACTTTTCCTGTTCATTTAACACAAAATACCTCGCCGCCAGGTCCATATCTCCTTTTTTCAGCGCGGCTATAAACATCTGCAAAGTTTCCTCCGGCGTATCCCCGCCGTAAGGGTCGTTTTCGTAGTCGCTGATCATCTTTTTCACCTCCTGTATTTTTTGGTATTCCGGACTGAAACGATAGCTTATATATTGCACCCCCGAAATCAGGCTTATCACCGCTACCACCATCCCTACCCCCAAACCCAAGTACTTTAAAATATTTTTAACCATAATTTTACACTGATGCAAGCTAAGCTTGCATCAAGCCTTTATATGTGTTATTTATAAAATCTTTGTATTCTTTGACATTCATATCCAGTATATCGTCTCTAAAATCTTTTGTTGTAATCTTGGAAAAACGACCCTTCTTTTCTAAATAATCTGGAAGGGTGGACCATTCGTATCCCATAGTCCATTCTAATTTCTTTTTAGGGTCATTGGTAGTTGTGCATAACTTAAGAGGATTAAGGTGAATATAATATGTTAGATAAGATGCGTACTCCTGTTTATTTATAAGCTTGGCTTGAAAGGTTCTCTCAAAAAGTCTTCCTGTTCGGTTGTGTCGAGAATTGAAATATTTAGTGTAGCTGGTTCCAATTTTTTGTAAAAAATCACTTACCCCATTTTCTTTTAAAGGGGTAAGCATTAGATGATAATGGTTTGGCATGAGGCAGGCGGCGACTATTTTTACAAAGGGTTGTCTGGGGGTTAAAAATTCTTGTGGTCGCAGAGCCACAATGTTGAATCGGTAAGGTATATTTAAAAAACTGTTTAATATATAAAGCGTGTGAATAAAACGTATTTTATCATAATCATCCATAACTATGGACCGTTTATCTACCCCGCGATTATAAATATGGTAGTATTCATTTTCTTCAAATTTTTCTTTTCTCATGTTGTAAGCTTAGCTTACCACACAGTCTACCACAACTTAATATACAAATATAATACCAGAGAAGCGCAAAACTGGCCCTTGACTACCGATAATTTTTAAGATAAATCTTAGAAAGCATGCTTGTTGATTTGATAAATAAATACTTGGGGAGAAAAAAGCTATGTACGCGCTGTTGGAAGGATCTCTGAAGCCGATTTTCCCGACAAGAAATATAGCCATTATTTGGGGGACACCCTTGATCAGGGTGTGCGAGGTTTTATCTTCTACCGCCAGCCGCACGACTAAAAATCCCATCCCCAAAAAGTTACAGCACGACCAGCTGGGAAGAGTAGCGGACTTTTATGCTTAGACAGACAATCCTAAAAAAGGATTGTTTTTTTGTCCGCCTAAATTTTAATTACTACGTCAAGCGAGTCTCTACTCTTCCGCGAACTTGTGGAGGTCTGGCTAACAAATAAACGAAATGAGGAGGAAGGGAAACGGGGGCTCTGCCAGCAGGCAGAAAACACCGAGGGGCTCCCCCCGACGAATGAGTATTATTTGTCCAGACCGCAACCCGTGAGCGGAGAGTAGGGATGAGCGATATTTTATTGACATCCCCGCACCTTAAAATTTATACTTGTCTTAAAGAATATGATGTCCAATGCAATAATTTCCAAAGAGTTTTCGGATCAGGTTTTGGAGCTGACTCTGGCGCTTTACCGGGTGACCGATGCTTTTCCGCAAGATGAAGTTCTAAAAAAACAGCTTCGGGAAAAGGCCAACACACTTTTGGCCGGGATTATTGAATGCAGATACGCGGAGCACGACGCGAGGATTTTTTATGAGGTTTTAGCCAAGACCAGAGCTATAAGCGGCTATCTCAAAATAGCTCGTATAAGAAGTATGGCTAAGCTCGTAAACATCTTAGTCCTGGAGAGGGAATATAAGCTGGTTGGAGACGTCTTAGAGAAAAAATTACAGGACAGAGAAGCCGGAGAGCCGACTAAACCAAAAGACAGCGATTCTAAAATATTATCTTCTGTAAATCACAATGCGCCAAAACCAACTAAACCAAACAACACATCAATAGATAAGTCAAGCAAGAAGAGGAGTGAAACATCAACATTTAGTCCGGTGGCTATAGAGGAACCGAGTGATCGGCAAAGGGTTATAATCGAACACCTCAAAGAGAAAAATATGGCTAAGATAAGCGACTTTTTCGCTATATTTCAGAATGTCTCCTCCAAGACTATCCAAAGAGACTTGCAAGATTTGGTTCGTAAGGATATTCTTAGGCGTGAAGGAGACAGGAGGTGGACTATTTACACCCTGTCTAATGTCCGATAGTAGTGTCTTTTAGAGTAGTAATGTCCTATAAGTATAGGACACAAAGGACAAGCCCGCCTAACTTTAATAATAAAGTAAAACTTAGGCGGGTAAACAATTTTTTATTCAAAAAATGCAAAAATGCATAAAATAGAAAAACAAGCTTCGCCAAAATTGGCGAAGCGCAGTCCCGTACTGAAACCGAAGGTTTCTAGTACTGGGATAAAAAAAGTAATAATTCCCGTCGGCGGTTTCGGCACCAGATTTTTGCCGGCCACCAAGGCCCAGCCCAAAGAGATGCTGCCTATAGTTGATAAGCCGGTAATTCAATATTTAGTTGAAGAAGCGGCTAAATCGGGAATTGAACAAATTATTCTCGTAACCGGAAAAGGCAAGCGCGCCATAGAAGATCATTTTGATTATGCTTCAGAATTGGAAGCCTTTTTGGAGTCTAAAGGTAAATCAGACTTAGCTAAAAAAGTAAGAGACATTTCTTCTCTCGCTCTTTTTTCTTATGTCCGACAGAAAGAGCCGAAAGGTATAGGGGACGCGATTTTGCAGGCCTATCACTTGGTGATTGACGGCGAGCCGGTGGCAGTGATGTCCGGAGATGATATCATAGATGGAGATGTACCAGCCCTGAAACAACTGATGAAGGTTTATGAGAAATATAGGGCTCCGGTAGTCGCTTTATGGAAAATTCCTCTGTCCGAAGTCCACAAATATGGCATAATAAAGGGCAAAAAAGTGGCTCCGAGAACCTGGAGATTGGCCGGAATGGTAGAGAAGCCAAAAGCAGAGGATGCACCATCAGACCTGATGGTTATCGTAAAATATATATTGACCCCGGAGATATTCAGATATCTAGCCAAGACCAAGCCCGCTCCCAACGGGGAAATATACATAACTGATGCGGTTGACAAATATATAAAAGATGGCGGAAAGATGTATGGATACGAGGTAAAGGGCCAATATTATGACTGCGGGGATAAATTGGGGTATTTGAAAGCTACGGTAAACTTTGCCCTAAAACATCAGGAGATAGGAAAGGATTTTCGGAAGTACCTAAAAGATGTTAAACTGACCGGAGATTGAGAGGTCTATAAGTTATCCACAGGAGTATGATTTGCTTGCATCGGTGGGGGAGTTATACTATACTTTAAGTAAGCAAAATTCTTGTGGATAAACTATCTTGCGGGGTAGGAAACGGAAGGAATATAATTGGAATATACAAAGATATGTTAAAACTTTCATGAATTCTGGATGGGAAGCCATTTTTGGGTTGTTTTACTTGTAAGGAAAATTTGCAAAAAAGATCTTGATCTGATAGTTTTTGGGGATATAAAAAACAGGCCAAGATCTGAGTTGCAAAGAGAGAAAACGGCTGAAGGGAGAGAACTTTGAAAAATTAATAGGAGAACAGAGTTCAAACTAACATCAATTTAGTGAGTTCAATTCCCGTCCAGATTCAAGGCACGAGGAGCGTTGTGTGCCCATAGGCACATAAGCGACGAGTAACGAAGAAGATGGGCGGGAATTGACTCACCCGAAGGGAAGACAGAATTTGGCCAATTTCTTCGTCACTCCTCGTCGGGGTGCCGACTGGCACGACCTTCTCGTCGTTCCTAGAACTTGTCTCAAATTCTGTGTTCTAAACTTTGACGTTAGTTTGAACTCTGTTCTCTAAGCTACCGAAAGAAATAAAATTCGGTTTCAATTATTTAAGTTTTAAGTTACCTGGAGAAAAGGTTCGGTCGGTCCTGCCTAAGTTTTTGCGTTTTTATTGGAGATATACTCCTGCGCAAAAGCTTGGGTGGGGAAGACCTGACTCCAAATTAAATTGAGATTAATTAATAACAAATAGAAAACGCCCACCTTACTTATCTGACTTAATAATGTCGACAGATAAAAGATGAGCGTCTTATGGCGGGAATCCTCTTTACTATCTACTTAAACAAGAGACAGCAAGGATGGGTTTCCACAACGATAAATAGACACAATATGAGTAAAATAAAAATATTAGCTTTAGCTACGGCTGTAGCGATAACCGGAGGTATGGCTTTTGCCCCTCTGGCAGCTATCGGTCAGCAAGTGACCATCGCTCAGTTGATGGAACAAATTGCCGCTCTGCAAGCCCAGCTTGTGGCTTTGCAAGGAGGCAGCGACGCAGCGACTTCTGACTGCGATTTCACCCGAAATCTTAAGCTCGGGTCTCGAGGTGATGATGTACAGTGTTTGCAGGACGGCTTGAAAGACCAGGGTTATCTGGATATTGCAAATACCACCACCTATTTTGGTAATTTGACCAAAAAGGCGGTAGTAGCTTGGCAGAAAGATGTTGATTTGCCGGCCTTTGGATTCTTCGGATCTATGTCCCGAGCCGCTTGGGCTGAAGGTTCTACCGGAACAACCGGCACTACTCCGACCACCGGAACCACCCCAACAACCGGTACTACCCCGACAACCGGAACTACGCCGGTGGCGACAACTGCTACGGTTGGTGCTTTGACGGTATCAGCAGGAGCAGATCAGCCGGCGGCCAACCTGGCTCCGCAAAACGCCGCGCGACTTCCTTTCACCAAAGTTATTTTCACCGCGAGCTCCGCTGGTGATGTGACCGTAAAAGGAGTTACCGTAGAGCGTCAGGGATTGGCCGATGATGCGGCTCTAGCCGGAGTGGTTTTGATGGACGAAACCGGAACTCAACTTGGCATCGCCAAGACTTTGAACTCCGTTCACCAGGCGGTTTTGAATGAACCGTTTGTGATAAAAGCGGGAACTTCACGAACTATGACCCTCGGCGCCAACATGGCTGCCGCCTTGACCAACTATGCCGGACAGGTGGCTAAAATAGCCGTAGTGGCTGTTGATGCCGGTACCAGCGCAGTCGGCGGTTCTATGCCGGTTGTGGGAAATGGCATGACAATCAACTCAACCCTTACTATTGGTAGCGTTACGATGTTAAGAGGAGCCGGTGATCCCGGATCTGCTGTAACGAAGCCGGTAGGAACGACAGGGTATACTTTCTCATCTGTAAAAGTTACGGCAGGCTCTGCAGAGAAAGTTTATGTGAAATATATTCGCTGGAATCAAACCGGATCGGTGGCCTCATCTGACTTTACTGGTCTGAAGACTTATGTAGACGGCAAAGCTTATGATGCCGTCGTAAGTTCTGATGGCAAATACTTCACTTCCACCTTCAGTGAAAATGATGGCAAGGGGCTTTTGCTGGACAAGGGTTTCTCAGTTGAGATGTCCATCAAGGGTGATGTCACTGGAGGATCCGGAAGGACCATTCAGTTTGATATCGCTAAGAGGACGGATCTAGCGGTCGTTGGACAATTATACGGATATGGAATTATTCCTCCGCAGAGTTCTGGTGGCATAACTACCCACGCCACTTCTGGATTCGGAGCATCAGAAGACCCTTGGTTCTATTCGGCGACCTTTACAGTATCCAATGGTACGATGAACGTTTCTTCATCTGCTGCTCTGTCATCCCAAAACATTGCGATAAATGTGAGCAATCAGCCTTTGGGCTCCTTCACAGTTGATGTAAAAGGCGAAGACATTTCAGTCGCGGCTCTATACTTCAATATAGGATTGAGTAGCGATGCAGGAGCCAACACCGATGTGGATGACATTACTAATATCACCATGGTTGATGAAAATGGAGCTATTATTGCCGGACCGATTGACGGCGCCGCCGCAGATAGCGCCAATACCAGCGGCACTTCCAATGGTTCTGTCTCTTTCAGCTCCACGGTTACCTTCAAACAAGGCATTCATACTTATAAACTGTTAGGTAAGATTGGTACGGATTTTGCCAACAACTCCACCATTGCCGCGTCTACCACGCCTAGCAACGACTTTGCGACAGTTAAGGGTGTGACTACGGGTAATACCATTACTCCTGCTCCGGCCTCGGCCATTACGATGAGCACCATGACCGTAAAAACCGGCGCTCTGACGTTATCTGTATCCAGCGTGCCTATTGCGCAAAATGTAGTAGCCAACACCAAAGGATTTACCTTTGCCAACTATATCTTTGACGCAACCGGATCTGGCGAAGATATTAGAATTGTCAATATTCCTTTGGCTTATGACATAAAAGGTGGAGCTGTAGCTGATTCAACCAATTGTCAGCTATTTGACGGCGCTACTTCTGTCACCACAGGATCAAATGTAGTCAATCCTTCCGCGACCGACGATGCCGCAGCCGCTTCTTCCACAACCTTCACGTTTGATGGAAACGGTCTTCTTCTGTCCAAGGGTACCAGCAAGACTTTGGCTCTGAAGTGCGACCTGTCCAGCTCGGCTACCGGACAATATGGTTGGGGTCTGGAAAGTGGTGTTACATACACCGGCGCTACGGGGGTAACCAGCGGACAGACAATCGCTGAGGTTATAAATGATTCTACCGGCCAATATATGACCGGCTCAACCGGCGGCAGTTTGACTGTCGTGAAAGATTCCCAGAGTCCGTCATACAAGATCGTAGCCGCCGGAACTAGCGGTGTAGAATTGTCTAGGATTAAATTCAGCGCCGCTAACGAAGACATTGATGTCAATAGGATTGCTCTTACCTTGACCAGCGTAGCTTCAAACACTCCGGTTGACTTGGTTAACCGAGAGGTGTCTATATGGGATGGGGTAAAACTGCTAGGAACGGCTACTTTCCCGACGAGTGACAATGCCACTTCAAGCTTGATTGTCACAGGTGACCTACGCATACCTCGCGATGGATACAAGGTCGTGAGTGTTAAGGGTAGTATAGCCGCCATTGGAGTATCTGGACCTCTGACAGCTTCCGGAGACCTATTGACTGTTGATTTTGACCCCAACAACTTGGGTCTGAATGGAACCTACGGTACTGGTGTATCGTCAGGCAATACCGTAACCCCGACTTCCAGCTACACCAACTCTGCCGGAGTAAGGGTCATGAAGGCCTACCCGACTTTAGCCAAGTATACTCTGCCTACCAATGTTTTGGCGGCCGGAGGGTCGGCTGATGTCAGATTGTATAGGTTTAGCGTGAAGGCTAATACTGGCGATATTGCTATGTATAAATTCACCTTTGCTGTCGGTTCTTCAACTCTAGCCGGTACCACATCTCTGTATAGCCTATATGCTTATGATGATTCAGGATTCGCGAGCGCCAACAGTTTTGCCGCTAGTGGATTAGTAAATGCTGGTAGCTGTACTAATGGACGCAGTTCAGCTGCTGGTCCTAGGGTAGTGAAGATTTATCCTGACTCAACTGGGTGCAACAGCGCTACGACTACTTTCATTGTCCCGAATGGTGTAACCAGATACTTTGAGTTGCGCGCCACTACAGCCGGTGTTTCGGCTATATCCACCAGCAAAGATACTATTACGGTACAATTGAGTGGTGATGTCGCTTTCCCGGTTAACCAGGCTTCAGGTCTGTTGATGAACAAGGCCGGAACTAACGGTGCCGGAGCGCTTACCGGATCAGTTGATGCCGATACCAATGCCAGCTTTATCTGGTCGCCAGTATCTACCACGACTCAAAACACGGTTGGAGACCAAGACTTTACCAACGGCTATCAGGTGGAAGGTCTGCCTTCAACTGGCCTGGGACAGGAAACTCTGCAAAACTAATCTTGTGAGTTAGTTTTAAGCCCCAGTACCACAATAAATTGTGGCACAGGGCACGCGGATACAAACAACCCCCTCTCGGGGGTTGTTTTGTCCCAGTACTAGAACCTTTGGTTCAGTACGGGACTGCACAAAAACCAGGCAGTGAATACTGCCTGGTTTTTGCTTGTTTTATGAGCTCATATCTACTATTATGATTAATATGAATAGAAAATTTGTTTTTATTATTTTTGGGACTGTCTTGCTCGCCACATCTCTATTTTTTTTGAGATTTAAAATTTGGAGAACTACTGACCTCGAAGGAGGACAATACGATTTAGAAAATATCACAAAACCCATATTTTCTTCTTCCACTACCACGGAAACGGAGAAAGGAGAAAATACGGCTAAATTGCCCCTTTATAAAGGGAGAGATCCGCAAGAATTTAAACCAGATCCAAACGTAGTTAATTCTTTTACCGACCAGCAAAAAACACAGCTTTCAGACGACATTAAGAAATATGGAGAAATGGTTAGTAGTCAGCCTGAATACGCTTCGGCTTGGCTGCAGGTGGGACTTCTCAAGCAAGTGATAGGGGATTATATAGGGACCAGAGATGCTTGGGAATATGTAGCCCTAACCAGACCCAAAGAGCAGGTAGCTTTTAAGAATCTTGCCGACCTCTATTGGCGTTATCTATTGGACAACGCAAAAGCAGAGTATAACTTTAAAAAAGCTATCTCTCTCAAACCCGAAGATATCTCTACCTACATAGATTTTGCTGAATTTTACGGCTTGTCCGGTAAGAATGAATTGGCGCTATCTATTTTAAAGCAGGGTCTGGCCGCGAATCCGGAAAGTTTGGACTTAATTAAAGCTATCGCCTCCTTTTATGATAGACAAAAAGATTATCAGCAAGCTCTAGATTGGTGGCAGAAGGCCCTAGAAAAATATCCGGATGATGATGGTATCAGTCAGATGATAGAGGAAATTAAAGAAAAGATGAGCAAATAAACTATTTTTTAGCTTTTTGAAACTATTAAACACCACCCCGAAGCTGGGGCGGTGTTTCTATATCTGGTGGATAAAAGTTATCCACAGGACTATGTTATTGAATTATTTAAGTATGCTATAATCTACTTATGCCCTAATTAGGGCTGTGGATAAGTAATTATAAAAAAATAAATAATTTAAAATAATCTCTATGTCTAAGCATGAGTTTTTTCGCAAGAACAGCGATGTGTTTGTTTTTGCGCTGGTTTTGGGTATTGCCTTGGCAATAGGTATAACTACGTGGGCGACCAGTATAGGTTCAAATGTTTCGGTAACTGGTACTCTTACCAGCACCGGAGCGGCTACTTTAAGCAGTACTCTCTCGGTGACCGGAGCTAGTACGTTGGGAAGCGCTTCTCTAACATATGGTTCTTCCACCTCTTTAACTGCTACCGCAGGAACTTGGTTAGCTACTGCGGGGGGAAGTGTGGGGGTTGGTACCACTTCTCCGGGAACTCTCTTTGCAGTTCACGGCGGAGGATACTTTGGGAACAATCTTTTTGTGGGAGGGACTCTTACCAGTACGAGTTCTATAGCCAGCACTTTTCCTTACGCTTCCACTACCGCCTTTTCTGTATCCGGTTCAGCCAGCACTACAGCCTTGGTCGTGGGTAGCGGGACTTCTCTAGGTGGAATAGTTTCTGACTATTGTACTATTCCTTCCACAACTATAGCTGCTACCACTACGGGTTATGCAGTGTGTACGCCAGCAACGTTAGGATTGGTCAGAATTAATGATCGAATATTGGTCACGGCAACCAGTTCTTTATATGACAACTTTATAATCCGAGCGGCTTCTTCTACGGCGGCTGACACCATCAGTGTAGAACTGCTTAATACTGGTAGTGTTTTGGCTACGGGGACTACTACTAATTCTGTGAATACAGGGAGGAACTCTTTCAATTTCTGGGCTTTCCGATAATCTAAATAATTTAACCGCGATAATTTTATGAAAAGGATTATAAATTTCCTACTCCTCGCGGCCTTATTAAGCCCAGCTACCGCTTTGGCGGCGGATGTAACGGTGGATGGCGACGTGACTCTTGATACGAGCTATACGTTGGTGAATACCAGCAAATTTAATACCTTTACCACGGACGGCACTACTTGGACGGCTAGCATATCTGACGGTTCGGGTTTGAGGATTGATTCAGCGGACAAGTATAGTTTTACCGTATCACCCGCCACTTTTTCTACCACTTGTAACACAAGTAATTCCAGCATAGGAATCAGCGTTCCGTCGGGGTCCCCAGCTCAATCTTTTACCATTACTCCATCTACAACCCTGTGTACTGCTACGTCAAATACGGGGGCCAGTGGTGGAGGTATACTATATACTACAAGTGGTGGTGGAGGCGGGGGGAGTAGTGGAGGAGGGTCTTCGGTGAGTGGATCAGCCATACCTCAAGTCACGGCTACCGCTCCGACTGCTACTCCAGCCGCGCCATCAGTGGCCAAGCCATCTATAGTGGCTCAAACCGTATCACCGGTATTCAATAAAAATCTGGTACGGGGCAGCCGAGGGACCGATGTAAAAAGATTACAGCAGCTTCTAAAGCAAGATAAGACTATCTATCCGAGTGGAGTAGCCAATGGGGTATATGGACCCGCTACGACCAAAGCGGTCAAGGCTTTCCAGAAGAAATACAAACTTCCCCAGACCGGTACTTTGAATGTCGCTACCCGAGCCAAGGTCCAGCAGGTTTTCGGAGGAGCGCAAGTTACAGCGCCGACTAAAGCGGCTAGGCCAGCCGTATCGACCACCGCTAAAGCCAGAGCCGCTCAAATAAAGACCCTGCAAGCCCAGCTGAAAGCTCTGCAGGACATGCTGAAAAAACTGCAGAAATAATTTTCTTTCCAAAACAACCCCGCCATCGGTGCGGGGTTGTTTGTTTTTAAGCGCAGACAACATGCTATAATTAAAAGATGCGGAAAACTCTAATTTTATTACTGGGTTTTCTGATACCCATGCCGGCCTATGGGTCAGGAGTGACTATAAACGAAGTTTTGTTCAATCCGGCCGGAAGCGATACGGGGCTGGAAAGTATTGAGCTGTATAACCCTGATGATTCAAGTCGCGATTTATCAGGCTGGCAATTATATCCGGATGGAGTAGGTTATTTCTATTTTCCGGAGCATTTTATTTTGGACTCTAAAAAAACGGCGGTTATTCATTTGCGGTCATCTGGGGAAAATACTTCGTCAGATCTATATTTCCCAGGCGCCTCCGGCAATATGGGCAATACCTCCGGCTCGGTGGCTTTGTTTTCCGGAGAACCGAGAGGAAAGGATACCATCAAAAGTTTTATGCAATGGGGCAAAGCGGGCGAGACCTGGGAAAGCGATGCGGAGAAAGCCGGGTTGTGGACCAAAGGGGAATTTATAAATACAACTGATCTGGCGGAAGACAGCTCCGTGGGGTTGATAAATGATGGTATTGGCGCGGGTAAGGCTGCCTGGAAAACTTTTTCTCCGCATACCATAGGATTTTTGAATAATGATATCCAGCAGGCTCCGGCGGCTGTCGGCGATGCTTCAAACCAAACCTCCTCATCTTCGTTTAGCCAGCCAGCTTATGTTGTCCCCCTATCGGCTATTCAGATACCCCGGATTAAGACTTATGCCGGGGAGGATAAAAATAATGTGGCGGGAGGGGTTGTGGGGTTTGCGGGTAGCGCTTGGGGTCTGAAGGACGAACCCCTGATAAATGCCCGTTTTTGGTGGAATTTCGGCGACGGAGAGACTTGGGAGGGTAGGATCGTAGAGCATATATTTAAAACTCCAGGCAGGTACACGGTGGGCTTGCATGTGTCATCGGGAGAATACCTGGCTTCGGATTATCTGGTAGCCAATATCGCCCCAAACCAGGTACTCATAAAAAGCGTTTTAAGAGGAGAAGAAGGCTATATTTCTCTATCTAACCCGTCCTCCCTTGAAATAGACATCGGAGGATGGATTTTGGAGGATGGGGGAAGGAAACGATTCTTTCTGCCCGTCAAAACCATAATCGCCGGCAAGTCCGATATTTCGTTAATGAACCGTACCACCGGACTTGTTTTGCAGGGAGAAAAATATCCGGTTAAGCTACTCCAGATAGATTCCAGTCAAGTGTATGAGTTTAAGGATACGGTTAAGATATCCGCAGAAGAAAGTCCTGTGGTAGTTGCGATAACTCCTGGACAGAATGCACAGAATAAAAATAGCCAGGAGGATGGCGGAAAAAAAGATGAGATAGTAAATATCGCGGACATTAAAGAAACCGCCCCGCCTGTCTCAATTGCCGGAAATAAAGAAACCAATAATTTGGCTACGATGGCCGGATCAGAAAATATAGACAATTTTTTCTCCCGCCAATCTTTTATTATCGGCGCCGTTGTTTTAAGCCTTATTTCCGCCCTCTGTTTTATTTTCTTAAAAAGAGCGCCGAATGTCTAAACCAAAAATATTAGTTTTTACCACCGCCTATCTGCCTTTGGTTGGGGGGGCGGAAATAGCTATAAAGGAAATAACCGGACGGCTAAAACACCAGTTCGATTTTTTAATTTTCACGGCTAAACTTAAAAAAGACTTAGCCGTAAAGGAGAAAATGGATGAAGGTCAGGTTTTCCGTCTTGGTCTGGGTTTAGGAATAGATAAGTTTTTATTTCCGTTTTTCGGTTTTCTTAAAGCCAGGAAATATCTTAAAAGGGGAGGGGTTTTATGGGGAATGGACATTTCCACTGGGTCGCTGGCCGCGGCTTTGCTAAAGTTTTTTTACCCCAAGTCTTACTTTATCCTTACGGTGCAATATGGATACGGCAAAGATAGGCTGCGTAAGGGGCGGGGAGGTTTGATAGCGCATGCTTTAAAATTTATACTGTCTCAGGCCGACACGGTTACGGTTATCTCCAATTACTTGGGACAGGTGGTCAAGGAATACGGATACCGGGGGCCGTTGGAGGTAATTCCCAATGGGGTGGATATTGATAAGTTTAAAGCGAAAAGCGAAAAGCTAAAAATTGGGGAAAATAAAATTATCATTACCACATCAAGGTTGGTGCGAAAAAACGGGGTGGATACTTTGATTGAGGCCGTGGCTGAAGTGAAAGAAAAATATCCGGATATACAGTGCTGGATTGTTGGGGATGGGCCAAAAATGAATAGTTATAAGTTATTAGTTGAAAGTTATAAGTTACAAAATAATGTAAAGTTTTTTGGTGAAGTTGCTCATGACGATGTCCCTAAATACTTAGCCCAGGCCGATATTTTTGTAAGAGCTTCGCGGACGGAAGGGATGGGTAATTCCTTTGTGGAGGCTATGGCCGCCGGCCTGCCGGCTATTGGAACGTCGGTCGGAGGTATTTTGGATATTATCAAGGATAATGAGACTGGTCTGCTGGTGGAACCCGAAAAACCCAAGGCGTTGGCTGAAAAAATAAAAGTTTTATTGGACGATGGTGATTTGGCAGAAAAATTGGCGGATAACGGTAAAAAATTTGTAGAAAAACTTTTTTCTTGGAAAGGTATCGCCGAATCTTTTGAAGTCACCTTTAAAAAAACAGTCCATAAAAAAAATATGCTGGGGGTGTTGATAGTTACCGGATTATTCCCGCCGGACATTGGAGGACCGGCTACCTATAGCAAGACCCTGCTCGATGATATGCCTAAATATGGCTTAGATATCAGGATTTTAAGCTTCGGGGAAATAAGAAAATATCCGAAATTAATCCGTCATTTTTTATTTTTTTTAAAATGTTTGTGGCTGGGACGGAAGGCGGATATTATTTTTGCCCAGGATCCGGTCAGTGCCGGGTTGCCGGCGTGGCTCGCCGCCAAAATTTTACGCAAAAAATTTCTTATTAAAATAGTGGGGGACTATGCCTGGGAACAGGGTCAACAAAGATTTGGAATCAAAGATCCGCTGGATGATTTCCTTGATAAAAAATATGGTTGGAAGGTAGAGATTTTAAGAAAGATAGAAAAAGGGGTCGCTACTGGAGCTCGAGCTTTAATAGTCCCCAGCTCTTACCTGAAGGGAGTTGTTACAAAATGGGGTATAAAAGACGACAAAATAAATGTAGTTTATAATTCTTTTGAGCCGGATGGTGAGGTGATTTCTAGAGACACAGCTAGAAAAAAGCTGGATTTATCCGGGACAGTTTTGGTTTCAGTCGGCCGGCTGGTTCCCTGGAAGGGTTTTGAATTGCTCATCGACCTTGTGGCCGATCTTGGAAAAGAAATTAAGGACTTAAGATTATTTATAATAGGTTCCGGTCCGGAACATCGACGGTTAGATTTAAAGATTAAGAAACTCGGTCTGGAAAACCGGGTTATCCTGACGGGGAAGCTGGCTAAAGGAGAAGTTATAAAATATTTAGCTGCCTCCGACATATTTGTGCTTAATACCGGGTATGAGGGGCTGGCTCATACTATTTTAGAAGCTATGGGCTGCGGCCTGCCGGTTATAACTACTAAGGTGGGTGGCAATGTGGAGGTAATAGATTCGGGAACAAACGGAATTTTGATTGAATATAATGATTATTCTGGATTTAAGAATGCTGTTCAGAAATTGATAAATAATGACGAGGTAAGAAAATCTTTGAGCAGGCAAGCTACTGATAAATTGAAATTTTTCAACAAAGAAAAAATGCTGATGGAAACCATTAAAATAATGAAAGACTTATGAAAGTTTTGATGTTTAGTACTGATGAAAGAATTTTGGATAAAGATACGGAAGTTTATCCGCGCATGCAAAAATACGCCGGAATCATGGAGCTACATTTGATAGTGCTTTCTCGCCGGAAGAAGGAGCCTTTTATGGAGGGTAATTTGTGCGTATACTCGGCCGTGCATAACAACTTTTTTATCCGCTGGCTGACCGCCTTTGTCTTGGCAGGTAAGTTGTGTTCGGAGATTCCTTTCGATATAGTCACTATCCAGGCACCGGATGAAATAGGGTTGATTGGCTGGTTGCGAGCCAAGAAGTTTAAGATACCCCTGCAAATACAAATCCATACCGATATTCTCAGCCCCTGGTATAAGAGAGGTTCTTGGAAAGAGAGAATACGTTTCTGGCTGGCTTTGTTTTTGATTCCTCGGGCCAACTGCCTGCGGGTGGTATCAGAAAGGATAAAGAAATCCGTAGAATTAAAGTTTAATAACCGCGGTTTAAGGATTGAAGTATTGCCGATTTTTACTGATGTAAAAAAATTTTTGAGCGTCAACCCCGACCCTAAAATCGAGGAAAGGTTTAAAAATTTTTCTTTTAAAATGATTTCGGTGGGACGCTTCGTGGACAAAGAGAAAAATTTTTCCATGCTGTTGGAAGTGATGAAAGATTTTATAAAAGTGTGTCCGCAAGCTTTATTGGTTTTAGTGGGCGATGGTCCGGATAAGAATTACTATATTTCAAAAATCAAAAAAGGAGGGCTAAAAAATAACGTTATTATAGAGCCTTGGCGGGAAAACTTGCCGTCTTTTTATAAATCTTTTGATTTATTTTTAATGTCTTCCAATTATGAAGGCTGGGGGAGGGTGGTGGTGGAGGCGGTAGCCGCCGGCTTGCCGATAATCATGACTGACGTGGGGCTGGCTCAAGAGTTTGTAAAAGACCATAAAAATGCTATTATAACGCCTGTTAATGACGTTAAATGTTTTATAGAATCTTTGACTAAAATATATAAAAATACGTCTCTGCGAAATGAAATCAAGGAAAATAACGTGAGGTTTGAATGGAAGAAAATAAGCCAGGAGGCGTATTTACATTCTTACCGAGATATTATGGAAAGATGTCTAATTAAAAAAACATGAATGTTTTAGGTATAAATCAATTCCCGGGTATGTTAGCCTGGACTCATGATAGCGCGGCCGCTTTGGTTAAAGATGGTAAATTGATTGCCTCTGCCGAAGAAGAGCGGTTTAATCGTCTAAGACACTCTAAAGGATATCCCCATCATGCAGTAGCGTATTGTTTAACCGAAGGTAATTTAAAAAAAGAAGATATTGATATTATCGCCATATCCTATGATCCCTATCAATCTCTCCTTAACTTTCCCCGTAATTTAAGTTTCCAAGGTCTGGTACAGAACATTCTTAATCTGGGATTTTTTTGGTTTTATAAAAAAATGGCCAAGAAGGAATTTCCTCGGGCAAAAATAGTGTCTATTTCTCACCATCTTGCGCATGCCGCAAGTTCTTATCGGTGCTCAGGCTTTAATGAAGCTAATATTTTGGTAGTTGACGCCTCCGGAGAAACTGAAACTTTTTCTTTTTTTGTTGGTCAAAATAATAAAATAAAAAGAATTTGGGATATCAAGTTAAACAAATTCGGCGGCAGTGGTAAAAAAAATTCGATAGGTCTTGTTTATACTCGGGTTACCAATTTTCTAAATCTCGGGGTGCATGGGGAGGGTAAAACTATGGGTTTGGCTAGCTATGGACAGCCTGTCTATGATTTTTCGGGTATATTAAACATTACCAGTCATAAGGATTACTGTATAAACCGGCACAAAATAACCGAGTTATATGGTTCTTTGGAAAGAAAAGATCCTAAGGGGCCGATCACACAAGAGCATAAAAATTTGGCCGCCAGTCTACAAAAAGCGTTGGAGGATTCAATTCTTAATCTTACCAAAGAGGCCTACGGTTACAGTAAAATAAGAAAATTTTGTTTAGCCGGAGGGGTAACTTTAAATTGCAACACCAACAGTCTTATTTTGGACCAGAATTATTGTGATGATATATTTATCCAACCCGCGGCTAACGATGGGGGGTCTGCGCTGGGAGCGGCGTTGGAGGCGGCTTCCCGATTTGATCGGACAATAAACTTTAAAATGAACACCGCCTACTGGGGTCCAGCTTTTACTGATAAAGAAATTGAAGTTTTATTGCGGGGTGCTAAAGTTCTTTTTTCTTACCATAAAGATATTGAAAAAAATGTGGCCAAATTACTAGCCGAAGGCAAGATAGTGGGTTGGCTGCAAGGTAGGGCAGAGCTTGGTCCGCGGGCTCTTTGTAACCGCTCCATCTTGGCTGATCCAACTATTCTGGGAATAAATGACCGAGTAAATAATATGGTAAAACACCGAGAGGTGTGGCGACCTTTTGCTCCGGTAGTTATGGAAGAAGAGGCTCGCGAGTATTTTGGTAATAAAAAACCCAGCCCCTTTATGCTTTTGACATTTTATGTAAAAGATAACTATCGTAAAAAATTACCGGCGATTACCCACATTGATGGGAGTTCTAGGATACAGACCATAAATAAGTATCAGAATCCCAAGTGCTATGGATTATTGGAAGAATTTAAAAAAATAAAAGGAGTTCCGATTCTTATGAACACTTCTTTTAATGACCAGGGGGAACCTATAGTAAATACCCCCAAAGACGCCCTTAAATGTTTCTTTGCTACCGGGCTGGATGCTTTGATTATGGGGAATTACCTGGTTAAAAAATAAGTTGATTGATTTCATGAAATTATTAATTGTTACCCAAAAAATAGATAAAATAGATGATAATTTGGGTTTCTTTCACCGCTGGGTTGAAGAATTTGCCAAACATGCGACAGAAATAAAAGTCATTGCTGGCTATGTTGGCCAGATAGATTTGCCGATCAATGTCCAGATTTTTTCTCTGGGAAAAGAAAAAAGAAGAAACAAAATATATCGTATTTTTAATTTTTGGAAACTACTATTTAAAAATTACGATAAAGCTGACGCAATTTTTTTTCATATGGCTCCGGAATTTGTTTTAGCTGCGGTACCTTGGGTATTGTTCGGAAAATCCAAAAGCTCCTTATGGTATACGCACAAAAGCGTTACTTGGAAGTTACAGTTGGCCGAAAAACTGGTAAATATTATTTTTACGGCATCCCGTTTAAGCTTTCGCCTGCCATCCAAAAAAGTTATGTATACGGGGCATGCCATAGATACTGAATTTTTTAAGCCCGGGGCAGACCAAAGAACGAAAAACAGTAATATTAAAATTATCACGGTAGGGCGTCTTTCTCCGTCTAAAGATTACGAAACTATTATTCAGGCCTGTTCTGACCTCAAAGAAAGGGGTATTGGTTTCAATTATTCTATCGTGGGTGCCCCGGTAGCTCCCAAAGATCAAAAATATGTTTCTAACCTGCAAAGATTGGTGCATAAATTAGGCCTGCAAGGGGTGATAAATTTTATGGGGCCTATTTCTTATTTAAATATGCCACTGGTGTATAATCAATATGACATTTTTATATCTACCTCTTCAACCGGATCTATTGACAAAGCGATACTGGAGGCGATGTCCTGCGGACTTACGGTGATAACTACCAATGAAGCGTTTAGGGAGGTGTTGCCAGATAAATATTTTTTGTCGGAGAAGACCCCTAAAAATATATCCGAGAAAATACTGGAGTTGGCGTTAGAATCAAGACCGAACAACTTACTTAGATCCTTAGTCATAAATAAACATAGTTTGGATAGCACTATAAAATCAATATGCGCCTTATTAAGTTAGTGTGTAGAGAGGCCAGATTAATAGCCGATAAAATACTTTCACGTTTTCCCCGTCTGCACAGCCGGCTATACAGGCATAAACTGGGAGTAAAATATGTTATATCCGGAAGCACGGCTGCGGCGATAGATTTTATCTTGCTTTTTGTACTGACGGATCTGTTGGGGATATGGTATTTAACATCCGCTATTTTGGCTTATATAAGTTCTTTTTTTACTAGTTTTACCTTGCAAAAGTTTTGGACTTTTCAAGACCAAGATTTAAAGAAAATAAGAAAACAGTTTTTAATATATCTGGCAGTTGCTTTAATAGGATTACTACTTAATTCAATTATGATGTATTTTTGGGTAAGCGCCCTACATATCTGGTATTTAGCGGCCCAATTTATAACAACGGGAATTTTAGCTATTGGCAGTTTTGCTATAAATACCACTATTACCTTTAAAAAGACTGGGAAATAAATCTCGCAAAATGAACACTTTTAATAAATCTCTTATTTTCATCAAAGAAATCCGGAATGGTAAAAGTTTGTTAAGAATTATGATGAACCTTAAATTATGGGGTCGTGTTTTGGACGGCAATGTCCTGGACATAGGAGGGGGTAGTAATCCAAGCTATTTAAGATTTTTCCAAAAGGGTAGAAATTTGGAATTTATAGGTATAGATCTAGTTGGTCCGGAAGGGGGGTTAAGGATAGATGTTGAAAAAGACAAACTCCCTTACGCTGATGCCAGTATAGATAAAATACTTTTATTCAACATCTTGGAACATATCTATAACTACCAGCATCTTTTGGCGGAATGTCACCGGGTGCTGAAAAAAAACGGCTGGGTATGGGGATTTGTGCCTTTTTTAGTCGGAGTGCATCCCGACCCCCATGATTATTTCCGCTATACTAAAGAATCCTTGGAGATAATTTTTAAAGAAGCTGGTTTCCCAGACACACACACCGAGGAAGTGGGATGGGGACCCTTTGCAGTGAATTATAACAATCTAATGAATTATCTGCCGATTGTTTTTAGAGTGGTCCTGTTGCCACCTTATTATCTGCTGGATTATTTAGTGCTTAAATTAAAGCCTTCTCTGCGACAGAAATTTCCTTTGGGTTATTTTTTTGAGATAAGATAATTTTATGTGGAACGGCAAGAAAGTTTCGGTGGTTTTTGGAACATACCGCGAGAAAGATTCAATCCGCCAGGCTATTGAAGACTTTTTCGCTACTGGCCTGGTGGATGAAATAATCGTAGTAAACAATAACGCCGAAAGGGGGACGGACGAGGAGGTCAGAAAAACCATGGCTAGGCTGGTGCATGAGGAGAGGCAGGGGGTGGGTTATTCATTTCAGAGGGGTATCCAGGAAGCAGGGGGAGATTATATTGTTTTAGCTGAACCAGATGGAACTGATTCATCTGCTGATTTAAAAAATTTTCTTGAGGTAGCGGCCGATTATCAGATTGTTTTTGGAACCAGAACCAACAAAAAAAATATTATGGAGGGCGCGGCTATGGGGGAATTAAGGAGATTGGCTAATGTGTTGGAGGGTAATATTATTGAAATTTTGTTTAAGACTACTCATCCCGTGACGGATATAGGATGTCATTATAAATTAATGCATAGAGAAATCGCGGAAAGATTTATGCCGCTATGGCGAGAGCGAGGCGCTTTATTTCCTACGGAGATTATTCTTTTGGCTACCGCCCATAAAATAAAATCTACGGAAATACCCATCACTTTTCGCAAACGGATTGGTAAATCATCTTTGACCGCTCATTGGTACCATTTGGTAAAATGGGGTTTATATATCTTGGGATTTATTATTGTTTTTTGGGTATGTTGGGTCTGGAGTGGTTTAAAAAAAATCTGGGACTGACCGGCGCAGGATTGTCTATAAAACCCCGGCTAAAGAGTGTTGACCCAAGGCTAAAATAGTTGTAGATTCAATCCATGCCTAATCGTGAAAAAAGGATATTGGTATGCGGAGGGGCCGGCTTCATCGGCTCTAATTTTATTAGATATATTTTGAATAAAATACCGTCGGTTAAAGTACTTAACTATGATGCCCTGACTTATTCCGGCAATCTTGATAACCTGCGGGATATAGAAAATGATAGCCGATACAGATTTGTTCGGGGGAATATCGCGGACAGAAAGAAATTAGAACGGATTTGTTCAGGTTTCAAGCCGGAATATATAATAAATTTTGCGGCCGAGACCCATGTAGACCGCAGTATTCATATCGGGGCCAAGGAATTTATTGATACCAACATAACCGGGGTTTTTAATCTGTTGGAGGTGGTTAAAAACAGTCCTCGGATTAAAAAATTTGTTCAGGTGTCCACTGACGAAGTCTATGGCACCTGGTCGCTGGGTTCTAAAAAAAAATTCTCCGAGCACACCCCCTTTGCGCCAAACGTTCCTTATTCTGCCACTAAGGCTGGCGGAGACTTGCTCTGCCGCTCTTACTATTACACATGGAAATTGCCGGTAGTGGTGACCCACTGTTCTAATAATTACGGCCCTTACC
>CAYHON010000009.1:0-31383 GCA_964358425.1 uncultured Candidatus Saccharibacteria bacterium | reverse complement strand
ATGCGGCCGTTTGAGGTCTTGGCGGGAATCAATCAGCTGCTCAATCACTCCGCCGGTAAATCTTTTCCCTCCGGTCACGCCACTCTTGCTTTTGCGGTCGCCACGACGGTGGCTTTTTACTACCCCCGGACAAGTATAGTTTTCTTTTTGGCAGGCTTAGCGGTGGGTATAGGGCGAATTGCCGCCGGAGTCCACTGGCCGCTGGATATAATCGGCGGAGTGGCGGTCGGTATCTTGTCCTCCTGGCTTCTGCAATTTCTGAAGAAAAAATTTTGGAAAAAATAGAGCTATATAAAAACATCCCACTCTAGAGGGATGTTTTTATGTTGGAGCAGTATTCTTGAATTAGTCCGAACCACAGTAGTAAAGCAAAGATTACGGGGCACAGCGCATTTCGCCGTCTGCGGCGGGTGAGCCTGCCTGCCGGCAAGGCAGGGAAGCCCCCCCTGCGAAAATTCGGAAAGGCGGCGCCTTCCCGCCGAAGCCTCTGGTGAAGGAGTGGAACCGCACCGCTGACAATTTCCCTCCTACGCTAAAGCTTCTGACGGGCAGGCAAGTTTTTCCTGCGCCCCGTAGCGAAACGAAGTTTCTGCTACTGGGGTTTGGCGGCAAATTCTTTAGCACTTTTATAAAAAGAAAAAAGTGGGCAAGAATGAAATTCTCTTGCCCACCATTGTGCAAACACTAAGTCTGCCTACGACATTATTAGCGGAATATCTCGATTGACGAGGATGTCGGTAACCCCAATCTGCAAAAGCTCAAAGATTATCTTTTGCTCGTCTTCTCGATCCACAACAGATTGGAGAGCGAACCACCCCTTCACGCCAACAAGCGGAGAACAGGAAGGCCCCTTAAGTCCTCCGATGATGCGGCTCGTCTCGTCCAGAACATTTTCGGGCACATTAGCTACGAGCATTACACGCTTCGAAGCCTGAAATGCACCATTGATGAGCCGGATAAAACAATCGATGTATGGCCACTTAGATTCATCGGCGAGCGATTCGGGGTTTGCTACGACAACAGTATTGGACTCCATTATTTCGCAGATGATCTCGAGTTGGTTTTCTTTCAGAGAATCGCCGCTCTCTGTCACATCAACGATTGCCGTTGCCCCAAATCCGATCTTGTGTTCGGTGTTGCCGAAGGACGGAACAACTTTGATGTCATCCCTTCCCAAACCAATGAAGAATCTTTGGACCAACTGGACATACTCGGTGGCAACTTCGCAACTTTGGGGCAGTTCTTCTACCCGCCGAAAATCACTGGCTTGATTCACTGCCAAGACAATCTTAACGGGTTTGTTGCTACTGCGTCCAATGGGCAGTTTGAGCAAAACAGGAAATTCATAACCCCAGTTAGCAATCCAATCCTCGCCTACAATGGCGACATCGAAATGACCACTCTTGAGATAATTCGGGATTTCCTGCGGCCTCTGAAAGGCAACACGCTTAATCCAATCAACCTCAACTTTACCTTCCTTTGTTCGCCTTTTTTCTATCACCACTGGCAACCCTGCTTTAGCAAAAAGGCCAACAATGACCTCCTGCATGGAACCATCTGGAACGACTATATCGATCTGACTCATGGTATACCCCCTCTCTGTTCAATTTTGAAATGTGCTATGTTATCTACTACGATTTTTGATAACGATTTACCCTAACATAAAAGCTATAAATTGTCCAACCCAAATAATAAAAAACAGAAATTCTAGAGAATTTCTGCAACAAATGAATGAAAAAATTTTCTTCCCCCAAAATTAAAATGCGGTTCGAGCCAATGTTTTTCCTAAATAGAATGGGCGAGGAGGGATTTGAACCCACACGGGATTGCTCCCATAGGTTTTTGAGACCTACGCGTATACCGTTCCGCCACTCGCCCCCCTTTATACTTGAAATAGTAAAGCCATGATACTCTCAACCTTATTTTAAATCAAATGTTACGCTTTCAACGCTATCGCTGTTAATATGGTACTTTTACTATTTATATTATAGAATGGCTTATAATAAAGTAAAAATATGAGACAAGTAGGACCAACTGCTCAAAAAGCGCTTCTTCTGTTATCCGGAGGCATAGCTCTTAGTTTAGCCAGATCACCAGCTTATTATGCGAGAATTTTAAACAAAATTCCTTTGGAATGGAAAAAAATAGAAAGAAGAAAACTATATCGGGCTATCCACCAGCTTTATCGGTCACAACTTATTGATTATAAGGAGAATCGAGATGGCTCAATTTCTATTATTCTTACCCAAGAGGGTCAAAAGGTTTCTTTGCGATATAAAGTAGATGATATGAGAATTAAAAAACCTAAAGAATGGGATAAGAAATGGAGGGTTATTATGTTTGACATCCCGGAGCAGTATAAAAATCTTAGAGATTCGCTCCGTAGACAGCTTAGACAAATGGGATTAAAGGAACTGCAAAAGAGTGTTTTTGTTCACCCGTATGAATGTAGGAACGAAATTGATTTTATTATTGAATTTTATAACGCCCGGCGTTATGTACGTTTTATTGAAGCGACTAAGGTTGATAACGAACTGCACCTGAGAAAACGTTTTTCTCTTGGCTAAATGTTACAACTAAAACGCTATAGCGTTTTAGTTGTAACATTTTAGCGTTAGGATTTTCAAAGGAGATTAAAAAAATTGTAACTTTAACCTAAGTAGTTTATTATTAAAAGACAATGACGCGGATAATAACCTTATGCAATCAAAAAGGCGGTGTCGGAAAGAGTACATCGGCAATTAATCTTAGTACTTTTTTAGCTGCTCTCGGCAAACGGGTGCTTTTGGTGGACCTTGATCCGCAAGCCAATACCACCTCGGGTATGGGTTTGAATCCCCGAAAAATAAACAAAAACATCTATCACGCCCTCATCGGTAAGGCTCTGGCCGATGATGTCATCCAGCGAACCCCCATTTTCTCGGTGCATATCTTGCCGTCGTCTCCGTCGCTCTCGGGCGCGGCCATAGAGCTGGTTGACATGCGCCATCGGGAGTATAAACTAAAAGAAGTTTTGGAGCCGGTGCGCCGCAAGTATGATTTTATAATCATTGATTCCCCGCCGAGCTTGAGTCTGCTGACCATCAACGCCCTGGTTGCTTCTCACAAAATCATTATACCGGTACAATGCGAATATTACGCGCTGGAAGGTTTGGTGGATCTTCTGCAGACAATCCAGCTGATAAACTCCAATCTAAAGACCAAAGTCGGCATTATGGGAGCGCTATTAACCATGTATGACCGCAAATCCCGCCTGCATCGGGCGGTGGAGAAAGAAATCAGAAGAAAATTTCCCGGCTATGTTTTTGACGCCGTTATCCCGCGCAACGTCAGTTTGGCCGAAGCTCCTTCTTTCGGCAAAACAATTTTACAATATGATCCTTACTCACATGGCGCCAAAGCTTATCGCCAATTGGCCCAGGAAGTTTTGGGACTGGAAGGTTTAAGAAAAATATAAATTTAACAACAATGAGCGACTCTTTGGGACGCGGTTTGGAATCTTTAATACCAGATCGCCAGCCGGACGATATGCCGGAAGAAAAACCTGTCCAGTCGGAACAGGTTGTTCCGGTAGCGGCTGCGTCCGTGACGGTCCAGCCCGTAGCTCAAGTAGCGTCTGAATCGGCCACCGGACGCACTTATCAGGATAATTTTACCCCCCGTCGCGGTGACTCCATTTTTTGGATTGAGATAGAAAAGATAGAAGCCAATCCTTTTCAACCCAGGCGCGAATTTGCCGCGGAGGCCTTGAAAGATTTAGCCTCCTCCATCCGCGAGCACGGCGTGCTGCAACCGATTTTGGTTACCAAAAGAGAATTTGAAACGCCGACTGGGTTGGAGGTAAAATACCAGCTGATAGCGGGGGAGCGGAGATGGCGCGCGTCGCAGCTGGCAGGGCTTTCCCAGATGCCGGCCATAATACGGCGAGGGATGCCGGATGACCGGATAAAACTGGAGCTGGCTTTGATAGAAAACGTCCAACGCGAGGATTTAAACGCGCTGGAGCGGGCCAAAGCTTTTAAGCAGCTGATAGATAATTTTAATCTGGTGCAAAGAGAGGTGGCCGACCGCATCGGCAAATCGCGCGAGATGGTGGCCAACACTCTCCGTCTTTTAACTTTGCCGCCCGATATACAGACCGCTTTGCATGAAGGCCAGATAACCGAGGGGCATGCCCGGGCGATTTTGATGGCGGGGGAGGACCTTACCAAACAGCACGATGTATACAACGCGATTTTATTTGACCGGCTGACGGTGCGGGAGGCTGAAAACAAAGCGCGCCAAGTCTCCGGCCGGACACTGACTCCCCGCAAGCGCGCCTCGCAATCGCAGGATCCCGAAATGCGCCAGTGGCAGAACCAATTGCAAGAGAGACTGGGCACTAAAGTTTCTTTACAGAAAATGGGTGAGAGAGGAAAAATCGTCATGGAATTTTACTCTGACGAAGAACTCCGAGCTCTGCTTGACAAACTTATCAGGCAGGCGTAGACTATAGTTAGAACAAATCTGGATAAAAAATAAAATATTTTTCCACAACGGAGGTTTCAGATGGCTGAAGAAAAAGAATGGACATTTGCCGTAGGAGACGTGTTGATATTCAAAGATGATGGGAATCTACTAGTAGCTCAAATTAAAAGGCTTTACGAAGGATATGTAGATCTTGAATGTGGAATATTTACAAATACTTATATGCGTGAATATCTTCTGGGTGCAGGCGAAGCTCAAAAAGTAGATGTGATAGACATGATCACTCTGATAAACAAAACGGCAAAAAAGGCCGAATAGAAGAACAATTCTTCGATTCTCCTAAGAAAAATCGCTAGGATTTTAACAGCAGCTTTCGGGCTGTTTTTTTATTCTCATATTCATGACAAAAGCGAGCCAATTTGTTCTTGAGAGAACTTGTGGAGGTGTGGGTAACAAATAAATGAAGCGAGGAGGAAGGGAAACGGGGGCTCCATTATCTTTATGTAAGATGATAGAGATTGCTTCGCCTACGCTCGCAATGACAACAATAAACATTCTTATAAGTGGAGAACACCGAGGGGCTCCCGCCGACGAGCGAATATTATTTGTCCACACCGCAACCCGTGAAGCGAGAGAATAAGTTGGCGAGCAAATATTTTAAGATTTAAAGATGTCGATTTCTATAACAATTTATAACTCACCTCCATCACTCCCTTGACTTCTTTTAGCCGCACCATTATTTTTTCCAGTTCCCCGCGGTTTTTGAGAACGGTCTGTATTATTATCGCGGGGTAAGATTTACTTTTATTGTCGGTAGTAACATTTTTCATATTTATTTTCTGTTTGGTAAAGACGTAGGTCACATCATGCAGGAGACCGAAACGATCCTTGGCGGTTAGCCGTATCTCCACCATCTCTCCCCCTTTTTTCTCAAATTTTTTGGACTCGGTAAGTTTTTTTAAGACAGAAGAAATTTTTTTGCGGGCTTGGGTACTTTTGACGAACTTCAGCCAATCGATACTTGGTTTTTTGCCTTTTTGGATAAGGATTTCTACTACATCCCCGGTTTTTAACTGATGATCCAGGGACACCATTTTGCCGTTGACTTTAGAACCGGTGGCGGAACTGCCAAGATCGGTATGGATGTGATAAGCAAAATCAATCGGGGTGGCTCCTTCGGGCAAGTCTATGACATCTCCTTTGGGGGAGAGCACAAAGATACGGGCTTTAAAAAAATCTATCTTCAGGGCTTCCAGAAACTCATCGGGGCTCTCTACGTCTTTTTGCCACTCTCTTATCTGGTCCAGCCAAGCGAATCTTTTTTGGTTGAGGAAAGAAGCCTGTCTCTCCGCGTAATCTTTGGGCCTTTCCTTCTTGAATTCGGTGTAGGCCCAATGGGCGGCGATACCGTACTCGGCTTCCTGATGCATCTCCACCGTCCTTATCTGAACCTCAAACATATTATCTTCCGGTCCGAAAACCGTGGTATGCAGGGATTTATAACCGTTTGGCTTGGGCAGGGCTATGTAATCCCTGATTTTTCCCGGCACCGGCCGCCAAAGTTTATGCACCACCCCCAGCGCGGCATAGCAATCCTCCAGAGTGTAGACAATAACTCGGAGAGCCACGATATCGGTTATTTTGGAAATGTCCAAGTCATATTTGAGAAGTTTTTTGTAAAGGCTGTACAGGTGTTTTATCCGCGAGGTTATGCTGGCAAATTTAACCTCGTCTCGCGCGAGCTCCATAATCAAAACCGGCTTTATTTTTTCCATATATTTTGTCCACTCCGGAAATTTATCAGACGTGATTTTGGAAAGCCATTCATATCTTTCGGGCAGGACATAGGGAAAAGCGAGGTCCTCCAGCTGTCCCGAAAGTTTTTTCATACCGAGGCGGTAGGCAAGCGGCGCGTAGATTTCCAGAGTCTCCGTGGCTATCCTTTTTTGCTTATCGGCGGGCAGATATTGCAGGGTTTCCATATTGTGAGTCCGGTCCACCAGTTTGAGCAAGACAATGCGGATGTCTTCGCCGATGGCGAGAAACATCTTACGCAGGCTCTCAGCCGTGCGCTGACTACCCTTATATTTTATTTTGTTGAGTTTGGTGACTCCGTCCACTAAAAAAGCAATTTCCTCGCCAAAAATTTTTTTAAGCTCTGTTTCAAATTCGGGGTGATCCTCAATGGTATCATGCAGGAGGGCGGCGGCGATGGTTTTGGAATCCAGCCGCATTTCGGTGAGTTTAACCGCCGTGGAAAGAGGGTGGTTGATGAAGGGTTCGCCGGATTTTCTTTTCTGACCCTCATGAGCCCGCGCGGCAAAATCATAAGCTTTTTTAATCAATTCCAAATCCTCCGCCGGGCGGTTCTGTTCCTTCAGTTTTTCAAGTAAAATATTAAAGCTCATTGTGTGTGCCCTATTTTATATCTAAATCGGCAAATTTTCAATTTAAGAAAACAACCCCTATTAGTCGGGGTTGTTTTCTTCCTTCTTAACTTTTTTGTCCGGCTCCGGGTTGCGGGGGTCGGTCCAGGACGCGTGGTCGCAAGCCGGATATTTTGAACATCCGAAAAATACTTTGCCGCGGCGGGTACGCTTGATGATAATATCTCCCTCCAGGCACTTGGGGCATTTCATACCGATGGTCTGCTTTTCCTGTTTTATGGCTTTGGTATTTTTGCAGTCGGGGAAGCCGGAGCACGCCATAAACTTGCCGAACCGCCCCATGCGGATAATCATCGGCTTGCCGCATTTTTCACAAACTTCATTGGTGGTCTCAATCATATCTTCTTTTTTAACCGATTCGTATTTCTCTTCCAAATTTTGGGCGAAAGGCCCGTAAAATTCTTTGATGACATCCTGCCACTTCATTTGGCCGTCGGCCACCTCGTCCAGCTCGCTTTCCATTTTGGCGGTAAATTGCGTATCCACGACTTTCGGAAAATTTTCCACCAGCATATCGTTTACCTTAAACCCTATTTCCGTGGGCGCCAGGCGGCGGCTCTCGTTTTTTTGTACATAGCCGCGGTCCTGGATGGTGGAGATAATCGGAGCGTAGGTGGATGGCCGGCCGATGCCGTTTTTTTCCAGTATTTTGACGAGAGAGGCTTCGGAAAAGCGCGGCGGCGGCTCGGTGAAATGTTGTTCGGGCAGGAGTTTTTCTAGTTTTAGATTTTCTTGCGGAGCTAAATCCGGCAATTCATTTTCCGCTACTTTCATCTGATAAATTTTTAAAAAGCCGTCAAAGCGCAGTCTTTGGCCGTTGGCCCGGAAAATATAATTTTCTTTTTGGCCGTCGGCTTTTATATCTATCGCGACGCTGTCTAAAGACGCGGCGGGCATTTGGCAGGCCAGAAACCGGCGCCAAATGAGATCATAGAGTTTGAATTGGCGCGCATCCAGAAATTTTTTTACGGAGTCCGGGGTGTAAGACGGATTGGTGGGGCGGATGGCTTCGTGAGCTTCCTGCGCTCCCTTGGATGATGTCTTAAAGCGGCGCGGCTCAGGCAGGGCATATTTTTCGCCGATTTCTTTATGTAAAAATTCCTGCGCGGCCTGCAAGGAATCGGCGGAGAGATTGACCGAATCGGTACGCATATAGGTGATAAGTCCGACGGCTCCTTCGTCCAAATCAATTCCTTCATAGAGTTGCTGGGCGAGACGCATGGTCTGCTTGGCCGAATAGCCCAATCTTTGGAAGGCGGCTTGCTGGAGGGTAGAGGTGGTAAACGGCGGTAGGGGATTTTTATTGACCGATTTTTTTTCTACATTTTCAACCACCCAGCTTGCCTCTTTAAGGTCAGACAAAATAAGGTCGGTGTCATCCTTAGATTTCAGCGCGAATTTATCCAGAGCCTTATCTCCTTTTTTAGCGAGGGAGGCTACGAAAGAAGCTGTGTCGGATTGGTCGATTTTGTTTAGCTCGGCGCCGATGGTCCAATATTCCTCCGGGGTGAATGCTTGTATTTCCCGTTCGCGCTCTACAATCAACCGCACTGCCACGGATTGGACGCGCCCGGCCGAAAGGCCCCGGAAAAATTTCTTCCATAAAAACGGTGAAAGTTTATAGCCCACCAGCCGGTCTAATACCCGGCGGGCCTGCTGGGCATCCACCAGGCTCTGATCTATCTCGCGGGGATTCGCCAGAGCTTTTTCAATGGCCGTCTTGGTTATTTCATGAAAAACTATCCGTTCTACGGTTTTTAATTTTCCTGCTTTGTCTGCGACGGCGGATGAATCTTTTCCTTTCTTCTTCCGCGAAGCGGGACGGGCGATGCTTGGTTCGTTCAGACCGAGAGCCTGGACCAAATGCCAGGCGATGGATTCGCCCTCGCGGTCTTCGTCAGTCGCCAGTATTATTTTCCCGGCTTTGCCAGCCAGCTCCTTAAGTTTTTTAACCAGCGGCTTGGCTCTGACCGGGACCAAGTATTTGGGCTCAAAATTATTTTCCGTATCCACTCCCAGTTTGGAAGACGGTAAATCGCGCACGTGCCCGTAGGATGACTCCACAATAAAACCTTTCCCCAAAAAGCGGGAAATAGTTTTGGCTTTGGTGGGGGATTCTACTATTACTAAGCTGTTGGCCATAAATTATTGATTTTTTTGATAAGTATCTTGTCCCAAATTTCTTATTAGTCCCTTTAACTCAAGCAAAGACAAAGAAGTCATGACGACGGAGGTATCCAGTTTGGTCTTTTCTTTGAGGACGTCTATTCCCAGAGGCTCTTCTAAAAATCCCAAAATTATTTTTTCTTGCTCGTCCAGCGATTCAAAAATTTCCCCGCTCATACCAGTATAATCCAAACCAAGCTCTTCTAAAACATCCCGGGCGGAAGTTATGAGTTTCGCGCCGTCCCGGATCAGTTTGTGGGGGCCAAAAGCCGACAGGGAAAAAATGGAACCGGGAACGGCAAACACTTCTCTGTTTTGGTCCAAGGCAAAGCGCGCGGTAATCAAGGCTCCGGATCTTTCGCGGGCTTCTATTACT
Organism: uncultured Candidatus Saccharibacteria bacterium; assembly: GCA_964358425.1. Classification (GTDB taxonomy): domain Bacteria; phylum Patescibacteriota; class Minisyncoccia; order Sungbacterales; family HO2-52-23; genus CAYHON01. Next base: position 21,927 of record CAYHON010000009.1, on the reverse strand, counting down.
ACTACCCCCCGCGAGAGGCCGGAAATGATGCGGTTTCTCTGGGGGAAATGTTCTTTGACGGCCGGAGTGCCCGGCGCATATTCCGAGATTACCAAGCCTCCGGCTTCCACGATTTTTCTGGCTAATCCCTGGTTTTCCGGAGGAAAGATGGAGGGCTGGTCTATCCCCGATCCGATTATGGCCACAGTCGCCCCCTTATTATCCAAAGTCGTCTGGTGGGCCTTGGTGTCTATGCCGATGGCCAGGCCCGAGGTTATAACAATACCGGAGGAGGCAAGCTCCGAAGCAATTTTTTCGCAGGTCTGCAGACCGTAGCCGGTTGGTTTTCTGGTGCCCACGACCGCCACGCAGGTTTTGGATTTTCCTAAAGTACCTAAAGTTTGGGGATTGCCAGTACCATAAAGCAGTAGGGGCGGATAGGGTATTTCTTTTAAAATATTTGGAAATAAATTATCATCCTCGGTTATTATCCAGATTTTTTCTTTGACCATTTTCTCCATCTCGCGGTCGGGATTGATGGATGGTTTTTTCCAGAGAAGGCCTTCACGGGTCCTGGCCTCCAACCCAATATTTTTAAAAGCATCGTTGCCGGCGTGCCACGCCTCGGCAAAATTGCCGAAATGATTTTTCAGCAGGCGGAGGGAGCTCGGCCCGAGATTGGGGATAGAATTGAACGCGTTTAAAAATTTTAATTCCTGCGGGTTCATCCCGTTAGAAGTTTAGGGCTATCTTATCTAAAAACCAAATAAAAGATATTGTTATCATAGGTTAAATAGTTATTTAGTACAGGATTACACTTCTAACGGGAGACCTGCGCTAAAAATAGTCTAAGGATGAGTTTTTGGCAATTTTTGTTTCTCCTCATCCACGGCTTCATGGAGCATTTGATAATAAAGATTCAAACCGAGGCGGTTGACGGAGCCGGATTGCTCGCGGCCCAAAATATTGCCGGCGCCCCGTGTTTCCAGATCGCGCATGGCAATATCATAGCCCGACCCTAATCCTGAATATTCTTTCAGTGCTTGCAGGCGGTCGCCCGATTTTTCGGTGAGATGTTTTGGCTTGTACAAAAAATAGGCGAAGGCCTGCTCCGATCCCCGGCCTACTCGTCCGCGCAACTGATGCGCTTCAGCCAATCCGAGGCGCGTGGCGTCATCCACTATCAAAGTATTGGCTTCGGAGATATCCAGCCCGTTTTCAATGATAGTGGTAGCCAGAAGTATTTTTATTTCGCCGCCTCGAAACTTTTCCATAACTTTTAGCATTTCTTTTTCGGGCAACCGGCCGTGCATGATGCCTATAAGATGAGGGTCCTTGACGACCTTTTCCAGTTTTTTCCTTACCTGTCCCATAGTCTCTATTCGGTTATGCAGAAAATAGATTTGGCCGCCCCGTTTTATTTCACTTAAGATGGACTCTTTGATTATTTGGGCAGAGTAGGGGAGCACAAAAGTTCGGATGGGTATTCTTTCCGGCGGTGGAGTTTCTATCTGCGATATCTGGCGCAATCCCGCCAAGGTAAACTGCAGAGTCCGCGGTATGGGTGTGGCCGACAAAGATAAAATATCCGCTTCTACCCGAAGCTCCTTCAGCTTTTCTTTCTGTTTGACTCCGAATCTCTGCTCCTCGTCTATAATGACCAGGCCAAGATTTTTAAACTCAATATCTTTGGATAAAATCCGATGAGTTCCTATCAACAGGTCTATCTTCCCCGCTTTTAATTCGGAGAGCAGGTGTTTTTTATCTCGGGACGGAGTGAGGCGCGAGAGCATTTTTATTTTTAAGGGAGACGCGCCGATTCTTTTGGTGGTCGTTTTTTCGTGCTGGACGGCCAGTACCGTGGTGGGGGACAGTAATGCCACCTGACGGCCGGAAGATATGACCCTGACAGCCGCCCGGAGGGCTACTTCGGTCTTACCGAAACCCACATCTCCGCAAAGTATCCTGTCCATGGGGTAGGGAGATTCCAAATCTGCGAGTATTTCCTGCTCGGCTCTTAACTGATCCGGTGTTTCTTTATAAGTGAAAGACTGCCGCAGGTTTTCCTCCAAATCTTTATCACCCAAATTGGGCGGTCTCTGAGCTAAATTTCTTTTAGCATAAAGCTCCAGCAGCTGCCGGGACAGTTTTTCTATATCTTCCTTGGCTTTTCTCTTGCTCTTTTCCCAGAAGTTTCCTCCCAGACGGTTTATGCGGGGATTTTCAAAACCGACATACGGAGTCAGTCGTCCTTTTTGATTCAAGGGAACAAAAAGTTTGTCCGGTTCGGCCCCGGGTCTGGGAGCTGCATACTCAATTGTAAAAAATTCTGTATCTTGTATTTTGTTTTCTTTTGAAAATTGAAAATTGTTCGCCTGCCGGATGGGCGGGGAAATTGAAAATTCTTTTGAGGTTATGCCTCGGAAGATGCCTATCCCGTGGTCTTCGTGCACGACGAAAGCTCCGTCAGCCAATTTTTCCACAGAGTCTTTTAAAATTGGCCTGGGTTTAAAATATTCCTGGGCTTCTTCTCTTTCCCGGATAAGAGAAACGCAATTGCCGGAAAACTCTATTAAATATGGTTTAGCCGTGTTAACGGGCCAGATTTCCAGCAGTCCTCCCCGACTGGCAAAAAGACCCTGTCCCAATACTTGCGAGCTCCGCTCATAGCCCAGCTCCAAAAATTTTTTGGCGAGCTCCGCGGGTTTTATGACCCGGTCTTTTTCCAGGATAAGCGAATTATTCTGCCACCAAAGGTTGGTCAGGCGGGATTTTTTTAGGGCGAAAAAATTTTCCGCAAACCACAAAACACCCCGTTCCAAATTTTGGGGGGTTAGGGAGACAACTAATAACTCATTTGTTTCTTTTGGTAATTTGGTCATTCCGAGCGGAGCGAGGAATCTCCGAATAGTCTAGAGATCCTTCGCTTCGCTTAGGATGACTTTAGATTAGTTCTGATTGTATTCATTCATCGCTTTCTCCGGACCTTCCGATACAATCAAGTCTAGCGCTTCCGCGGTCTTTTTGGAAATTTTCTTGATCAACTTAGTTTCCTCCGGCGTAAATTTTCTCAAAATTATCTTCTCGGCCGGGATATCTTTTTTGCCCGCCACTCCTACCCGCAGGCGCCAAAATTTCATAGTTTTTAATGCTTTGATAACCGACTCTACGCCTTTGTGCCCGGCAGAGTGTTTGCCGAAAGAAAGCTTGGTTTGTCCCAATTTTAGGTCGGTGTCGTCATGAATTACAAAAATACGAGCCGGCTTTATTTTATAAAACAGGGCTAAGGGAGCCACCGCTTGGCCGGATTTGTTCATAAAAGTTTCCGGAGCCGCCAAGACGATTTTTTCTTTTTCAACAGCTCCTTTGGCAACCAGGGATTTAAACTTTTTTTCCGGGGTCAAATCTCCGACTTTTTTATCCTTGGCAAAACTTTTGACAAAATCACGGCCGATATTGTGCCGCGTATTTTCATACTCCGAGCCCGGATTTCCCAAGCCGACTATTAGAATCATAAAGGGGGCTGCCCGACCAAGTTTTGCTTAGATAGGCAAAATTCAGGAGGGCTTGAAATTATTAATAAATTAAAGTATAATGTAGAAATGCCGGAAATGCAAGAAGAACCCAGCAGGCTGCTTGTGGTAATTGGCAGGGAACTCTGGGGGATAGTCAAACTATTCATAATAGCCTTAGCCATAGTCTTGCCCCTGCGCTACTATATAGCGCAGCCTTTTATAGTGCGCGGATCTTCTATGGAGCCCAACTTCCGGGACCAGGATTATCTGGTTGTAGACGAAATTTCCTATTCTCTGCGGACCCCCAAAAGAGGGGAGCCGGTAATTTTGCGGTATCCCAAAGATCCGAAAGAGTTTTTTATTAAGAGGGTCATAGGTTTGCCCGGGGAAACGGTGGAGCTGTCCGACGGAGAGATAAAAATAAAAAATAAAGTTTCTCCGGATGGTTTTGTCCTGAAACAGCCTTATTTGGATCCGCCGGACCACCCAACCTATCCGGATATGAGCCTTACTTTGGGCACGAATGAATATTTTGTTTTGGGGGATAATCGGGATTTTAGTTCCGACTCCCGTATCTGGGGACCCGTACCCAAAAATCTTATTGTCGGCCGGGCTATTTTACGGGTCTGGCCAATTTATAATTTCGGGGCTATCTTAAATTATTCCACCGAGTACTAAAAATTATGGCTAAAGCAAAAGCAAATCCGGTTCAAGATTTTTCGGCCAAGCTGGATTGCTTGCCGCAAATCGAGAAAAAAATAGACAGAACCAAAAAAATACTGGAGAACGTAAGTCAATTCTACGGTTTTAAAAAAATACGCTTCTCTCCGATAGAAAACCCCAGGAATTTTTCATCCCTAATCAGGTCTACTCCCGGTCTGGAAAAAGAATTGGTCGCGCTGAAAAATAAGACAGGAGAGAGTTTTCTGATTAATCCTTTGCCGGAACTGGGGCTCCTCCGGGCCTATGTTTCGCACCGAATGGCCGAGTGGCCCCATCCTTTGAAATTTTTTGTGGAGACGGAAACGGCGTCTGCCCATCCCCGGGAGTTATTTTTACCCGACCGCACTGATGAAGAAATCCGGCTGGATGAAAAAAATTTGCCCAAAAACCCCGTGGGGATTTTTTGGAGACCCCAATTTTATCTGGGAATTTTCGGCGAAAACGACCCGATAGCCATTGCCGAGGTTCTGCAGATTGTTTACCGGTCTTTTGAAGAATTGGGAGTCAAAGAAGGTCTGGGGGTGAAGATAAATTCAACCGGCTGTGCCGAGTGCCATCCCTTATTCCGGTCGCAAATTTTAGCGTACTTACGTTCACGCGTGTCCCGTCTTTGCCGTAATTGCAAGAAAAATTTTAAAACCAATCCGGAAGTTATTTTTTCCTGCCATGAAGAAAAATGCCAGACCCTGGCCAACAACGCTCCCGCCGTACTTGATTTTCTCTGCGAATCTTGTAAAAAATATCTGAGGGGTCTTTTGGAATTTTTAGATGAAAGTCGTATAACTTATTTTCTGGATGCCAAATTTTTTCACGGACGCACCCTTTACAGCAATATTATCTTCCAGGTGGTTGCGGACATACTTAAAAATGACGGAGAAGGCAAGGAGGGAGATGTAGAAAAGGCTGTTTTGGCCGAAGGTGGGCATCTGAGCCGGACGGCGGAGACATTTACCGGAAAACATCTGGAGATGGCGGGGCTGGCGGTATTTCTGGATGCGGCCGAATTTTTTCTCTTCCAGCAGGGCCTTTCATCCGCCGATGAATCCCGGCCGAAAGTATTTTTAACGCAGTTGGGAGACTTGGCTAAAAAAAAGAGTTTGGGTCTTATGGAGATGTTGCGCCGAGGCGGCATAGGAGTGAGGGAGGCCCTGGGCAAGGATGCCATTAAATCCCAGCTGAAGGTGGCGGATCATATAGGCGCCGAAATTGCCCTGATTTTGGGACAGAAAGAGGCTTTGGACGGCACTATAATTGTCCGGGATCTGGACTCCAGTATTCAAGAGACGGTTCCCCAGGAAAAATTGGTAGATTTTCTCCGGAGAAAATTACAAAATGGAAACTAACTGCCTGTTTTGCCAAATAGCCGAAGGTAAGGTAAAGTCGGATAAAGCCTATGAAGACGAGCATGTTTTAGTGTTTAAAGATATACACCCCAAAGCGCCGGTACACTTGCTGGTGATACCTAAAATACACATACAGTCTGTCGCTCATCTGGGGGGTAATCAAGGGGAGGTGGTGGTCAAATTGATTTATGCCGCCAAAGATATAGCGGGCAAGCAAGGACTTTTGGGGTATAAACTGGTTTTTAACGTAGGACGGGAAGGGGGTCAGATAATAGATCATTTGCATTTGCATCTGCTGGGAGGGTGGTCGAAGAATGGGGATAATAAAATAGAAGTATAATTATAAAATAATTCTCAATTTACAATTTACAATTTTCAATGAATGTCTCAATGATTCAATTTTCAAACATTCATTGAAAATCTGTTGAAAATTTTCAAAGTATGGTAGAAGTAAGAAAAAGAGATGGGGAAACTACCGGAGCGATGCTCCGCAGGTTTACCCGGCGGGTTCAGCAATCAGGCATACTTATCCGGGCGAGACGCGAGCGTTTTTACGTGCCCGCGTCCACCAAAAGGGTTGTTCGCGAAGGAGCTTTGCGCCGGATAAAACTTACCAAAGAAAGAACCCGGCTGGATAAGCTGGGCAAACTTCCTGAAGAGAGAGGGCGATTTAGGAGATAGAAATTAATTCTCATAAACCAAACTAAGTGGTCTCTAAGCTCAAATCAAAAATAGAACAGGATATGAAAGAAGCTCTAAAACAGAAAGACGCTGCCCGTCTTTCTGTTTTAAGAATGTTTTTGGCTTCCGCGCAAAATAAGGGCAAGGAAAAAAGAGCTAAGGGCGGAGAGGAAGAGCTGACCGAGGATGAAGCAGTCGCCGTGCTCCGCACGGAGGCTAAAAGACGCCGGGATTCAATCCAGGAGTTTACCAAAGGTGGGCGCCGGGATTTGGCGGACAAGGAGTCGGCGGAGCTGGCGGTTTTAGAAAAGTATCTTCCGGTTGAGATGCCGGACGAAGAATTGCAAAAAATAGTCAAGGAAGCCGCGGCCTCTCTGGGGGAGGTTGGGGTCAAAGATTTCGGCCGGATTATGGGGGAGGTGATGAAAAAGACCAAAGGATCTGTCTCGGGCGACCGAGTATCGGTTATGGTCAAAGATTTTTTTAAATAGTTTTTAGAGGTGATGTATGACAAAACAGTTTTCAAAATCAAAAAATTTATTCCTTTGTCTGTATCTAAAAAACTACCCGGAGAAATAAAGGTGGTTTTTTTGAGTCCGCAGGAATCCAGAAAACTTAATTTTATATACCGAGGTAAAAACCGGCCGACTAACGTGCTTTCTTTTTTTTACCCCCACACCAAACGAGGATTGCGCCAAAAGCGCGGTAAGCAACCCTATCCTCGTTATGGTGTGGGGGTTTATAGCCCGGATTACGGAGAAATACTGATTTGTAAGGATGTTGTCAAGAAAGAAGCAAAATTGGCCGGAAATACACAACTCTTTCAAATGACATGGATGATTGCGCATGGTATACTGCATTTAGCTGGAGTGCATCATGAGAAATCCGTGGCGACCGCCAAGCGCTTCAGCCGTTTGGAAAAACAGATTCTAGGGAATATGTTCAAAGAAATTGGCGACCAGTAATTAACCACTAGTAATTTTAGCTAGTGACTAGTTTCTAGTGGCTAGTTACTATATTTGGCCCGCAACATAATAACATCTTTAGATATAGGCACCTCTACCGTACAGACGGTGGTAGCCGAACGACGAAAACAGGACAATGGCCTGCAAATTTTGGGTGTGGGTATATCTCCCTCGGTAGGAGTGAGAAGGGGGGTGGTGGTGGATATTGATGATGCGGTATCTTCCATCCGGAAATCGGTGGAGGAGGCGGAAAGAGCATCTAAGACTCAGATAAAATCCGTGTATCTGGCCATAGGAGGGGCCCCTACCAGCGTATCTTCCTCCCGCGGAGTGGTGGCGGTCTCGCGGGCCGACGGAGAAATATCTCCGGAAGACGTGCGCCGGGCTATCGCGGCGGCGGAGACTTTTATTCCAAAAAATCCCAATAAAGAAATACTGCATATAATCCCTCGGGATTTTAAGGTAGATCAGGAAACCGGCGTAAAAAATCCTGTAGGAATGCATGGTGTCCGGCTGGAGGTGGATACCTTGGTGGTGGAATACTCGGTTCCGGCGCTTAAAAATATCTTTAAATGTGTGGAAAACGCCGGTCTGTCCGTAGATGATTATGTTTTTGCCCCCTTGGCGGCGGCCGAAGCCGTTTTAACCAAGAGACAAAAAGAACTTGGGGTGATGCTTTTGGACATCGGGGGCGGTACGGCCAGTTTTATAATTTTTGAGGAGGGGGCACCTATACATGCCGGGGTGATACCGATAGGGGGTGGTCATATTACCAATGACCTGGCTATTGGCTTTCGGACCCATGTGGATGTAGCAGAAAATATAAAAACCGCCTATGGGACTTGCCTGGCCGCTGATATCACCAAAAAAGAAAACATACACTTAGCCGAATTCATTGAAGGAGAAACAGCTTCTTTTCCCCGCCGGGAATTGGCAGAAATTATAGAAGCCCGCCTGCGGGATATATTTGAGCTTCTACAAAAAGAGCTTAAAAAAATAAATCGGAACCAGCTGCTCCCGGCCGGAGTGGTTCTCATCGGAGGATCTTCTTTGACCCCGGGGTTACTGGAGATGACCAAGAAAGAAGTAAGACTGCCGGTAGAGGCGGGAATTCCCCATCTTTTTTCCGAAATTTTAGATAATAAATCTGTAGCCTCTTTAGCCACCTCTTTGGGTTTGATCCAATGGGCGAACTCCAGGAATCAAAATTCTGATTCCTGGTGGACTAACAGATTGGCTATGAAAAACGGACAAAACTCTTTTACTAAATGGCTTAAATCTCTTTTGCCATGACCCTGTTATAAGAGGCAGTGATAAATTATAAAATCCACGGCTGGCCCCGTTATAAGTAAGACACCTTTGGTGTCTGCCGAGTTTCCAAAGGAAAATCGGACTTCTAATGGGGTGCAAAACCTGTGGATTTTTTGTTGGAAACCGGTTCATAAAAGACGTTTAAAATCGGTTGTAAGGGACATTACTATATGCTAACTTGGTAGCAATAGTTTTAAACACGGTTTTAGTTTTTCATTTTTAGCTTTAAACTTTTATTATGCCTCAGTCTAAACCAGATATTGAAACTTACGCCCGCATAAAGGTCATAGGTATCGGCGGCGGTGGCGGGAAAGCGGTCAGCCGTATGATAGACCACAAAATCAACGGGGTTGATTTTATAACCATCAACACCGATGCTCAAGATCTGCATTTCTCCAAAGCAAAGACTAAAATTCATATCGGTAAAAATCTGACTCGCGGTTTAGGGGCCGGTATGAACCCCGATTTGGGACGGCAAGCTGCGGAAGAAAACCGGGATGAAATCCACGAGGCCTTGAAGGGGGCGGATATGGTTTTTTTGACCTGCGGCCTTGGCGGCGGCACGGGGTCGGGAGCTACTCCTATAATTGCCGAAGTATCGCGGGATTCCGGAGCACTTACAATTGGCGTGGTTACCAAGCCTTTTACTTTTGAAGGAAACCAGAGAAGCCGGATAGCCGAAGAAAGCTGGCAGCTCCTGCGCGACCGCGTGGACGCTCTGATTACTATCCACAACGACCGCCTGCTTACCGTGATAACCAAAGAGACACCACTTCTCAGCGCTTTTACGGTGTGTGATGACGTATTACGACAAGCCGTACAGGGTATTTCGGATTTAATTGTTACTCCGGGGATTATCAACGTAGACTTTGCAGATGTGCGGGCTATCATGCAGGATGCGGGCTCTGCCTTGATGGGGGTGGGAATAGCCTCGGGTGAAGACAGGGCGGCGGCGGCGGCTAAAGCGGCCGTCAGCTCTCCTCTATTGGACATATCCGTTAATGGGGCGAGAGGTGTCCTATTCAATGTTTCGGGCGGCACCGACCTTACTATGTGGGAAATAAATGAAGCGGCCAATGTCATCACCGAATCAATAGATAAGGACGCCAAAGTAATTTTTGGGGCGGTACACGACGAAAAACTAAAGAAGGGCGAGCTAAAAATAACGGTTATTGCTACCGGGTTTGGCACTCCCAACGGAAATAAAAACTTGCAATTACCATTGCACAGGGATCGGGAAGACAAAACAGAGAAAAGACATGATTTCCCCCCCATCTTAAGACAAGATACCGCTACTAAAGATAAGGCCGCCACTAACCCGGAAGAGGCGGAGTGGGACGTGGTACCGGCTTTTCTACGCCGAAAAGGGAATATAAAATAACCCTCCTAAGTTTTACTCCGCAAAATTTAGGCGGGTTTGCAAAATAACACGAAAGTGCTATTTTTGGTTGTTTGTGGCTAAAAATATTTCATCAAAATTTTGGCACGGGGTCAATGAAGTATAATTTATCCACAGAGTTTCTTTGTTTATAGTATGAGTAAGGAGTAAAATATCTCTACCAATAATTTATTAATTTATCAGAACCCCAGCATCAAAGCCATGTCTAAACACAATCCAAAAGAAACGAAATCCGGCGGCAAAAAAGCCGCTAAAAGCATCTTTGAGGCGGTTAAAAAAAGAGACGGACGTATTGTGCCTTTTGATCAGGGGAGAATTACGGGTGCTGTATCCCGGGCGATGGAGGCGGTGGGCGAGGGAGAATTAAAAAAAGATCCTAAAATAATTTCCGACAGGGTGGTTAAAAAGCTTATGGGCAGACTATCTCCCGGTTACGTGCCCGGGATAGAGGAGATTCAGGATGAAGTGGAAGAGGCGCTTATCGTGATGGATTTCCCTAAAACCGCCAAGGCCTATATCCTTTACCGCCAGCGGCGGTCGGATGTAAGAGCCAACCGCAAGCCCGTACCCGAACGCGTTCAGCGCCTAGCGGTCGAATCTAAAAAATATTTCCGCAATTCTCTGTCGGAGTTTGTATACTACCGGTCATATTCGCGCTGGATTGATGAAGAAAGTCGCCGGGAGACCTGGATTGAGACGGTGGACCGCTACATTTCCTTCATGCAAGAAAATTTGGGGGAAGCTTTAACTGAAGAGGAATACTCTGAAATAAGGGGAGCCATTTTGCGCCAGGAGGTTATGCCCTCCATGCGGCTCATGTGGAGCGCAGGACGCGCCGCCCGCAAAACCAATGTGACTGCCTACAACTGCTCCTATATCGCTCCTACAAAACTTGATGACCTGTCCGAAATTATGTATTTGTCCATGTGCGGGGCGGGGGTAGGGTTTTCAGTGGAAAGCCAGACGGTCCAGCAATTTCCCATCATTAAACGGCAGACCGGACAAAAGCTTAAAACTCATGTGATAGATGACAGCAAAGAGGGCTGGGGTGATGCCCTGAAACTTGGATTGAAAACTTGGTATAAGGGTTCGGATATTGATTTTGATTATTCGCAACTTCGTCCGGCAGGCGCCCCATTGCTTACGATGGGCGGCAAAAGCTCGGGACCGGATCCTTTGCGGTCTTTGCTTGGTTTTGCCCGGACGAGAATCTTGGATAGGCAGGGCAAGCGCCTAAGCAATTTGGATGTCCACGACGTAATTTGTAAAATCGGCGAGGTGGTGGTATCCGGCGGGGTACGCCGATCGGCTTTGATTTCTCTGTCGGACTTGGACGATCAGGAGATGCGGGGAGCCAAGTCAGGCCAGTTTTATCTGACCAATCCCCAACGTTCTATGGCCAACAATTCGGCTGTCTACAACGAAAAGCCTTCGGCCTCCCAATTTATGGAGGAATGGCTGTCCTTGATTAAAAGCGGTTCCGGCGAGCGAGGGATTTTTAACCGCGGAGGATTGAAAAAGCAGTTGCCAAGCAGGCGCTGGAAGACTTTTAAAAAATACGCGGGGACGGCCGGGACCAATCCGTGCGGAGAAATCATCTTGCGTTCCAAGCAATTTTGCAATCTGGCTGAGGCGGTAACCCGCCGCGAGGATACGGAGGAGACACTTTTACGTAAAGTGCGTCTGGCGACAATCATGGGAACCTATCAGTCGACTCTTACTCATTTCCCTTATTTATCCCGCGAGTGGAAGAAAAACTGCGAAGAGGAAAGACTGCTGGGAGTATCTTTGACCGGACAGTGGGACTGCCCGGCGGTGCGCAATCCGGAAACATTGGCTAAACTAAGAGCGCACAGTGTTGAGGTCAATAAAACTTATGCCAAAAAATTTGGTGTAAACCAGTCTACGTGTATTACCTGCGTCAAACCATCAGGTACGGTATCGCAATTGGTGGATGCGGCCTCCGGCATGCATCCGCGCCACGCGCCCTACTATATCCGCCGCATTCGCATCTCGGCGACCGACAAGCTTTTTAATATGTTGCGCGACCAGAAGTTTCCCTATCATCCCGAAGTGGGACAGGACGAGGGCTCGGCCAATACTTATGTCCTGGAATTTCCGGTGAAAGCTCCGGAGGGCGCCAACTTCCGCAATGATTTTACGGCTTTAGAGCAATTGGCCCATTGGAAAATGATTAAAGAAAATTTTACGGAGCACAATCCTTCGGTGACGATTTCCGTCGGCGACAGTGAATGGATTGAGGTGGCCCACTGGCTTTATCAAAATTGGGAGATGCTCGGAGGTTTATCTTTTCTGCCGCGCTCCGAACATGTCTATCAACTGGCGCCGTACGAAGACATAACGGAGGCGAGATACCACGAGCTTGTCGCCAAGACTCCGGATATAGATTTCTCACAAATTATTTCCTACGAAGATGAAGACATGACGAGCGGGGCCAAGGAGCTCGCCTGTGTCGGGGGGGTGTGCGAGGTTGATTTTTCGTCGGAGTCGCCTGCGGCGCAAAAAACTCTGGAGGAGGCTTCTGCGACTTCTTGAAATTGAGCCTTCGGAATCTTGATATCTTGAAATCAGTTGCGGTTCTCTCGAGATCTTTAAATCTTGATATATCGAAATAATATTTTGGTCTTGGCACTTCGCTCCAAAACATGATCGTCGATATCTTGATATATTGAAATTTTTAAATTAGTTGTGGTTCCCTCGAAATCTTTAAATCTTGATATCTTGAAATAATATTCTGGTCTCGGCACCTCGCTCCAAAACACGTTCAGTCCGCTCCAGCGGCGGACTTCACTCCGTAAAATCTTGGCTTCTCTCGACCATCTCGAGACCAAGCAAGCCAAGATTTTAAGGGTTTTTACGCGAAGTGCCGAGACCTTTTTAAACATAATAAAAAAAATAGACGCCGCGCGCGAAGCGCGAACGTCTGTTGTTGTGACACCTTATAGAATATGACTGATCAGTTTTTCCTACCGAACTTTTTAATTAAGATTCGGTAGACCATCCTATTGATAGGGAAACAGATTGCGGGCAATACTCCAAGTATCACAATCATCGCATAAAGAAAGATGAGGTTGTTTGGCTATCAATTAATGTCCCAGGAGGTAAGATACAAGATAGTTAAATGAACGTCAATGCTCTACATCTTCACCGGCAATGGCAAGGGGAAAACCACAGCCGCCTTGGGGCAGGCCTTGCGGGCCGTGGGCGAGGGAAAAAAGGTTTTGATGGTGCAATTCATCAAGGGCCCCTGGAAATCAGGAGAGGATAATATTGAGATAATACCAAAGGGTAACCCTTCGGAAGGCTCGGGATCGCCAGCTTTTCGGCTGGTGAAGATGGGGAGAGGTTTTGTGGGAATACTCGGTGATACTCTTCCCCGCGAGGAACACGAAAAAGCCGCCGAGGATGCGCTGGATTATGCCCAAAAAGAAACGGAGTCGGGGAAATGGGATATGATTATTTTGGATGAAATAAACAACGCCGTATCAATCGGCCTTATTTCTAAAAAATCCGTTTTGGATTTTTTAGAACTAGTCACTAGTCACTATTCGCTAGTCACTATTATCCTGACCGGCCGCGATGCTCCTGACGAATTTTTAGAAAAAGCCGATCTCATCACCGAGATGCGGGAAATAAAACACCCGTATCAGCAGGGGATTAAAGGCAAAAGAGGTCTGGAATACTGAAAAATGATAAAATAAACGGGTGTCTAAATCACGTTTATTTTTATATATTCTCTCCTCTTTTATCGCCGGTGTCGCCACCGGCTCTTTTAGGGAAATTCCTATATCCGTAATTTGGACGGGTTTTATCGCCGGCTTGGCGCTGGCGGCGGCCCGCGGCTTTAAAAATAAAAAATGGGTTTGGGGTGTTCTGCTTATCGTATTTTTTATCGGTATTTTTAGGTTTGAACAGGTTGCCCAAGACCGGCCGGATTTAGTGCGGTGGCTGGGCCGAGATTTATATTTCACCGGAGTCATCTGGCAGGATCCGGATTTAGCCGAGACCAGCCAACGTCTAAAAGTTAAAATAAGTTCGGTGGGAGGTGTCAAAATAAGCCAGCCTTTTTTTGTGCTGGTGACCTTAAGAAAATACCCGGCCTATAAATTCGGTGACGAAGTAAAAATAAACGGCCGGCTGAAAGAGCCCGAAAATTATGAAGATTTTGATTATCGAGAATATCTGGCCAAAGAAGATGTTTTTGCCACAAGTTTTTTCCCGCAGGCGGAAAAACTGGGCGAGCGGAAGGGAGGCTATATAAAACTTGGGCTCGCTGATGTAAAAAATTCTTTTGAAAATAAAATTGGGCAGATTTTGCCGGAGCCTTACGCCGCATATCTTAAAGGACTGCTTTTGGGCGAGAAAAAATCTCTGCCGCCGGATCTGATAGAAAATCTCCAAAAAAGCGGCACAAGCCACCTGGTGGTCCTGTCCGGCTACAATATTACTCTGGTCGGCCGATTTTTTCTTTTTCTGCTTTCTCTGGCTTTAGTACCTTTTTTCATTTCTTTTTGGATAGCTACGTCCGGTATCATACTTTTCGTGCTCGCGACCGGAGCATCGGCGTCAGCCGTGCGCGCCGCGATTATGGGTATTTTGGTATTGCTCGCCCAAAAAGAGGGGAGAGTTTACGGCATAACCAACGCCCTTGTTTTGGCGGCCTCCCTCATGGTCTGGCAGAACCCCCGGATTTTACGTTTTGACGCCGGGTTTCAATTATCTTTTCTCGCTACCATCGGCTTGGTTTATCTTGCCCCGCGGCTGGAAAATTTTATAGATCAAAAAAAGAATTTATTTATCTCTTCCAAAAAATCGGCCGAAAGCGGCCTGGGTCTGAAAAAGATACTGCTTGAGACAGTCTCCGCCCAGATTATGGTTTTACCCTTGCTCATTTTTCTTTTCGGACGGGTTTCGCTGATAAGCCCGCTTACCAATATGCTGATTTTGGCAACTGTGCCCTATGCCATGGGTATAGGGTTTATAGGGGGACTAACGGGTTTTATATCTATTATTTTGGCGCAAATAATTGGGTGGCTGGTGTGGATTATTCTCGCCTATCAAATAAAAGTAGTGGAGATTTTTGGCGGTTTGCCCGGAGTATCTTTGGAGCTTGGCCGGTGGGCGATTATGCCGGTAATTATTTTATATGTCTCTGTTTTTGTATATTGGTTTCGGCGGCAGAGATAAAATAGTAAATAAAGATTATGACCGGAGTGCTTAAAAAAGCGAAATGGCTCTTACCGATAGCGGTTGTGGCAATAATTTGGTATGCCGATTTTTATTTTGAAAGCCGTCAAAATTTGCTGGTTACTTTTTTTGACATCGGGCAGGGAGACGCGGTGTTTATTGAAGTCCCCGGAGGAAATCAGGTTCTGATAGACGGCGGGCCTTCGGAGCGAATTTTATCCAAACTCGGCAGGGCTATGCCTTTTTGGGACCGCTCTTTGGATCTTTTGATCTTAACCCACCCGCACGCCGATCATCTGGACGGCCTGTTTGAAGTTTTAAAAAAATACGAGGTAGGTATGGTTCTGGAATCCGGCGCCAATCACTCGCTAGCCGAGTATAAAGAATGGCAGGAGATGTTAATCAAAAAAAATATACACACGGTTTATGCCCGAGCCGGGCAGAAAATAGTCTTGGGCGGGGGAGCGGAACTGGATGTCTACTATCCGTTTAGAAACTTTACCGGCGAGTCTCTCAAAAATCAGCACGATGCCAATGTGGTGGCGCGTCTAAAATACGGGAAAAACTCCGTACTGTTGACGGGGGACGCCGAAAAATCCGCCGAATACCGGCTGTTGTGGGAAGCTCCTAAAAATCCTTTTTTTGTTTTGCGGTCGGATGTTTTAAAAGTCGGCCATCACGGATCCAAAACCTCTTCCTCGGGAGATTTTCTGAAAACAGTTTCCCCTCGCTGGGCCGTAATTTCGGTGGGTGATAAAAATCGCTACGGCCATCCCCACCAAGAAGTTTTGGACAGATTATCTGCGGTGGTCTCCAAAATTTTCCGGACGGACATAGATGGAGACATAAAAATAGAAAGCGACGGTAAAAATTTAGTGCTTGCTCCAAGGTAGTTAATCTGGTATTATCAAATTCAATAATTTAAAAATATTTTTATGGCTGGATTTAATTTTCCTGTTTTTAAAACCAAGGTAGATGGGGCGTCACAAAAATTTGCTCTGGAAAACCCGGCCGAGCGCCGGAAATATTTTGATCTGAAAGCGGGTCCGGAGATAGAAAAAATGCGCGAGTATCTGCAGAAAAATTCTTTTGTCGGTTTTCTGCTTGGTCCTAAAAATTCGGGCAAGGGCACCTATACCAAAATGTTTATGGAGGCGGTGGGAGCGGAGCACGTAGCTCATATTTCCGTGGGTGATATAGTCCGCGCGGCGCATAAAGAATTGGAGGACGAATCACGCAAAGCTGATTTGATGGATTATATAAAAAACAAATACCGGGGCTTTGTGCCGGTGGAAACGGCCATGGACGTAATTTTAGGAAGAGACACCAAAACTTTGCTACCCACGGAGATTATCCTCACGCTGGTGGAACGGCAAATCAGCCAGCTGGGCAAAAAGGCCATTTTTATAGACGGCTTTCCCCGCAGTCTGGACCAAATTTCCTATTCGCTTTATTTCCGCGAATTGATGGGCTATCGCGACGACCCGGATTTTTTCATTTTTATTGATGTGCCGGAAACCATCATCAGTGAAAGAATGAACAATCGCGTTATCTGTCCCACCTGCCAGACGCCGCGCAGTCCAAAACTCTTGCGCACCAAAGAAATCGGCTATGATGCCGACAAAAAAGAATTTTATTTAATCTGCGACAACCCCGGATGTTCCGGTTTTGGCAAGGCGCGGATGGTGGCCAAAGAAGGCGACCAATTCGGCATAGAATCTATCCGCGACCGTATTGAGGTGGATAAAAAAGTTATGGAAACTCTTCTGCTGTTGCAGGGCGTATCCCAAATTTATCTCCGCAACGCCGTGCCGGTAAATATTGCTAAGGAGAACATAGATGATTACGAAATTACTCCGGCGTATAGTTATACGCTGGATACTGCCGGAAAAGTAAAAGTAACCGAGGATCCCTGGATAGTAAAGAATGATGCGGGGGAAGACTGCTATAGCCTCCTGCCGGCTGCCGTGGGGATATCGCTCGTAAAGCAAATAACGCAGATTCTAGAATTATAGAAAATCAAAAAACTCCCAACTGGGAGTTTTTTGATTGCGGGGAATTGTCACAGTCAGTTTCGGGCACCACGCCTTCACCACGGCTGCTGCCTCTGGCATTTCGAAACCTACGTTTCTCAACTGCTTTGGCATTTCGTCGCCTTCGCGACTCAACTGCGGGTCATCCCTACTTCACTTCATTTGGTCGGGCTGCCGGGAATCGAACCCGGTCTACATCCACCCCATGGACGCGTACTACCGGTATACTACAGCCCGTTTTTTATATCTTCGCTTCACTCGATATAACTGGTTCGCTCGGTCAAATATAAAATAAATTTTTATCTTTTTCCTCACTGCCAGTTATAAACTTCACCATCTCTAATGATACTTCTTTTTCTTTTTTATGGAAGCCGTGATTGGCGCCTTTTATTATAACTCCTGAAAAGGATTTTGTGGACGCGGCTTTTTCCGCGAAAATTTCCACCAATTTTTTGGCTGGTCTGTCCAAGTGCTGGTCTCGCTGACCAAAAATTACCGCTACGGGTATTTTTACGCTTTTTAATTCTTTCCAAGATCCTTGAGGATTGTGGTAGGGGAACACATCTTCCGGAGTCCCCGGTTTAGAAAGGCTTAAATATCGGCCGGCGGAATACAAACCAAAATCCATAGGTACGAGTGTTTTAGGATTTTTGTTTTTTATTTCTTGAGCGATTTTTACCCGTCTGTCCAATTCTTTCCGGCCGACTTCCTTGATCAGAGCCGCGATATCGCTAATCGGCCCCAGCAAGACCAGTTTTTTTACAATCCGGTCTTTAGTTTTGTAGACATAATACAAAGCCTTGTTGGCGCCGGTAGAGTGCCCCGTCAGAATTATATTTTTGTAGCCAAGACTCTTAGCAAATAAAATCATAGCGCGGATATCCAGCACGCAATCGGTAAATTTTTCAAAACCTGCGCCAATTAGGCCGATGTCTTCAAAATCAGCCACGTCATGTCCGCGGTTATTAAATTTAAAATATCCTAAGCCTGATTTTCGGCACATACCGGATAATTCTTTGATGAGAGTTTGCCCCGAAGAAAATTTGGAAGACAAGCCGTGTAGCCAAATCAGAGCCGTTTTATTTTTATCTTTTTTTCGCGGTTCTACTATAATACCTTCCAGCGCGAGCCCGTCTCGGGTTTTTATTTTAGTTAAATAGACTGGAATCATAATTTTATTTTAGCGGTCGAAGGTAGGCAGGGAACCGCTAAAAATCTTTATAGTTTTTTGCCAACTCCACTATATATCTTACCCCTACTCCGCTAGCACCCTTGGCCAGACAATCGGATTCCACGGTCGTCATACGCGGAGCAATATCCAAATGAGCCCAAGGAAAATCTCCGACAAACTGCTCCAAAAATTTGGCTCCCTGTATCGCCCCGCCGTAGCGGTCTTGCTTGCCGGCATTGGCAAGGTCCGCAAAAGTTCCTTTGATGTCACCCAAATATTCCTCCCACAAAGGCAGGGGCCATACTTGGTCGCCGGAAGTACTGCCCATATCTACCAATTTTTTCTGCAGAGTATCTTTATTTGTGAAAAGCGCGGAGCAGTAATTGCCGAGTGCGACATGAGCCGCGCCGGTGAGCGTGGCGAGGTCTAAGATAAAACCCGGTTTATAGCGGAGAGAGTAGGCCAAAGCATCGGCCAAAATTATCCGGCCTTCGGCGTCGGTGTTTAAAACCTCGATAGTTTTTCCGGATAAAGATTTTAAAATATCGCCGGGGCGGAAGCTGGAGCCGGAAGGCATATTTTCCACCGCCGGCACAAGTCCGATGACATTGACCGACAGTTTCAGACGGGCGATGGCGGCGAGGCCCTGAATGACGGCGGCTCCTCCGGACATATCCATATGCATCTCATACATAAATTGTTCAGGTTTGAGGCTCAGGCCCCCGGTGTCAAAAGTAACCCCCTTGCCCACCAGTATCAGTGGTTTCTGGGTTTTGGGGCCGTGGAGATACTCCATTATAATAAAACGGGGTTTTTCCGTTGATCCCTTGCTTACCCCGATAAGTCCGCCCATCCCGATTTTATCTATTTCTTTCTCGCCCAGTATTTTTATTTTGATATTGTTTTTTCGGGCAACGTCGGCGGCAACTCGCGCCAACTTCTCCGGGGTAATATCTCCTCCGGGGGTATTGGCGAGCGTACGGCAGTTGTTTACTTCTTCTCCTATAATCATCCCTTCGGCCACACCTTTTTTTATTTCCGCGTGATCCCGAGCATCCGCCGCGAGGTAAATAGTATTTACGGTCGGCCACCCTTCTTTGGGAGTCTCTTTGTATTTATTGAAATCAAACTCCGCCATAACCGCGTTGGCGGCAAAAATCATGGCTTCTTCTTTTTTGGTTGCGTCCGAAGAAAAATTTAGAGTTGTCACAAATTCGGCCACCCTTTCCGCCTTAGCGTATTTTACATAGCGGCGCGCCACCAGCTGGTTTTTTCGTCTATGCCATTTTGATTTCTCTCCCCAGCCAAAAAGCTGGACTCTTTTTACCGGTCCGCTGGGGAAAAACATGGACTTCGTTTCGCCGTCTTCTGCCCTAAATTCTTCACCCCAAAGTTTTTTTACCGCTGATTGCTCCTGGGAAGAAAGAGATAAAAATATTTTTTCTTTCTCGACGGACTCTCCCTTAAACAGAGATATTAAGATATTTTTTGTCCGGGCAGCCTCCGTGTATGTTACGGGGACGATTTTCATCATTATTTATTCAATTTTTTCAGACACTTCACGCAAACTTTGGTTCGGGGGCCGTCGCCCAATTTGGCCCATTGGAGATTGGGATATTTGCGGACGGTGGCCGTCGGGTTATAATGGCTTCGGAGAAAAGATCTCTTTCCTCCAAGGACCGACCCCTTTTGACATATGGCGCAAGTTTTCATAATATGGCGAATCTAACATATATTATCTCTAAAAGCAATAATTTCTAACGGGATGGAATTTGCCTTCAGTATCATTATCTTAATATTTTCCATAGTCATCCACGAGGTCTCGCACGGATATGCCGCTTTAGCCTTGGGAGACAAAACCGCCCAGTCCGAAGGACGGCTTACTTTAAATCCCTTGAAGCATCTGGATCCTTTCGGCTCGGTAATTTTACCGATTATATCTTACATGCTCGGCGGTTTTATTTTTGGCTGGGCGAAGCCCGTACCCTACAACCCTTATAATCTTCGTAACGCCAAGCGTGATCCGGCCTTGGTGGCGGTAGCCGGTCCGCTGTCCAATCTTGGTCTGGCTCTGATTTTCGGACTTGTCATCCGCCTGGCGCCAAAGATGGGCGGATTTCTGCCGGCGACTTTTTTGCCCAATTTCTTAACTATCAGCGGGACTATAATTTTGGTAAATGTTATTTTAGCAGTTTTTAATCTGGTACCCATACCTCCGCTGGACGGATCCAAGATACTTTTTGCCCTGTTCCCTTACCGCTGGCGGCACATCCAAAATTTTCTAGAAAGCTACGGGATGATTTTGCTTTTGATTTTTATCATCTTTCTTTTCAATCTTATCTCGCCGATAATTTTATTTTTGTTCCGCCTTATTACGGGTTTTTACCCGTTTTTATAAAGTGGTCGTCCCACTAAATAAGTTGACTTATAAGGGGCACTTATGTTAAACTTTTTGTTATATTTCTGTTGCTTATGCCAACCATAAACCAGCTGGTAAAACGCGGGAGAAACCCCCGCAAATACAAAACCAAAGCGCCGGCCTTGAGCCGAGGTTTTAACGTGCTCAAAAACCGGCCCGTAAATTATCCTTCTTCCTTTAAGCGGGGTGTTTGCGTGAAGGTGACCACAATGACTCCCAAGAAGCCTAACTCGGCCTTGCGTAAGGTAGCCAGAGTCCGCCTGACCAACGGCATGGAAGTAACCGCCTATATCCCCGGCGAAGGGCATAATTTGCAGGAACACTCGGTGGTAATCATCCGCGGAGGCAGGGTAAAAGACTTGCCCGGAGTGCGCTACCATATAGTACGCGGGGTTTTGGATACCACCGGAGTAGAGAACCGAAAACAACAGCGGTCTAAATACGGAGCCAAGAGACCGAAGATTAAAACTTAAAACTAAAAATGACAACTTCGTTGTCATCCTGAGCGAAGTGAAGGATCTCAAGATCCTTCAGTCGTTTCACTCCTTCAGGATGACGGACGAGCCGTCAACTTGAGCAATAGCAACTATGCGCCGAAAAAGAAATACTAAAAGAGAAATAGCCCCAGACCCGAAATATAGCAACACTATAGTTGCCAAGTTTACCAACTATGTGATGAAAAAGGGCAAAAAATCTACCGCTCAGAAAGTGGTCTATAACGCTTTTGATATTTTGGAGAAAAAATACAAGCAGGATCCTCTGGTTGTTTTTGACACGGCCATCAGAAATTTGGGTCCTTCTTTGGAGGTAAAATCTCGGCGCATCGGAGGAGCCACCTATCAGGTGCCGCGGGAAGTGCGGGGGGAAAGAAAATTAGCCCTGTCTTTTCGCTGGGTGCTGGCCGCCGCTCGCGCCAAAAAGGGCAAGCCGATGGCTGAAAAACTTTCCGAGGAGTTGATTTTAGCTTCTAAAAACGAAGGTACGGCTATCAAGAAAAAACTGGATATGCATAGAATGGCGGAGGCCAACAAGGCGTTTGCGCACTTTTCTTGGTAAAAATTTTTCACTCATTTATAAATTGTAAATTGTCGTGCGGGAGTACCCCATAGAAAAAACCAGGGACATCGGCATCATCGCCCATATTGACGCCGGAAAAACAACCGTATCCGAACGGATTCTT
>CAYHON010000008.1:26052-31817 GCA_964358425.1 uncultured Candidatus Saccharibacteria bacterium | reverse complement strand
GGTGGCGGAGTAGGCAGAGGCTCGCTCTTGGCCAAAACCTTGATCGTGAAAGGGATCACGATCTTGGCCGGCTGGGGCTCGTTGCCCACCTTTTCTGGCCAAATGGCTACCTCACCATGGAAAGTTCCAGTTTTCCGGTAGCTGTAAGAATCATATCCGGTCAGCGAAACTTGGGAACTATCTGGCAGATTGTAAAATACCCTCATCTTGGCCATCGGAAAACCGGTTGTGGTCAGGAGATGTTTGATATTGAAATCTCCATAACCATCCAGGTACCCAACGGTGTCGGGGATAATCTGCAGGGTTGCCGTCCTTGGGCCGTTCCAGGAAGGAACGGCCTGAATCGGAGGAGTTACATCGCCTCCACCCGATGATGGTGTCGGGGTGGGAGTCGGCGTCGGTGTCGGTTCCGGTGTAGGCGTTGGCACGGGTGTCGGAGTCGGTGTCGGTGTTGGTGTGGGTACTGGTGTGGGCGTAGGTTCAGGAGTGGGTGTAGGTGTTGGAGTTGGCGTTGGCTCTGGAGTCGGCGTTGGTGTGGGTGTAGGCGTAGGTGTCGGAGTAGGTGTAGCCGTTGTGGGAGGCGTGGGAGGAATAAAACCATATCCCGCACCATTCACCACAATCTGCGTACTGCCACTTGATATGCTGTTGCTTGCAACAGTCATAGTGGTGTATCTCACTCCGTTGGAATCTGGAGTGAAAGTAATCACGACATTTTTCAGACTATCCGGCGCGAGCGAGAAGCTCACAGGAATGGCAGAAAACCGGTTATCGGAAAAAGTTATATCGCTCACCGAGAGCATTGCTGTCCCGGTGTTTTTTATGACCATCGTACGACTACCTGCCCCACCGACAATTACCGAGTCCGGGCCAACCTTTTGAAAAGGCGCCCAGTCGTAGTTGGGTCCGATAGACGGTGCCCAAAAATTGGGTGAAAGCGGAGCGCTGTCTGAAGTCAGACGAAATCCTCCCGTTCCCGACAAAGGCCTAGAGTACAGGTTGTACCCCCGGCCATTTCCGCTGTGGGAGAAATCATTAAGAGTCAGAATGACCCGCTTTCCATCGGGCGAACAAGCGACGTCACCTCCGATTCCTGTGGTGTTAGGTACCGCGGAAACATTGGAGCCGGTGGACAGCATCGTAAAAATCTCGCGCTGGCCATTGCGGTCGGAAATAAAGAAAATCTTGTTTCCGTCCGGCGACCAACGAGGACCGCGGTCCCCAAAAACATTGTTGGTCAGCAGGGCAAGTCCGCTGCCGTCTTTGTTGATCACGGCGATTTCGGACTGTGCATTACGCAACACCGCCACCGCAAACCTGCTCCCATCCGGGGACCAAGACAGACCTTGAACATCATCCGTGTTGGTGACCTGGGTTTGCCCCGTACCGTCAGGATTTACGGTAAAGATATTGCCGGAGGAAATAAAAGCGATATTCATTCCATCCGGAGACCATGTCGGATTGTTTGCTGAAAGACCGTTTGTGATCTGAACTTCTCCGGTCCCGTCCTTGTTGATGATAAGGACAGAACCGGCTCCAGAAACGAATGCCAACTTGCTTCCATCCGGCGACCACGCTGGATATGCATCATCCGTGTAGAGCCGGTTGGTCAACTGCCTCACGGCATTGTTCGCGCTGGGGTTCAGCGCGAAGATGCCGAAGGTGTTGCGAGGCGGGGGATTGTTCAGAAAAGAAATTTCCCCCTGCACTTCCATCTCCTGCGCCGACGCACGATACGTCAGCGAAAACAGGAAAGCGACGAAGAATAGTAACTTTTTCATCAGACAACCTCCTTGATTTGAAAAGCGGTTAGTACCTTTTATCTTTTTTATTCGAATTTCAAACAACTCCACTTGTGGTAAATTGTAACATAAATAACTTATTTTGTAAACCCTCTACCAGTCCACTGGTGGTGGGGATAAATATCCTGCTTATTTATGCCCCTATTTAACTGTTTTTAAGTTTGCCAAGTGGGGTTAAAAAGAATTAAGATAAAATATCGCTCGCCCATACCCTCCGCTCAAATGTTGCGCTATGGACAAATAATACTCATTCGTCGGGGGGAGCCCCACCGTGTTCTGTCGCTTCGCGACAGCCTCGGTTTCCCTTCCTCCTCGCATCGGTTTATTTGTTTACCATAGCTCCACCATATCGCGTGCGGGTATATGGCTCGCTTGGCGTAAAAATACCAGTAGTCTTTTAGCCAAAAATAAAATGATCGAATTCCAAATAAAACAGGAAAATTTTGAAGGTCCGCTGGAGCTTCTGCTGGAGCTGATAGACAAGGAAAAGATGGATATCTCCAAGGTCTCCCTGGCGAAGGTGGCGGACGAATATCTGAAACATGTAAAAGCCTTGGATAAAATAAACGTTGAAAACCTGGCCGAATTTTTGGTGGTGGCGGCCCAACTGATGCTCATTAAATCACGGTCTCTTTTACCGGATTTGGCGCCGGATGTGGAAGAGGAATTTTCGGCGGAAGATTTATTCAGGCGGCTGGAGGAGTATAGGCGCATAAAAGAATTGGCCAAAAGCTTAAGAATGATGGAGAGTAGCCGCAGAATAATTTTTACCCGCGAAGCCTATCAAAATATGGACCCGGTTTTTCACCCGCCGCAAAAATTAGAGGCCTCCTCCATAAAACAAATATTTGAAGCTTTTATTTCCTCCATACCTAAAATAGAAAAACTGGCCGAGGAACAGCTGAAGAGAATAGTCTCGCTGGAGGATAAAATAAACCACATCCGAAAGTCTCTGATAGATGCGGTGGAAAAAGGCTTTTCGGAAATAATCAAAGGAGCCAAAGAAAAGGTGGACGTAATCGTGAGTTTTCTGGCCATCCTGGAATTGGCCAAAGAAAAATTCGTGGACCTGAAGCAGGAAAAATTATTTGAAGATATAATTGTCCGCAAGATGCAGTAGTTATGAAAAATCTTAAATCCATCATTGAGACAATCTTATTTGTATACGGCGAGCCTATTTCTTTGACCAAACTGGCCAAAACGGCCAAAGCTCCGGAGGAGGAGATAAAGCAGGCTCTGGAGGAGCTGGAGAAAGACTGTCTGGAACGCGGACTGGCTATTTTGTGGAAGGAAGACCAATATCAGCTGGCAACCAACCCGGACAATAAAGAATATGCCGAAGACTTGCTGAAGGGAGAACTCGGTGAAGACCTCTCCAAGGCGGCGCTGGAAACGATAGCCATTGTGGCCTACAAAGGTCCCCTGACGCGCGTGCAGATTGAATATATCCGCGGAGTCAACTGTTCTTTTATCCTGCGTAATCTTTTGATGAGAGGCTTGGTGGAGAGGATAGACAATCCCAAGGACAGCCGCTCTTATCTGTATAAAATAAGTTTTGATTTTCTGAAGCACTTCGGCATCACTAAGATAGAAGACCTGCCGGGTTTTGAAGAATTACGTAAGCATAAGATAGAAATTTTAGAGGATGGAAAATGAAAATGCCAAAAGAATAGTAACTCTGAGTACCATACTGCTGGTAAGTTTTTCGATTTGGACTTCGGTGGCCAAGGCTCCAATTGGACAGCGCCACCTGTCCACGGCGGCCATCATTTTGCCCGTCTATAAAGGGGAAGAATTAAGCGCCGAAGCCTATCTGGTTAAAGTAATCGGCCAGGACACAGCTTTGCTCAAAAGAAAAGAATGGAAGCGCTTGGCCCCGGCCAGCCTTACCAAGATTCTGACGGCTTTGGTGGCGCTGGAGGAATCAAATCCTTTGGCTAAAATTGTCTTCTCGGCCGAGGCCAAAGACATTGAAGAGAAAACAAGCCAGGTAAAAAAGGGGGAGTGGCTGAGCTTGCTGGATACCATCAGATTGCTGATGGTCGGCTCGGCTAATGATGCGGCTCAGGCCATAGCGGAGCGGGTTGGCCGTGACCAAGGGGCGGTTGATTTTACGCAAAGTCTGGCTGTATTTACGGATATGATGAATAAAAAAGCGGCGGCGCTCGGGATGTATGATTCTTATTTCCAAAATCCGGTTGGCTTGGATGGCGACAATCATTATTCTTCGGCCCAGGATTTGGCCAGACTCGCCGAGTATACTTTGATAAATTATCCGGAGGTCTGGAATGTCTCGCGCGAACCGGAGGCGGTGGTTTATGCCAATGAAGGCCGGGAATACAGCATGAAAAATACCGATAACTTATTGAAAGAATTTCCGGCGATTCTGGGCAGTAAAACCGGCTTTACGGAAAAAGCTGAAGGTGCGCTTTTGATGATTTACCCCGTTAGAAATCTGACACCTGTAGAGTCAGCGGATTCCTCGGGGAATCCGATTTCTAACGGGGTTTATCCGGTTCGTCCGGACAAAACCGCGATTATAGTCATCCTACGGTCACCGGACCGGAGCGCCGACGGACGAAAAATAATAAAGTGGCTGGAGGAAATAAACCCCCACACCTATCCATAGAAGGACTTCTTAGTAAATATTGCCTAAGACGAAGTCGCCTTACGGCTTACTCTCTGGCAATAAATAAATCCTTGAGCAGGATAGGTGTGGGGGTAAACCTATGACAGAGATAAGCAATATACCCAATGTCATAAAAGTATTCGGACTGTCGTTCACGGTTTTCGTGGCCGCTATTTTGTGGACTCCTTTTTTGACCAAATATCTCTACAAGCACCGGATGTGGAGAAAAAACGTCCGAGAATTTTCACCGGACGGGACCAAAACTCCCTTGTTTTCCAAATTGCACAAAGACAGGGAAACTACGGTTCCGAGACTCGGCGGAGTTTTAATCTGGGTTACCTCCGTCGGAGTGGCCCTCCTGCTCTGGTTTATAGCGCAGATGACCGACAGCGTTTTTTGGGATAAGGCTAATTTCCTTTCCCGCAATCAAACCTGGCTGCCTTTGTTTACATTGCTGGCCGCCTCTCTACTTGGCCTGGCCGACGACTTGGCGCAAATTTGGGGCAAGGGTAAATATGTGGCCGGCGGCATACGGTTTCGCCACCGGCTTTTGCTGGTTTTTGTTATCGCGCTGGTCGGGTCCCTGTGGTTTTATGCCAAGCTGGATTGGCGGACTATATATATACCGGGATTGGGGAGTGTATTTATAGACGGACTGTATATTCCCATTTTTATCCTGACGATGATAGTTTTA
This sequence comes from uncultured Candidatus Saccharibacteria bacterium, assembly GCA_964358425.1. Taxonomy (GTDB): domain Bacteria; phylum Patescibacteriota; class Minisyncoccia; order Sungbacterales; family HO2-52-23; genus CAYHON01. The sequence continues at coordinate 26,692 of CAYHON010000008.1, read as the reverse complement.
TTTTCTTCCAGCGTGGTGGACGGCCTAGACGGCCTGGCGGGGGGAGTATTTGCCTCAATTTTTGCGGCCTACGCCGGCATTGCTTTTCTGCGGGGACAGGTTGATTTGGCGGCTTTTTGCGCGGTGGTGCTGGGCGCGCTATTGGCCTTTTTATGGTATAACATACCTCCGGCCAGATTTTATATGGGAGAATCGGGTATCTTGGGACTGACCACCTCGCTTACCGTAGTGGCCTTTCTGACGGATTCGGTTTTTGTCCTGCCGGTCATAGGCATCGTGCTGGTGGCGGAGGTGGCCTCCAACCTGATACAATTTGCCTCCAAAAAAATCCGCGGTAAAAAAGTATTTTTGATAGCGCCCATCCACCATCACTTTGAAGCCAAGGGCTGGCCGGCTGAAAAAGTAACCATGAGGTTTTGGGTTATCGGCGCCATGGCGGCCATCATCGGAGTGGCGATAGCTTTGATAGGGAGATAAATATATTCGGCGCTATTTTTTATGGACAAAAAATTTTCGTACCCTAAATATCTTACCGGTAAAAAAATCTTAGTGATGGGTTTGGGACTGCACGGCGGAGGAGTGGAAACGGTTAAATTCCTGGCTTCCGGCAACAACAATATAACTGTTACTGATTTGCGGT
>CAYHON010000008.1:0-25952 GCA_964358425.1 uncultured Candidatus Saccharibacteria bacterium | reverse complement strand
ACGGTTAAATTCCTGGCTTCCGGCAACAACAATATAACTGTTACTGATTTGCGGTCAGCCAAGGAATTGGCCGCATCCTTGCGGCAATTAAAAGGGATTAAAAATCTGCATTTGCATTTGGGCCGGCACGAGAAAGAAGATTTTAAAAAAACAGATCTAATAATCAAAGGCCCTGGAGTTAAGCCGGACTCGGAATTTTTAAAGCTAGCCAAGAGTAGACGGATACCAGTCCTTACGGACATGGGAATTTTTTTTACTCAGTGTCCGGGGCGGATAATAGGTGTTACGGGGACCCGGGGAAAATCAACCACCGCATTCTTAATTTGGAAGTTTTTGCGGACTAAATTTGAGAGAGTGTATCTCGCCGGCAATATTCGCAAGTCGGTCTTGGAGCTGTTGCCGAAAGTAAAAAAAGACGATTGGGTGGTGCTGGAGCTTTCCAGCTTTCAATTGCAGGATTTGGCCGACGCCGATATTAAAATTTCCGGCTTGCCCCGGGGCAAGCCCCGGGGCGCCCTGTGGGGCAAGCCCGAAATTGCGGTTTTTACCAATTTATTTGCCGATCACCTCAACTGGCACCAAACTTTTCCAAACTATGCCCGCGCCAAAAGTTTGATTTTTAAGTATCAGAATAAAGAAAATTATCTTTTCATAAACCGGCAGGATAAGAAAGTCTTGGACCTTGTTAAGGGTGCGCGGGCTAAAATTGTGTCGCCCAGTCTTCCAGCCGACTTTAAAAAAATTGCCGAGCGAAATTTGGGCACTCATTATTTGTCAGCTGTGACTCTGGCCTTTGGAGTGGCAAAGACCTTGGGAGTGGAGGAGGAAGCAATCAAAAAAGAATTATTGCAATTCAAGGGTCTGGAAGGAAGGCAGGAAGAATTAATGGAGATAAAAGGGATACATTTTATAAACGATACCACCTCAACTATGCCTGAAGCGGCACTTGCGGCTCTAGAAAGATTTAAGAATTTGGCCCAGGGATCCAGGCTTATTTTAATTGCCGGAGGGCAGGACAAGGATCTGGACTATAAAAAATTGGCCACCGAAATTAGCCGAAAAACAGATGTTTTAGTTTTGCTTCCGGGAACGACCACGGAGAAAATAGGGGTAGAATTAAGAAGACAGAAGAAAGAATTAAGAATAATTAAGGTGGAAAGTATGAAGGGAGCGGTCAAGGAAGTTTGGAAAATTGCCGAGAAGGGGGATTGGGTCGTACTTTCCCCGGGAGCGGCAAGTTTTGGCCTGTTCCAAAACGAATTTGACCGGGGCGGGCAATTTGTAAAAGAAGTAAATAAGTTGCGTAAGAGAGCAGAGTTCAAACTAGCGTCAATGTTTAGAAGACAGAATTTGAGACAAGTTCTAGGAACGACGAGAAGGTCGTGCCAGTCGGCACCCCGACGAGGAGTGACGAAGAAATTGGCCAAATTCTGTCTTCCCTTCGGGTGAGTCAATTCCCGCCCATCTTCTTCGTTACTCGTCGCTTATGTGCCTATGGGCACACAACGCTCCTCGTGCCTTGAATCTGGACGGGAATTGAACTCACTAAATTGATGTTAGTTTGAACTCTGTTCTCCTAAATAAAAATGGTCCAAAATCTAAAAACTCATTCTGTAGACAAGCCCCTTCTTTATACTGTTTTTATTCTATTTGTCGGCGGATTGCTTATTTTGGCGTCGGCCTCTATGGTTTTGTCTCAGAAAAAATTCGGGAACATGGGCTATTACACCATCCGGCAGCTGGTCGCGGGACTTATCGGTCTCGCGGCCCTTTGGGTAATTTCTAAAATAAACTACAGATTCTGGCGGAGGGTATCCCTGCCGCTTATGATTTTTTCTCTTCTTCTTTTAGCCGCGGTTTTTCTGCCGAAGGTGGGGTTTGCCTTCGGCGGAGCTAGGCGCTGGATAGATTTAGGAATTCTGACTTTTCAGCCAGCCGAAATTTTAAAAATAACTTTTATAATCTATTTAGCCAGCTGGCTGGACGCGCGGCGGCAGGATATTTCCAAAATATCCTACGGTCTGGTGCCTTTTTCCATGATGCTGGCCATTGTGGGCGTATTTTTAATAATGCAGCCGGACTTTGGAACTCTAGGGATTATTGTCTTAACCTCGGGACTGCTTTATGTTCTCGGCGGAGGAAAAAGATCGCAGGTGACGACACTGATAATCTTGGGATTGGCTCTAAGCATGCTGATTATCCAGCTCGCTCCTTATCGTATGAATCGGGTCAGGACTTTCCTGGATCCGGAGAAGGATCCGCAGGGCAAAAGCTACCACGTAAATCAGGCGCTTATCGCCATCGGCTCCGGAGGTTTTTTGGGATCCGGCTTCGGTAAAGGACTGCAGAAATACAACTATCTGCCCGAGCCGATGGGTGATTCTATTTTTGCCGTGTATGCGGAGGAAACCGGTTTTCTGGGAGTCTCACTTTTAATATCTACTTTCGGATTTTTATTGTGGCGGGGTATGTTGATAGCTAAAAAAGCTCCGGATGTTTTCGGACGGCTGTTGGCCGGAGGCATTGTTTTGTGGATAGCCCTGCAAGTTTTTATAAACATGGCGGCTATTTCCGGCCTATTGCCCCTGACCGGCATCCCCCTGCCTTTGGTGAGCTATGGCGGGACTTCCTTGGTAATCACCTTGGCGAGTCTGGGTATGGTGCTGAATGTATCGAGGTATACCTAAAAAATCTGGTATAATTTAAACATGAGAATACTTTTTACAGGCGGGGGTACGGGAGGACACTTCTTTCCCATCATTGCCGTAACCCGCGAAATTAAAAGAATTGCGGAAGAAGAAAGGATTTTAGAAAAAGACCTTTATTATATGGGGCCGGATGATTTTGGAGCGGATTTATTGCGGCAGGAGGAAATAAAAAGTATCAAAGTTCTGTCCGGAAAAATCCGCCGCTATTTTTCTCTGTATAATATTTCGGATTTTATAAAATTAGCCATAGGCACGGCGCAAGCTTTCTGGAAATTTTTTCTGACTATGCCCGATGTGGTTTTTTCCAAGGGGGGCTACGGGGCCGTACCCGCCGTGATAATGTGCGCCGTATTCCGCATACCGCTTATCATCCATGAATCGGATTCTGTTCCCGGACGGGTTAATTTATTCTCGGCGCGCATAGCGCGCCGCGTGGCTGTGGCATTTCCAAGTGCTGCCGAATTTTTCCCCAAGAAAAAAACTGCCCTGATTGGCATACCTATCCGTAAAGGACTGCTCGGCGGAATTCGCGAAACAGCCCGGCAGAATTTAGGAGTGACCAGTAATTTGCCGGCCATCGGATTTATCGGAGCCTCCCAGGGGTCGCAGGCCATCAACAACGCCCTGCTGGGGGTCTTAAGGGAATTGGCGGAAAATTTTGAAATATTGCATCAGACGGGAGCCAAAAATTTTACCGAGGTAAGGGGAGAAGGAGAAGTCTCTTTGGAAAGCGGACACAAAGAGAGATATCATGCTTTCGGATTTTTATCCGAATCCCAGATGCGGGATTTTTATGCCGCCTCCGATTTAGTAGTATCGCGTGCGGGCGCTTCCTCCATTTTTGAGATTGCCGCCTCCGGCAAGCCCTCTATTTTGGTACCCTTGGAGGGGGCTGCTCAGGATCATCAAAGAAAAAACGCCTATGATTACGCCGAGACCGGAGCCGCTTTGGTGATTGAAGACAGCAATTTAACTCCGCACGTGCTTCTGGGCGAAATAAAAAAAATTATGAGCAATCCGGCTCTGTTGCAAAAAATGGCACCACTTGCCCAGAAATTTGCCCGAATAGACTCGGCGGAAGTGATTGCGCGAGAGATACTTAATATGGGAATTCATTAAAAATATGATCCGTACCCGCATAGCGCCAAGCCCCACCGGCAATCTGCATATAGGTACCGCCCGTACCGCGCTTTTTAATTATCTTTATACCCGGAAAATTGGCGGAAAGTTTATTATCCGCATTGAAGATACGGACTTAGAAAGGTCTGACAAAAAATACGAGAAGAATATTTTGGAAGGACTGAAATGGCTGGGCATTGAAGCTGATGAGGGGCCTGAGGAGGGAGGAAAGCACGGTCCCTACCGGCAAAGCGAGCGCTTAGCAGGCTACAAAAAATATTTGGAAAAACTTCTGCAAGAAAAAAAAGCTTTTTATTGCTTTCATTCGGAGGCGGAGCTGGAGGAGGAAAGAAACCAATTGCTCAAGGCCAAAAATCCTCCTGTGCACTTTTGCGAATACAGGGGCATGGATTTGCGGGAAGCCGAAGATATAAAAGACATAAAAAAAGACTATATAATCCGTTTTAAAAATCACGCCGGACGGAAAGTTTCTTTCTCGGACTTAATCCGGGGGGAGATGGAATTTGACTCCGATTTAATCGGCGATTTTTCTTTGGCTAAAGATTTGGACACGCCTCTCTATAATTTTGCGGTGGTCATAGATGATCAGGAGATGAAAATCAGCCACGTAATCCGCGGAGAAGACCACCTACCCAACACCCCCAAACAGCTTTTGCTGATAGAGGCGCTGGACCTGCAGCGTCCGCAGTACGCCCACTTGCCGCTTATCCTGGGATCGGATCGTTCCAAAATGTCCAAGCGGCACGGGGCTACCTCCGTAGACGAATACCGGGAGGCTGGCTACCTGCCTGAAGTTTTGTTTAACTTTATGGCGCTCCTCGGCTGGAATCCCGGAGGAGAGCAGGAAATTTTTTCCAGAGAAGAATTAATTGAAAAGTTTTCTCTTGACGAGGTCCATAAATCCGGTGCGGTTTTTGATATTACCAAACTAGACTGGATGAATGGCGAGTATATTCGTCAAAAATCTGTTGAGGAGCTGGTTAAATTATGCAAACCGTATCTAAAAGATTTTCCCTCCAAGCCAGATGAATATCTTGCTAAGGTTATATCTTTAGAGCAGCCCCGGCTAAAAAAACTATCGGAATTGGCCGAAAAAGCCGGATATTTTTTCCGGGAACCAGAATATGAAAAAGAACTGCTTCGCTGGAAAAAAATGACCGATGAGGAAATAAAACAATCTCTGGAAAAATCTTTGGAAATTTTGCAGGACAATCAAAAAACCGAAGCGGAAAAGATAGAAAAAATTTTCCTGGACGAGGCGGCCAGAGGAGGGGATAGGGGAAAGCTTCTATGGCCCCTGCGCGCAGCGCTTTCCGGCCAAAAAGCTTCCGCTGGCCCCTTTGAGATACTTAAAATTTTGGGCGTGGGGGAGTCAATCAGAAGATTAAATCTGGGCGTGAAAAAAATATCCTAACCCCCGCAACATGTATATGTACGCATAAATGTTACAGATAAAACGCTATAGCGTTTTATCTGTAACATTTTTATCGAGGGATGAATTTGGTATAATACAAAAGTGACGAACTTTTTCTTCAAAAACGCTGTTTTGTTTTTAGCGATTTTTTTAATCGCGTCTTTGGGAATTAAAACGGGGAGGGCTGATACGGTAGACGACTTAAAAAAAAGCATTGATCAAAAAAATGAGGAAATACGGCGTTTGGAAGAGGAAGCCGCTAAATACCGAGAGCAGGCCCTTACCCAATCCAAGTTCGGCAAAAGCCTGAAAAACGAAGTAAGCCGTATTGAAAGCACGATTAAACAGCTTCAAAAAGACATATCCGTAACCGAGCAAAAGGTAAAAAAAACCAAATTGGAAATACAAAAGACCAGCGTGGAAATGGACCAAAAAGCCGCCTCTATGCAGAGGTTAAGAGGTAGCCTGGGGGCTTTAATGCAATCTTTAGCCGAAGAAGACGGCCAATCCCCGCTAAAGATTCTTTTACAATACAGTTCTCTTTCAGTGTTTTTTAACAACTTGTCTTACAGTCAGACTCTCCAGCAGCGCACAGTTGATACCCTGGCCGATTTGGAGGTTTTGCACGGCGAGCTGTCCGACAAAAAAACCGAGGCGGAAGACAAAAAGAAAGAACTGGAAAACAACGAAAAACAGCTTGATGGCCAGAAAAGGGTCAAAGAGGAGGTTAAGAAAGAACGGCAAGATCTTTTGGCGGTCACCAAAAACCAGGAAAAAAAATATCAGCAGATGCTGAAAGAAAACGAAAAACAGCGTGAGGAAATATATAAAGAGATGGAATCTTTGGAAGAAACGTTAAGAAAACTAATAGACCCCAATTCTTTGCCCAAAGCGTCTACGGGTGTTCTCCTAAAGCCGGTAGATGGCGTACTTTCCCAAGGCTATGGCGAAACCCCTTTTGCCAAGAACAATGATTTTTATAAATTTCATAACGGTATTGATTTGGCGGCACCGGTAGGCACGAAAGTTTTGGCGGCGGATAGCGGAGTGGTACTGGGTACGGGCAATACGGACAATTATTGTCCGAGGATGCTGCAGGGTAAATACATAGTGGTGAAGCACAATAATAATCTGGCCACTCTTTATGCCCACTTGTCGGTGATTTCGGTCAGCCGGGGAATGACCGTGGGGAGAGGTGATATAATAGGATATGTGGGCAACACCGGCCGCACCACGGGACCCCATCTGCATTTTACGGTCTATGACGCCAAAACCCTGCAGATAAGGATAGGCCCTACGGGTGCCTGCGGTTTGGTGCCTATCGGAGGGTCGCTTAATCCCTTAAATTATTTACAATTATGAGCAACAAACTCGCGGTATTTTTAGTTTTTTAGCGGATGAAAATCATGATGGGTTTTTTCGGCGTATTTATCGGAGGCATGGACATAACGGGTCGTGGTTTGCAGAGATTCGTGCCCCAAAAGCACTTGAATAGCCGCCGGATTGGCTCCTTGCTCAGCCAAGTAGGTGGCAAAGCCGTGGCGTAGAGAGTGGGCCGAAGTAGGCACATTTATACCAAGTATCTCTCGGTATTTTTTTATTTTCATTTGTAAATAATTGACGGATATGCGGGCGCGGGTGGTTTGGGCGTTTCTCCCCCGGTAGGGGATGAAGAGGGCGGGAGAACCGTCGGCGCGCAGATCCAAATAATTATCTATATGTTCCTTGGCGCGGCCAGTCAGATAAACAAATCTTTCTTTTTTCCCCTTGCCGCGGATAAATATTTTTCCGGTTTTATCAATTTGATTGCGATTCAGAGAAATTAATTCGGAGATACGCATACCGGTGGAGAAGAGAGTTTCAAGCATCGCTCGATTGCGGAGCGCCACCTCTTTTACTTTTTCCAATTTAGCGGGGGACTCCACCAAAGATACCAGAGATTCAAATTCGGCCACTCTTGGGTGTGTTTTCGGCATTTTTATGAGTTTGATGGCCTCGGGCGCTATGGGTACCGCATAATCCATATCTATAAGATATTTAAGATATCTGCGGATGCTGGAGAGGTTGCGGTTGATCGATCCGGCGCTGAGTCTCTGCAAAGTTTTTTGCTCGTTGGGAGTTTGTCGGTCTCGTGAGACAAGATAAGCCTTGTATTGTTCGATATGTTTCTTGGTCAGGCCGGAGAAGGGGATACTCGCCTCTTTTTGCATAAAATTTTCCAGGACTTTCAAATCTCTTTCATAATTATAAATAGTCTCCGGGGAGTAGTTGTTGGTCTGAATACTTAAAAGAAAATCATCTACTTGGGGCAGTACAGCCATATATTTAGAGGTTTTAATTTTTTATTTTTGTTTCCGGAATACCAGCGCCTTACTGAGTGTTAGGGATATTATACTCAATTATATTAAGCTAATCTTTGTATATCAAGGCCTAGTTATCCCCACCCCTAACCCCGCTTCCCTCTTATGGTTTTGGATATTTTTGAAAATTTTGCAATAAAAAAATCGGAGAAAATTCTCCGAAATGTTTTTCAATACCCTATTTAGTATTCGTCTCTTCTAATACTTCCAATATCTCGTGGACTTTTATCATCAAGTTAACTATCTTCCCCTTCCAGTATTCATCCAGCTTTCTCCACTCTATTACGAGTTTTGCCTCTTCGGGAACCAACATTGATAGAGGATCACTCTGTATAGAAGCCAGCAAAAATACAAGATCGACTCCCTCTCTCTCCGCCAAGGCTCTTCTCTGAAGGTCGCGTTCATCCAGTTCGAGAGTCTTGGCAAGTTTAATGCATACTTCAGCGCTCGGAGGATTTATACCTTTTTCCAGTTTGGAAATATAAGCTGGAGTCACGCCCACAAGCAGTGCTACTTTTTGCTGTTGCAGGTGGAGTTTCTCTCGAGCTTCTTTCAGTATCTTTCCAACAACACCCACTTTTTTCATACCCCGCCTTGGTTTCCTGCCCATCTACCAACACCTCCTTTTGTGTCCTTCCAATTTGGCGAAAAACCCTTATAATCTCCTTATCAAACAACTTCCCATAAACTATAATACCATATATGAGAACATCTTACTCGTCAATAGAAACATATCTCCAGTGTCCGCAAAAGTATAAATTTCAGGAGATAGATAAAATTAGGGGTCCTAAATCGCGGGAGGCGATTTTTGGCACGGCGGTGCATAGCGCCCTCAATTTTATGTTTAAGAAATCTCCCCTCTTTCCGACTCTGGACGAGGTGGTGGCCCATTTTCGCGAAAGCTATCCGGAACTCGAAGTTCTAAACAAAGAATCCCGACAGGATCCCCTCAAAAGACCCTGGACCGATGAGGAAAGAAAAATATTTATAGAGGAAGGCACCCGTCTGCTCAAACGATTTTATGAAAAAAATGCGCCGTGGAATTTTAACGTGGTTGATTTGGAATCCAGATTTGAGGTGGCGGTTTTGGATGAAAAAACTGGCGAGACCCATATCTTGGCCGGGATTATAGACCGCATAGACAAAAATGCCGACGGCCAGTATGAGATTATAGACTACAAGACTTCCAAAAAAATGCCCCCGCAGGACGCCTTGGACCAGAATCTGCAGCTCTCCTTGTATTCTCTGGGACTGCAGAAACGTTGGCCGCATCTCCAAATGGAGGATATAAAGCTAAGCCTGTACTTTCTGAAGCACGAAGAAAAACTAAGAGCCAATATTACCGCCGACACGGTTGAACGGACCAAAAGGCATATTTTGGAGACGGTGGAGGAAATACAGGAGAAAATAAAGACCGGCGGAGATTTTCCGCCTATGCCGAGTCCTCTTTGCGAATGGTGTTCTTTTCGCCCCCTGTGCCCCGCCTGGCGCCATCTGTACCGTAAAAAAACAGCTGACTCCCCTATTGAGCAGAAAGAAATTGACCTGGCTATCAAAGATTTTTTTGGATTGAAAAAATTGTCCAAACAAAACGATTTAAAAATGGATGAACTGCAGGAGCGAATTGAAAACTATATGAATCAGGAACACCTTACCCGGGTTTTTGGCAATGATGGCTCCATAACCAAGAAAAATATGCAAAGATACGAATACGATTGGGATAGGGTAAAAATAGTCTTGGCGGATTTCGGCAAATGGGAGGATATACTTAAAGCTGACGAGACTAAGCTTAAAAAGATAATGAGCGAAATACCCGAGGATGCCCGCAAAGAAATAGAATCGGCGCGCCGCGTATCCAAAGAGTTTACTTCGCTTCTTACCTCTTTTAAAAAAGTTAAGGGTCTAGAGAGTATTGAAGACATAATTGAAGGATCCGCTTCCGAGTCTTAATTTTTTCTGATAACTAAAAACTTATAACTAATAACCATCATAATCCCGGACAGTTGCCGGCGGGCTTGTATCCCCCGCTCTCGGCATCCTCTTTTGATTGGAACCAAATTTTATTTTGTTCTTTTATTTTCTGAGCGCCGGGACACCACGGGTAGTGATAGCTTGTGCCGGATTTAGAAGCTACGAATTGGCCTTTAGCTGACTCTAAAATAGACGCTTCTTGATTTGTGCTTGGGGAGTTTGTTTTTTCCCTCGTCTCAAACCCCCCGTCCTCTTCTATGGTTATCGGCTGTTTGGAGACCCACAACACAGACAATCTTCCCAAGCCAAACCCGGCCATGCCGGTCAAAAAGATAAAGGCGGCGGTAATAAGATCCGACCTCCGCTCCCCCGCCCAGGATTTGACATTTTTTATGAAATCGGATAGCATACAATACAAGTTTAAACTTTAAAATGAAAAGCGTAAAACAACAGCCCAAAGCTTAAAATCTATCCGCCGTAGGCGGACACCTATATTTTGACCTTTGCATTTTAAGTTTTGAGTTTAGCGAAGCGATTATGGCACATACTAAATCAGCGGGATCAACCAAATATGGACGAGATTCCCAACCACAGTATCTGGGGGTTAAAAAGCATGCCGGCGAAAAAGTGAAAACGGGAGATATCATAATCCGTCAGCGGGGATCTAAATTTCTGGCCGGCGTCGGGGTGGAAAGCGGCAAAGACGACACTCTGTTTGCCTTGAGGGAAGGCTATATAAAATTCTCCAACAAAAGGAAAATCAGATTCGATGGAACGCAACGGGTAGCCAAAATGGTATCTGTGGTAGCCGCCAGCAAATAGATTATTAAAAAAAAACGCCTCCGCCGGCCGGCGGATCAGCGGTTTTTATTTTTGCCCGCCGCTTTTATAAACTCCAGAAACAAGGGGTGTGGAGCGAGCGGTCTGGACTTAAATTCAGGATGGAATTGAGTACCCAAGAAGAAAGGATGGTCTTTCAGCTCTATTATTTCTACTAAATTTCTTTCGGGGTTTACGCCGGAAAAAACCAGGCCTTTTTCTTCCAACATTTCCCGATATTCATTATTTACTTCATAGCGGTGGCGATGCCGCTCGGAGATAAGTTTTTGTCCGCCGTAGGCCCGGAAAGCGATGGTATCCGGCTTGAGCTCGCAGGTGTAGGACCCCAGACGCATTGTTCCGCCGAGCCGTTTTTTGTTTAGATTCTCAATCTGCTCAAGCATGGTGTGAATAACCGGATATTTGGTTTCAGGGTCAACTTCCGTGGTTTGAGCATTTTTCAGTTCGCAGACGTGTCGCGCGAATTCAATAAGAGCCATCTGCAGGCCGTAGCAAAGGCCCAAGAAGGGAATTTTATTTTTTCGGCAGAATTCAATGGTTTTTATTTTACCTTCTACTCCGCGGGATCCGAATCCTCCGGGTACGATTACCCCGTCATATTTTGGCAGTTTTTTTAAGTTGGATTTGTAGTCTTGGTTTATGGTTGGGTCAAAATCTTCGGCATTGAGCCAGCTTATTTCTGGTTTTAGATTGGCATAACCCGAGGCATGCTTCACCGCCTCTATTACCGATATATAAGAATCGGCCAAAATATAGTCCCCCGTCCCGAAGTATTTGCCGACAATGCCTATTTTTACCGTTTTTACGGCCTTGGTGATCCTCGCTACCATTTTTTTCCATTCGCCGAGGTCCTGGTGTTTGGGCTTCAAGGATAGTTTTTCAAGTAGGGAGTCGCTTATTTTATCTTTTTCAAAATTTATCGGCACCTCATAAATGCTTTTGATGTCGGGTGCCGCGATGACATCCTGCTCGCGCATACTGCAATGAAAAGCTATTTTTTCTTTTCTTTTTTTATCCACCGGCACTCGGGCTCTGGCAATAATAATATCCGGCTGGAGTCCGGCGGAGTTCAGCGCCCGCACGGCGTGCTGGGTCGGCTTGGTTTTCAGCTCATTTCCTCCCTCGCCCAGCAAGGGCAGGTGGCTTACCAGCACCAGCACTACATCGTTCGGTTTTTTAATTTTAAGCATTTTTACCGCCTCCAGAAAAAGCAGGTTTTCATATTCGCCAACCGTGCCGCCAATTTCGGTTATGACTATATCGGCTTTATTTTTTTGAGCCGCTTTATCTATGCGGCTTATAACCTCCAGCGGGATATAGGGCACCACGCTTACAAATTTGCCCTTGTATTCCAGCCGCCGTTCTTTCTCTATCACGGACAAATAAATACTGCCGGTGGTCATATAATTGGCGCCGGACAGGTCAAGGCCCAAAAATCTTTCATAGTTGCCCATATCCTGATCGCACTCGGTGCCGTCGTTTAGCACAAAAACTTCCCCGTGCTCGGTGGGGTTCATGGTACCCGCGTCCACATTTATATAAGGGTCAATTTTGAGGGCAGTGACTTTAAAACCGCGGGATTGCAAAATAGTCCCGATGGAGGCCGAGGCGATACCTTTTCCTACGCCAGACATTACTCCTCCGCAGACAAAAATGTATTTGGACATTTTTATGATTAGTCATTCCGAGCACATTCGCTACGCTCAGTGTAAACTCCGCGAGGAATCTTGCAGATTAGATACTTCACGGAGTTTATCCTGAGAGTAATCGAAGGATTCAGGATGACAAGAAAGTTTACTATTCCGCTTCTATCCTCACTTTGACCTCTCCAATTATTCCATATGGAAATTCTATTTTGACCGTTTTTTCTCCCGTGCTCTTGATATGCTCCTCGGGTAGCCATTCTTTTTCTATGTCTATGCCTTTTTTCCGCAGAGCTTCAGTGAGTTTTGCGGAAGTTATGGATCCGAAAGCCTGCCCTTTCTCCCCCACTTTGATTTTAAATTCCAAGACCAAAGATTTTAATTTTTCAGCCATCTCCCGGTATTTTTGCGTCTCTCGGGATAAAGATTTTTCTTTTTGTTCTTTTGAGGAGGCAAGTTTACGCAAATTTTCTTCGGTGGCGGGGATGGCGGCCTTTTTACTGAACAAAAAATTGCGGGCAAAACCCGGGCTTACTTCTTTGACCTCATTTTTCCGCCCGACATTGCGGACGTCCTGCAGGAGGATGACTTTCATCTTTTTATTATCTTACTCTAGTCCACCAGAGATGACAATTTGACTTTTGATACCAGGTATTATACATATATAGATAGTTCACTTGGCTGGTTTATCAGCCAAAATAATCAAACCAAAGTCAGAGGAGAATCTATGTTTAAGCAGAACGATATTGATACCATTGAAAGCATACACGGATGTATCGGTACGTGTACAGACATGTTCCTGGAGCTTAGGGGTCAAGGTGACGCGGAAGAAAATGTTGACAGTTTCCGCCATAAAATTGAAGAAGACCTTGCGTTTATTGATGGCAAGATGAGTACCCTTCTTGTTGAAGACACTCTACATCTTACTCTATGGGCGGCCAGAATGGGTTTATGTCGTAAAACGATGGATACTCTGGATAAAAATTTAGCTTTCAAAGGAAAGCGCCAATGGAGCTGGGAAGAAGTCGCACGGGCTATGGCCTACCTCTTGCTTGTGAGGGATGGGGCAAAAGCCACCTTAGCACTAAATGGAGTTGATACCTTCGAACCGTAACAGAAACACACAACCACTAAGTATTTAGTGGTTTTTATTTATCGAAAAGTGAGCCAACTATCTTTAAGCGAACTGTGGAGATACGGATACAAATAAACGAAATGAGGAGGAAGGGAAACCGAGGCTCCATTATCATTGATTCAAGATGGTAGAGATTCTTCGCTTTGCTCAGAATGACAACAAGAGACTTGTTTATAAGTGGAGAACACGGAGGGACCCCCCGACGAATGAGTATTATTTGTCCGTATCGTAACAAGATGAGCGAAAAGATAGTTGGTGAGCGAAATTTATAATCCTTTCAACACTTCAATCCCCTTCTCCATTATTATATCCTTTGTTTCCTCTCCTTCTTTCGGGGGTTCTTTGGGTAGCTCCACTTTTATATCCGGCTCTAGGCCGATTTTATTTATTTCCGTGCCTTTGGGAGTGAGCCATTTGGCGATAGTTATCTTCAGCGATGCTCCGCCGGAGAGATTTTCCACCTCCTGCACCGAGCCCTTACCAAAAGTTTTGGTGCCGATTAATTTTATATTTTTATTGTCGCGCAGAGCGCCTGCTAAAATTTCAGAAGCTGAAGCCGAGCCTTCGTTTACCAAAACCACCATAGGGATATCTTCCAACAGGCGGTAGCCGCTGGAGCGGTAGATATCCTCGCTGTTGTCATAATTTTTTTCCGTTACGACGGTCTCGCCGGCAGGCATAAACCAGCTGGCGATATCCACGGCGACATTGAGATATCCTCCGGGATCGTTGCGCAGATCAAGCACTATTTTTTTAGAGCCGCTGTCCAAAAACTCCTGCACCGCCTTGCGGAATTCATAAGAGGCGCTTTCTGTGAAGGTGGATATTTTTATTACGAAGATACCGTCCGATTTTTTCTCGGTGGTGACGGCTTCCACTTTTATGGTATCGCGGGTGATGGAAATTTCTTTGGTCTTATCCAAAGAGTCTCGGAAAACGGTCAGTTTAACTTGAGTCCCCCCCTTCCCGCGTATGAGACGCACGGCTTCATTGAGACTTAGGTCCCCCGTTGATTTGTCGTCTATTTTTATTATTTTGTCTCCCGCTAAAACTCCGGCTTTCTCCGCCGGACTGCCTTTCAAAGGTGCGATAACGGTCAAGATACCTTTGCGCAGACCTATTTCAGCTCCGATTCCCTCAAAAGAGCCCTTAATATCCTGTTGGAACTGCTTGGTTTCCACCGGAGGCATAAATTCGGTATAAGGGTCTTTAAGCGAGTTTACGAGGCCGGCAATGGCGCCGTTGACCATGTCTTTGCGGTTGATTTTGGTTTTATCCACATATCTTTCCTCCACCCGTGACCACACATCCCAAAAAAGGTCAAAATCTACTGCCTGATACTGGGCGGTCGGCTCTTTGCCGGATACGTTCAAAACCTTATCTATAGCCGGGCGGCTGATGTAGCCGTACCAGGTGCCGAGCCCGAAACTTACGGCAAAAAACAAAACAGCGATGAGGACTATCGCCACTTTCTGCTGATTTTTTAGCTTAATTTCGGGCATTAGATTGTAGTCCTTTTATTATTACAAAAATAAAACCTCGGGTCAATTAAAATAATTCCCCGCTATCTTCTTTTTTGGGAACTATCCGTCCGAAACCATCTGGCTAAGCTACTTCCAAAATAGCAACTAATTTTTTAACCTTGCTTCTATTCACCCTCTGCGCATAAGATTTTATATTAATCTCATGAGTTTTTTTAGCCCCACTTTTTAGCGAAGTGCTTACTACCGCTCCATCCGCGGACTTAAACAATATCTTAGCATTATATTTGTCTATGCCACTTCCAATCAAGATTGGAAATGAACCAATCCCCTTTCGCAGAGTTTCTGCTTCGTTTGTTGTGGGAGAATTCCCGGTCCATTCGCCAGTAATAATTATTGCATCAGATTTATTTTTGATTGCTAATTTTGCAGACGCCACCAAGCTATATTTAGACAATAATTTGGCATGCTTAACATGAATATCCGTAAATAAAGCGATATTCTCCGCGCCAATTGATTTTCTAAAATCGATAACTTTTTTAGGTTCCCCTTTTACAATTCCATAATTTGTTTCCACTTTATCGACGAAAACCGGAATTCGGATAAACTGTAAATCAAGCGTTTTGGCTATTGATAGTGCAGCGCGATAATCATTCCATAAAACACTCACACCCAGAGGTAACTTTGTGGCCTTTCTTAGTTTTTCTCCCAAGAAAGTCATCGAGCTGATAATAGGCGCGTCTATGATAATTTTATGCGGTATATCATAATTATTTTCAAAAATGACACCATCCGCCCCACCGTCCTCAAACGCTCTCAAATCAGCCAAAGCATTTTTAAGAGTGGAGTCAAAACCCGGAAAATTTTTATAACCTAAAAGCGGCGGCAGATGAATTGCGCCTATTATTATGTTTCTTTGTTTATTAAAAATCTTAGACAATTTCATATCTTCATTTAATTATAGAACTTTTTATAACTCCTGAAAATAAAAAATAAGGGCGATGACGCGAATCATCGCCCCATATTCACTTTGGAAGCTGCTTGCGAACGGCAATTACTTTCTGGTGCGTATCACCATCTCGGTGGACAGCTTCCGCCATCGCATAACACTCTCTCAAATCTTGCGAGCGTTCTGCAAGATAAAAAAGAAGCGCGGCGTTGGCAAGGATCATTTCAAGAGGAGCGCCTGATATTTCTCCCCTTAAAATTCCGAGAGAAAAATCTCCCTTACTCATTTTATGCGGCGGGGATATTGATGCGGGTGAAGCGGGTTTGAGTCCGAAATCGGAGGCGTGAAGATTGTATTCGCGGATAACTGATTTTTGAAGTTCCGCAACTTGGGTACCGCCTTCACAGATGGAAACTTCATCCATGCCTTCGTAGCGGCGATTGTCGGCAAAACCTCTAACAAAAATTCCGTGCTTGAGGTTTACTATGCCGCGTTCGTTGAGAATCCGGTACGTTTCGGCAATCACGCGCGGGGAAACAAGATGGTTTACTCCCAGTACCCGTCGTGTCATGAGTTGGACAGACAAGGGATTTGTTATCGGTCCGATAATGTCGTTCATGTGTGGTAACATTGCGACCTTGTGCGTTTGTAGGTGAATTCGCTTGTAGCGGACATCCAAAGCTTCAGTGTAGCCGAATCCCTCCGTTTCAACACATTTTTCAACATCTCCTCTTGTTGCGTATGTGTTGATACCAAGCAGGGATATAAAGTCAGAACTACCGTGGCGGCCGTTGTCTGCGTTTGCAGGCGATCCGTGTTTGCACATAGGGATTCCTGAAGCTGAAGCGATAAGTGCGGATATAGTGCTTACGTTCGCCGTCACAATGAGATCTCCCCCCATACCGCAGTTGTCCATTGCATAGGGGACGTTCGGTTTAAGAAATCCGAATTGCGAAACTGCAATATCTTTTTGAAACACTGCAGCGCAGACACCGGCGATTTGCTCCGCCGCGTTTTCTGGTAAGCGGTGGCCATGTTGACGCTCGACTATCTGGCTCCACTGCCACATGTAGGTAGCGCGAGTGTGGAGAGCAGAGAGAACCGCAATACTCTGAATCTGCGCCAATTGATTTCCCGCGCATCCTTCAAGAGTATACAGTCCCAACGAATATGCTTCATCGAATGTAAGCGGGATATTTTGATATGCATGATCTTTTAATAAATGCTTGGTTTCCACGTCTGCCTCCTCTTGTTTGTTTTGAAAGAACTAATCAGCACGTCTTTCGTACTGATGGCCGCAAGCTTTTAATAGAAGTATCCAGCCATCAGGACAAAAACCTAAACAAAAACTCCCCCGCAAAGTCCGGAGGAGTCTGAAATCTACTTCTTAACTATTATTTATTGAAAACGAAAAACCGGACCTTGGATTGGGTTAAACAAAGTCCACCAACTGGTTGTTATCAATATTCGGTTTTTCTCGGCATTAATACTCATAATCCAATGATAGTCTATGGGATAAAATAAGTCAAACCTTATCTCTTATCCAAAAAATCTTCGGTAAAAATATCATAAATGTCTCCCGCTCCCATGATGAAGATAACGTCGCCTTTGCGGGCGTTGGTGCGGATGAATTTTACGGTCTCTTTCTGGTCGCGCAGGAAATGAGTTTTTTTGCCCCGCCGCTCTACCTCCCGGGCCAGTTTTTCCGAATCCACTTTTTCTCGCGCGCACATTCGTCCTGCTGGGCTAAGTACTTCCTCGCTCAACGCTCGGTCGCGCCCGGTTTCGCGCCCCGCCACATCATACACCGGCAAAAAACAGACCACGTCGGCCAAATCAAAAGACCCGATAAAATCACTCCAGAGATACGCCAGCCGCTGGTACTGATGGGGCTGGTATACGCACCAGAGCCGGCGGAAAGGAAAACGCCCGCGCGCGGCTTTTAACGTAGCTTTTATTTCCGTCGGGTGGTGCCCGTAGTCGGTATAGATAAAAGCGCCGTTGAGCATGCCTTTAAACTCAAACCGGCGCCAAGTGCCCTCAAATTTAGACAGGGCGCGCAGTATATCGGCCTCGGTTATGCCAAGTAGTCGGCCTAGGGCCAAGGCGGCCAGGGCGTTGGAGACATTATGTTCTCCCGGCACTTTCAAAATTTTGGAGATTCTTTTGGCCTCTTTGTCTTTAAGCGAATACCAGATGACTTTTTTCCCGTATTTTTTGGCAATTCTTTTTAAGGAAGGGTCGTCGGCGTTGGCGATTATTTTCCCGTCTTTTGGAACCCGCTCCAGATATTTTTGGAAAGTTTCCTCCACGTCTTTTTGATTTTTGTAAGTGTCTAGGTGTTCGGCGTCTATGTTGGTGATGATGGCGACGGTCGGATGATAATTTAAAAAAGATTTGTTCCACTCGTCGGCTTCGAGCAGTAAATGGGGACCGAGACCCTTGTGGAAATTAGAGCCGTCTCCGCCAGCAGGCAAGGGTAGCGCAAACTCCTTCATCTTGGTGCCGATTATTACCGTCGGGTCAAAAGAACCCTCCATTAAAACTAGGGCGGCGAGCGCTGTCGTTGTGCTTTTGCCGTGCGAGCCGGAGATGGTGACAGTCTTATATTTTTTGGTAAGTTCACCCACCGCCTCAGCATAGCTTTGGGTTTTTAACCTTCTTTTGTGGGCTTCTTTTCTTTCGGGATTGTCGGACGGCACGGCGGAAGTATAGATAACCAAATCGGCCGCTTTGGGTACATTGCCCGCACGGTGAGCTCCTAAGTATATTTTAGCCCCCATTCTTTTAAGCTCGGCGGCCATTTCCGAAGACTTCAAATCGGAGCCCGAAATTTTAACTCCGGCGGATAAATAGTATTTGGCCAGCGCGCTTACGCCTATGCCTCCGATGCCTATGAAATGTATACTCATCACCTTAATTATCCTCAAAAATCACAATCTTTACAAGAAAAAACGGACCCTTGGGATCCGCTTAAGTTGCGTTCAGTCTCTCTTTGATTTTGGGAATGTGTTTGGTAAACATCTCTCTAAAGGTGTTTAAAAATAAATCTCTTGGGAAAACCCCCTCCACTCTTCTGCGGCTAGGCTTGAATATTTCTTGGTGTAGGGTTGAGCCCATGAAAATCAGTCTCTGGTTTCTTTCTCCTTCCAGTCTCAATAGCATATTGGGGTTTGAAACACCA
Source organism: uncultured Candidatus Saccharibacteria bacterium (assembly GCA_964358425.1). GTDB lineage: Bacteria > Patescibacteriota > Minisyncoccia > Sungbacterales > HO2-52-23 > CAYHON01. Next base: position 7,127 of record CAYHON010000008.1, on the reverse strand, counting down.
CCCAAAATAACCAAATTTCCTTTTTCGTCGCGATGGGCAAAAATAAGCAGCCAAGGCTCGTATTTTTCCCCGCCGTAGCCGAACGAGACCGCTATGTTGTGGGCAAGTCCGACAAAACGTCTGACTTCAGTCACCGGCGTACCCGCTTCTCCCAAAGCGACAATAGCTCCCCGGGGAAGCACGTCCAGGACGTTGCAGATGGACGCTACTACCCGCGGATAAACTGGCAAGTCATTGGTATCGGCATCTAACAGATCTGTCGTAGAAAAATCCCGATAACCTCGAGTCCAGCGCGCGGTCATCTCGCTTAGGATAACTTCTTTGGTCCGAGGTTTTTCCAGTAGCGGGCAAACTTCTTCCATCAAAAAAATAATGGTAAGAATTATGGAGTCTACATCGTCTTCTGTCACTGTGACGGTTACGGGAAAATCGGAAATACTTTTGATGAAATTGACATTTCGTTTAAATCCGGACGCTACTAGGGTTTCCTGTCCGGGAGAGAAACGGTGGTGGTAGGAAGTTACCCTCGCCACCACTTTTCTTTCTTTGGACAAAGCTTTTAGATCAACCCGATAAGTATAGCCGGTCCAATCCAAATGGCTCGGCTGGCCAATCATAGAAGCGATATTGGGCAAGCTCGGCTTCTCTTCCCGGATCATCTCAAATACCGCGACTACTCCTTCCAGCAATTCTTCGTCTAAACTCTCATCCTTAAATGCCAAACTTCTCATAAAGTCAATCAGAAAAATCTTTACTATGTCGGCCAACAGCAGAGGTTTCTTTATAAACTCGCATCCGACGGTGGCCGCCAGCAGGGATCGGTGCATAGCGCGGCGGACCAATTCCTGGTCCGGGGACAAATTCATCTCTTTCAGTTTACCGGCCACTAGGTGGTGGTCGCCATTGAGCAGGGCGTCCACTACTGGGATAAAAGCTTCTTCCAGTTGGGCAAAATACGGTCCGGCTGTTTGGGCCAAACCAACCACGTTTTTCATCAAGGCGGGATCCGTTTCGGTTGTTATGATCTGATGAAAACTTGCCAGCAACTCTTGGCATTTGGCATAAAGCTCTAAAGCCTTCTGCAGGGCATGGGTAATTTTTTTGTCGCGAGTCGCCTCTTTTTTTTCTTTATATTCTCTCCAAGCATCTTCGGCTTTAGAGGATATGTCTATCAAAGTTTCCTCCGAAAGACCGATAGGCACGACCATTACTCGTAAGGTCTCGGCATACTTGCTTATCTGAGCCAAGCGGAGGTCATCCAAAATAAGTCCGGCCTTAAAACCAGCAACATCGGGATTAGCTTTGTAGTCCACCGGCTCGGCTAAAGCTAAGTAAAAACCTTTAGGCAGGTCAAGACTTTCTACCTTAAGATGCATTAAACCGTCAATTCGGCCAGTTCTTATCTTAGTTGTTTTTCCGCCTATTGTTACCTCGATATCCAACAGATCGAGCAGTTCCATACGTAACTCCTTTGAGTTATATTTGGATTTAATTTCAAGGTCCCAAAGCCCTATTGGGCGAGACCATCTTAGCATCTTTGGCGCTCTTGTCAAACACGACAAAAAGGGCTAAAATAAACACACCTATGCGATTTTCTCCGGATAAAAAACTGCATTCCCGGGAGCACTTGCTGGCCGATGACCTCGCGCAGGAGATGCGCGAGCCCAAACGTTTTGCCGCCTATTTGGGACTGGCTCAGCTTTACGAGGAGTCGGATCTGCGGGCCCTGGCGAGGTATGTGCGGGAAAAAGAAAATCTGCCGCAAGATGTTTGGGGTAAGTATTTTTTTGGCTCGGTCAAGAATCTTAAGAAAAAATTTGGGGCGCGTCTAAAAAATTCAAAAAAGAAAACCCTCCTAGTCAAAAAACTACGGACGGGCAAGGAATTTAAAAAACAAAAAAGTAAAAATGGCCAAGATAAGAAAAATAGTAAAAGAACCAAATCAGGTGCTAAGAGGCGCGGCCAAACCCGTACCGATTAAGGAAATAGCCAGCCCCAAAATTAAGCATTTGATTGCGGATATGAAAGAGACTCTGAAGAGTACTCCCGACGGAGTGGGTTTGGCCGCGCCCCAGATGGACGAGCCTCTGCAAATTTTTATCGTCTCGGAGGAGGCGGAAGAAGTAGACGAATTGCGCCGCGAGACTAAAAAAGGAAAAGATTTACCGGAAAAAAGAGCAGACGGGGACGAAAAGCCGAAAGCCGTCCGCGAATGGAAGTACTATGTTTTTATAAATCCCGAAGTCAAAAAAATCTCCCGCAAAAAACTGGAGGATGCCGAAGGATGTCTCTCGGTGCCGGGCCGTTTTGGCACCGTAAAAAGGTCCGAGAAAATAACCGCGACGGCTCACGACGAACACGGGAAAAAATTTACCCGCGGCGCCTCCGGTTTTTTTGCCCGCGTGATGCAGCACGAGCTGGATCACCTGAAGGGAACGCTTTTCATAGACAAAACCGAAAAATTTCTGGATTAAAATGATTGATACTCCCAAAATAATTTTCTGGGGTACGTCGGATTTTGCCGTGCCGGCCCTGGAAATACTGGTAAAAAACGGTTACAAAATAGCCGGAGTGGTCACTACCCCCGATGAGCCAAAGGGGAGAAAATTGTTACTCACTCCCCCGCCGGTCAAAGTGGCGGCTGGAAAACATGGTCTGGAAATTTTCCAGCCGGAAGTTTTAAATTCTAAAACCGAATTACCGGAAGCGGATTTATTTATCGTGGCGGCTTACGGTAAAATAATTCCCAAAGTAATTTTGGAAAACCCGAGATTAGGCGCGCTTAATATCCACCCCTCTCTCCTCCCCCGCTGGCGCGGGCCGTCGCCGATTCAATACGCTGTTTTATCCGGCGACCGCGAGACGGGAGTGACAATAATGAAAATTGATGAGCTGATGGATCATGGGCCGATAATTGCGACAAGCGGCAAGTTACAGTTGACAAGTAAAACCACCTACAAAGAATTGCATGATAAATTGGCTAAAATCGGAGCGGGGTTGTTGGTAGAGACCTTGCCAAAATATTTATCCGGAGAATTAAAGCCGATTCCGCAGGATGATTCTAAGGCCACTTTTTCTAAAATCTTGACCCGCGAAGACGGCCGAATTGACTGGTCTAAATCGGCGGAGGAGACACAAAGAATGGTTCAAGCGTTTAATCCTTGGCCCGGAGTATGGACCACGTGGCCCTCGGCCAAAAAAATTTATCGTCTCAAAATAGACGAAGCGGAAGTTGAAAATAAAAATGCGGATGGTCAGCTGGGCTTGGTGTCTGCCGGACTCATTGTAAATACCGGCAAACAGGGACTTAAAATAACAAAACTTACTCTGGAGGGTAAAAAGACTATGGGCGCGGACGAATTTCTCCAGGGGTATAAAAATATAATCGGCCAAACCCTGATATAAACCTCTACTTGACTTTTTTTGTATTTAGCGTTATAATGGTAGATAGTTCAATAAGCTCTCCGCCAATCCCCTTGAGCGGAGGCTGGAAAGGAAAAGAAAATGCGACCGAGCGTAGAGCGAGGAAGTACTCAGCCCAGCAGGGCGAACGTACGACGGTTTCTGAAGATTACAGGTGTGTCGATTTTCGTGATTGTATCCGCGTGTTCCTTGTTTGTTGCCCTCTATCTGATGACGGCGGCATCGGGACACGATGGGATGCAAATCACGGTGATTGACGACCTGCTTCGCCGTCTGCTGTAACAAAAAGGGCCATCCTCTCGGATGGCCCTAAGTATTTTTATTCCACGCGTAATTTATGCGCGCGGTTTATACTTTATTATTTTTTATATCCTCCCGAAGTTTTTCCACGAGCGTGTTGAAATAATAAATATTGTGGAAGCTGATTAGTTTCAAGGGAGTTATTTCCCAGGCGCGCAGGAGATGCGAGATGTATCCGCGGGAATAGTTTTGGCAAACCATACAGGAGCATTTTTCATCTAGAGGTTTTTTGTCTTTCAAAAATATTTTTTTGTTTAAGTCTATCCGCCCTGAAGACGTGAAAGCAATTCCCCGGCGCGCGTAGTGAGTCGGGGCGATGCAGTCAAAAGTATCCACCCCGGCTTGGATGATAGGTATCATATCTTCCGGATGACCTATACCCAGCAGATGCCGCGGCTTGCTGTCCGGCAATTTGGCAAAGGTCCAGGCCAGCATTTGCGACATCGTTGATTTGTCGTCTCCGAATTCTCCGCCAATACCAAAACCGGGGAAATCCAGCGAGCCTATAAATTTGGCGCTTTCCTCTCGTAGCTCTCTAAACTTTCCTCCCTGCACGATACCGTAAAGTGCCTGCTTGGTTTTTAATTCTTGCAGGCAGGTTTTGGCCCAACGGTGCGTCTTCTCCAACGATTTTTTGGTGTACTTGATATCGGCCAGAGGGGAGGTTGGCTCGTCAAAAGCAAAGATGATGTCGGCGCCAAGCTTTTCTTGGATTTTGATAGACTCTTTGGGGCCGATAAAAATTTCCCGGCCGTCCACGTAAGACCGGAAACGCACCCCCTCCTCGGATATTTTTATTAGTTTGGGCTGTTGTCCGGTCTGGATTGTCTCATCTTTTTTTTCTTTTAAAATTTTGCCGGTGCCATAGTCTTTGCCGAAGCCCAGGCTAAAAACCTGAAAACCGCCCGAGTCGGTCATGAGTGGTTTCGGCCAGCGCATAAATAAATTTATCCCTCCGTGGCTTTTCACTATTTGTTCACCCGGGCGCAGGTGGAGGTGGTAAGTATTGGCAATCAGGATTTGCGATTTCGTAGCCAAAACTTCCTCGCTCGTCAAAGTTTTGATGACCGCCTGCGTCGCCACGGGCACCAAGGTCGGTGTCTCCACCTCGCCATGCGGGGTTTTGAGTATGCCCAGCCGGGCCCCGCTTTTTTTTGATTTTTTTAATATTTTGAATTCAATCATTTTGTTTATGCCCCGGTATTAGCCGATTTCTATAATCTTTATTTTGGAAGTATGGCCCGAGACGATGCTTATTTGTGACGGCGCCTTACCAAAATATTCGGCCAGAGCTTTTATGACGGCTTTATTAGCCCGGCCTTCAATCGGCGGCTCTTTGACGGAGATTATAAAATTCTGCTCGTCTATTTTCTCTATTCCGGAGTGTTTTGACCCCGGTTTTACGCGGACGGTGATTCTCATTAGCTTTATTTTATCCCCGAGCCGTTAGCAATTTTTTTATCAGGAACAAGCAAAACTGGGCCATCCCCGGTATCGGCTGCTAAAATCATAGCTTGGCTTTCCAGTCCCATCAGGAAGCGGGGTTCAAGATTGGTTACGAAAGTAACCTGCCTGCCTACCAGGTCCGCTGGCTCGTAAGCTTTGGCAATGCCGGAAACCACCTGACGCGTCTCCTCGCCAAAATTCACCCGTAATTTCAAAAGCTTGTCCGAGCCCTCAATCCTCTCGGCCTCCAATATCTCCCCTATTTTTAATTCAATTTTTTGGAAGTCTTCAATGGTAATAACCATTTCGCTTTTATTGTCATCTTGAGCTTTAGCGAAAGATCTCTCCAGAGATTCTTCGCTCTCGCTCAGAATGACTAATCTTACTTCATAAGATTCAATCCGATTTCCTCCGAAAATTCTCTTTTTATTTCACCATCGGTGTGTATCAGAAATATCTCGCAGGTGGCGGCCACGACCAGCTCTTTTATATGCCCGCCGAAACATTGCATCTTGTCGTCCGAAAAAACTCCATGCGCGTGCAGATACGGTTTTTCTTCGTGCCAGGAGATATTGCCGGTAAGACTATTAATCTCCATTTTTTGGTCAAAAGTTTTTTCCGAATATTTTTTGGTGTCTATATCATAGTGCAGAAGGATGATTTTGGAGGCGGCGCCTAAGCCTGAAAAATAGCCGGATTTAAAATCATTTTTGGCGCAAAAATTTTGCAAAGAGGTTAAAACTTCCTCTCCCCGGTCAAACCGCAAAAAATACCGCCGCCCGTCTTTTAAAATTATTTTCATCCTTCTTTTTTAAAAATTATCCTATTTCCCGGCGGTGCGCCTGCCACTTTCCGGTATTGTTTTTGGCGTTTATCTCTCTTTTTTGGACGCTTTGGCGAAATTTAAAACTAGAGGGCGTGCGATAAGCGGGCTTGCCCTGTTGGTTGCCTATTTTGTGATAATTTTTAGCCATGAATTTTATCATAGCACAAAATATTTCTGACGGCTATATTTGGCATAGATAAGCCAAAAACGCCCAACCCGCATAATCATTGACTTTTTAGCATATTTATGCTATACTTTAGACATTGATTTTTGATAGGAAAATAGCGGAATGGCTCAAACTCTTCATCAGGAGGTGTGAGGTGTGCACAGTTAAAGTTGCAAAATGGCGCCAGTCGCGTGGTTGGTTGTTCCTGACGTTCGGCATCATCTGGGTGCTGGTTTCCATGGTCGGGTTCATCAGCTAAGGAGGGTAAACCCATGCTCCTGAAATGCGCCTGCGGGTGGAAAGGGATCAGCCTGGTTCCCCACCCCGAAGATGACACGGCCAGGTGTCCGCGATGCAATACTATTTTCCACGGTATCGCGGCCGAGGATGCCATCCTGGCTGCTTCGGTGGCCGAGGAACGGATCGTGCCGATGGAGACTCCGCCGGAAGTTTTCAAGGAACTCGTTTTCAGGTAAGAAGAAGGAGGGTAACAAACAAGATACCCCTTACGCGCACGCGCGTAAGGGGTATTATATTGCTCTTTTTTATTTATTGAAGTTAAACTTCAATAGTTTTAAGCGGGCCGAAGGCAACCCTTCGAGACAACCCTTAAAAGCTTGGCTTGCTTGGTCTCGAGATGGTCGAGAGAAACCAAGCTTTTACGGAGTGAAGCTTCTCGCTGGAAGAAGCTGAACGTGTTGGCGAGGAGTGGTTGCCGAGAACCCGCGACAAATATCGAAATATTAAGATATCGACGAGCATGTCGGCGAGCGATAATTTATTTTTATTTAACTTCCACAACCGTCACCTTCTTCATCACCACTTTACTCACCGGCTTGTCCCCTGCCCCAGTCTTCACTAAGCCGATTTTATCTACCACTTCCATTCCTTTTACGACTTTACCAAAAATCGTGTAATTGTGGGGCAGTGGATTTTCCTCGAGCATGATGAAAAATTGGCTGCCGT
>CAYHON010000007.1:5351-34113 GCA_964358425.1 uncultured Candidatus Saccharibacteria bacterium | reverse complement strand
AAACAAGTATCAAAAAAACCGCCCCGATGGCTAGTCGGGGTAGTTTTGATTTTTTACTCTAGAGGATTACCAACCGATAAAATCCAGGAATTTGTCCAGGAGGGATGCGGTATAGTTGCGGTAATCATAATACGCCTGCCGGCTCTGCGTGTTGCGAAGACCCATATCTTCCTTGCCTTTTTCTCCTTTCTTCCCGTTTTCTTCTCCTTCAAACTTCTGTTGCAGTTTTTCTTCCAATCTATCCATTTTCTCGCGCATCTTGTCGTCTATGCTGGACCGGCGACGCAGGGAATTCATAATTGATCGCAAATCGCCTTCTATTTCCTGGAAAGACATACGGGCTTCGCGGAAATCTCCCTCATTAACCGCCTCGTAAACGGGAGTTAGTATTTCTTTGATGTCATTTTTTATATCCTCCGATTTTATCCTTTTGAATTCCTTGCTTATTTTAAACAAACCGTTTAATACTCCCATAATCTCGCCCGGGTGCGCGCCTTCGTAGATCACCTGCATGGCTTCCTGCGCGTCTTCCAAACTGCCCTGCGCCAAACTGTTCTTGGCCTGCTCTATTGCCCCCCTGACTTCAGCGACATTAGTTTTAACCTTTTCCATATCAATGCCCTCTACGGTAAAGTTCCTGCGGTTCATCATTTTTTCCAACTTCTTCATTTCTTTCTCTATGGATTTGATCTCGTTGGGCATCTCCACTCTTATCCTTATGTTGTTCACAGACTCCCAGAGCTGGGAATCATAAAAATCCTGCATGGCGTCGCGGGTGATTGTATTGGTCCGACCCTTGAAACTTGCCTCAAAACTGGAAATTTGCGCCAAGATCTCATTCAGCTGGCTAACCTCGGTGGTGAGATTGGCTTTGGTGGCTTTTTTAATAGTGCGCTGGGCCTCCCGTCTCTGGTCTTTCAGCTGACGCAGGACGTCTTTGACTTCGCGGGGATCGGCCATCTCCACGCGGTCTTCTTCTCCTTCTTCTTGGAAAGGCGTGGCCGGTTTTGTTTCAACTGATTCTTGGACCGGCTTTGATGGCGACTGGGTTACCTCTATCGTTGGGACAGGGACGCTGGTCTGCGCCCAAACTCCCACAGGCGTCAAAGCAACGGCTAAGGCGGCTAAAGAAACAATAAAAACGGTTTTATATTTCATATAATTGACTTAATTTTCTTAAAAAATATAAAAAACTTATTTTGGACCTTTAAGATACCCCTATTTAGGGAGTATTATTTACATAATACCACAATCTTACCTGATGGGAAGCTGGAGTTATTAACTTTTGGAAAAAGAATGACTGGGGATATAATAGTATTACCTATAAAAAAATTTTAAGTTACTGAATTGGCCAAACCAAAAAATAATTTAAGGCGGGACTTAGGGATAATCGTCCTTAGCGTTGTCGTATCCGTAATCCTGGCCCGAACCGGCGTCCTGGGCGAAATACTGGCCGGAGCGCGGGAGTGGAGATTTTTGGGAAGTCTTGTGGCCGGTATGTTTTTTGTTTCCGTCTTCACCGTAGCGCCCGCCGCCGTAGCGCTGACAGAGATAATCAAAACTACTCCTCTGTGGGAAGTTGCTTTGCTGGGAGGGATCGGCGGATTTTGGGGAGATTTTATCATTTTCAAATTCATCAAAGACGACTTGGCCGAAGATTTAAGGGAGCTGTTGAAAATACGGGGGCTAAAGCGGCTGGTGTCTATTTTTCATCTAAAATTTTTTCGGTGGCTGACCCCTTTTTTAGGAGCCTTGGTGGTGGCCTCCCCCCTGCCGGATGAACTGGGCCTGGCTATGATAGGCCTTTCTAAAACGAAAACATTCGCCTTTATCCCCATCTCTTTTGTGCTAAACTTTTTGGGAATACTGGTGTTAGGACTTATAATTAAAGGTTGGTTTTAAAAGCAAGATATCTGCATATGTACGACGAGAAAGAAATCAGAGAATTACCCCGTCCGCCGCATTGGTCCAAAGCCATCGGCGTGGGTGTGGTGGTGATGGGCCTAGCCATAGGAACGGGCGAGCTTATCATGTGGCCGCATCTTATCACCAAGCACGGCCTCGGCATAATCTGGGCGGCGTTGCTCGGCATAACTTTTCAATATTTTATCAATCAGGAAGTAGCGCGCCACGCGCTCGCCACCGGCGAGAGTTTTTTTACGTCTTCCTCGCGGGTTTTCAAATGGTTCGCGCCCTTCTGGCTGCTCTCGGCCGTCTTGCTTTATATCTGGCCGGGCTGGGCGGCCGCCATTGGCACCACCCTAAAAGAACTTTTCGGCTTCGGCGATTATCTTTGGTGGGCGGCGGCGAGCCTCCTGCTGGTCTTGATTCTTACCTACAGCGGCAGGGTCGCCTACGCGCTACTCGAAAAATCTTTGAAAATAATCGTGCCGGTATTTTTTATTTTGCTGGCGGTCTCCAGTTTCCTGACCCTTTCTCTCCAAGATTTTAAAAGTCTCGGATACGGCTTGCTTAATTTCGGCTATCTGCCGGAGGATATTGATCTGGAGGTGCTATTGGGCGCGGTGGTTTTTGCCGGAGCCGGCGGACTCCTAAATCTATGTGTTTCGCTCTGGTATCGCGACAAACAGCTCGGCATGGGCAAATACGTCGGGAGAATCATAAACCCGATTACGGGGAAAATTGAGTCGGTATCCTACAAGGGCTATGCTTTTGAAAACAGCCCTGAAAACATGAGCCGCTGGAAAAAATGGATGCGTTTTGTACGTATAGATCAGGGATTGGTTTTCTGGCTCCTGGGATTTATAACCCTGGCTCTCCTAAGCCTAAATGCTTATGCCGTGCTGGGCCCCAAGGGACTGGTGCCGAGCGGCCTGGACGTAGCGGTGGTACAGGCCCATATATTCGGAGAAAACTGGGGACGCTTCGGCTTCAATTTATTTTTGATTATGGCCTTCCTGATGCTTTTTTCGGTTATGTGGACGGTGATTGACGCTTTTACCCGCATAGTATCGGATATTATATATGTAAACTCGCGGACCGGGCCGTTTAAAAAATTTTTTTCGCCGGTGCGTAAAATTTCCTTGAGCCATTTATACTACGGGCTGATTTTGGGCATTGTCCTGCTAAGCGCCGTTTTTCTGTCCTTCCGCCAGCCGCTGGTACTGCTTACCATAAGCGCCGTGCTGGGGGCGCTTACCATGGCCATCTATACGCCGGTTTTATTTTATCTCAACAACTTCAAACTTCCGCGCGCCTTGCGCCCGGGGATTATAACCAACGTCTTTCTTCTGGCCGGCTCGGTATTTTATCTTTACTTCTCGGTAGTTATCATCGCTGGGTATTTTTGAAAATTTGCTATCCGCCATTCTCCCGGATACCAAAACCCGCCAGGCGCCTGGCGGGTTTTTGTTTTCTAATTTCATCTTTCCTATCTCAACAAATCCAAGAGGAGATTCTCCCACGACTTGAGAGTGGCTTGAACTTGGGCCAGCGACCGAGTCGAGTTGAGGTTGAAGGAAGTTGGAGAAGTTACACAAGCCGTACCGTTCCAGTAATTACCAGAAGGACAGGTTGGGGCAGTAGAAGGGACACAAGCTGTACCGCTCCAATAATTTCCGCTGGGACAGGTGGTGGAGGAGCCGCCGGTCGTGGGCATCTGGCAATAACTTGTGGAGGAATTCCAACTACCGCCCGCCTGGGAACAAGCTGTTGCCGGATCGGAGCTATAAGTATAGGTAGTTACTACACAAGATGATCCATTCCAGTAATTACCGCTCGGGCAGGAAGAGGATGTACCGCCACCAGTTGATTGCGGCGAGCTCCAGCACCCGCCGTTGTACCAAGACCAGCCGGAAGAAGCGCAGACCGCCGAATCGTAACAGTTGCCGGGAGAGCTGCAGGATGATGAAGTGGTGCTTGTCACGCAAGACGAGCCGTTCCAGTATTGGCCACTGCTACATGAAGAAGGGGTGGTACTGATTACACAAGCTGTACCGCTCCAATAATTTCCGCTGGGACAGGTGGTGGAGGTAATAGATGGAGGGACACAGGCCGACCCGTTCCAGTAATTACCGCTCGGGCAGGAAGTGCTGGACGTTGAGCCACCGGGCATCTGGCAATAACTTGTGGAGGAATTCCAACTACCGCCCGCCTGGGAACAAGCTGTTGCCGGATCGGAGCTATAAGTATAGGTAGTTACTACACAAGATGATCCATTCCAGTAATTACCGCTCGGGCAGGAAGTACTATAGGTTGAACCACCGCCCGGGATAGCACATCCGGATATGGGAGTATTCGGACCAGTGCAGGATTGGACGGAAGACATAGTGAGAGAACTTAAAGGCACATACTGCGACCGAGAATAATTCAAACAATAATTCCCAGAGAGGGTCCAGTCGACTCCCAAGGCAGAACAACTGCCGGTTGAGACGGTTCCGCCATAAGGAGAAGAACAACCCGAAGTTGTGGCTGCATCTCCCTCTTTGGCGGATTTAGACATAGGACTATCGCAATAAATTGGTTTGCCATCGGTGCCGCCGGGGTACATATAGTGACAACCGATACCCAAAAGCGCGGTAAGAGCGTTACTGCAACTGCTAGTTGAAGTTGTAGTCATTTGAGTAGAGGTGTTGGCGGTAGTGGTTTGGGTGCTGGTTTGAGTAGCGGTTTGCGCGCCGGTCACGCAGGAAGCTCCGTCAAAATATTGGCCGCTGGAGCATCCTGCCGCCAATCGGCATTTGCTAGCATCGGGAAAACCAAAGTCAACACTGGTAGAAACTCCGGCATTGGGTGTCCAAACATTGGAATTGAGCGGCGTGTTCACGCAGGCTTGCTTCAGTTGCCCTATCCTGTTTTGATCGGCGTCAGTTCTGATCCAAGATCTTAATCCGAGAGAGTTCCAGGTTTGCTCTTTTTGGCCGGCCGAAGGGGCATGGGTGATGATAGTTTGCGTGCCGTAAACAACCCCAAACTTATCCGTACATTCAGCTGAAATTGCTTGTCCGCTGCCCGGACCGTTGGCCAGACAATAAGTTCTGATTTCCAACAAAGAATTCAAGGTCTTGCCGTTGCTGAGAGTATGGGGAAATAAATAGGAACGGAGAATTTGCTGCTCCGTTTCTTTCTTGAGCGTGCAGGTATAATAAGTGCCGCATTGATCTGATTGGTAAGAGACGGTTTTTTCCTGTCCGGCGGGACAACTCTCCACCGTCGGAAGGGCAGGACAGATTTCTGTTTTAATCGGCGGGGGCTCTATTTTAATCTCTTTTTTAACTTTTGACTCCTCTTGTTTTACCTGACATACCGTACAGCCGTTTCTATTTTCAGGAGATTGTCCGGACCTACATACGGGCAGGTACCCAAACACGGGGCAAGTATTTTGCCTAGTTACTCGAGGAGTAACAACAGGAAAATCTTCGTCTGGAAAAACTAACTCTTCCGACCACTCGTCTTCGGTAAATTGATCTGCCATAGCCCGGCGCATTTCCCTAAATTTAGCGATGGTTTGAGGTCCTATCCTGCCTACCGCGCTTACGTCATTTTTACTCTGCCATCTCCTAACCGCTCTTTCCGTCCCCACTCCATAATAACCCGTAATCAATCCCTCGGGATAAATACCGGTGTCTTGCGCCAAAAATTCCTGCAGGGAGCGGACATCCTCGCCTCGCGAGCCGCGAAAAAGAGAGCGGGTTAATTCCGGCGGAGGTATTTCTGTTTCTTCTTCCACCACCTCTTCTTCCGCAACGGTTTCCGGAAATTCGGCGGGAGTGTTTCTGGAGCCGATAGAAGTGTCGGCTGGAGGAACAGAAGGTTTTCCCGTCGAAACAGAAGAAGTTCCTCTTAATTCTGACTGCATGGCGGTCACCTGTGTTTTAAGACCTTGGATTTCTCCCAAGAGCAATTGAATTTGTTTCTGCAGGGCCTCCATTTCTGCCGTGTTGCTGGCTGTCCCACTGGTTGTCTGGGCAGACGCCGGAGCGCTATATATCAACGTCAAAAAAAAGAAAAAAAACAAGACCACTCGCGCACCCCTATAGGCGGAATTTTTCATGTTTAAAATTTAAATAATAAATTTATCAAAACAAAATTCATCTTAATTATAACCCAGTATAAAAATCCTTAAAGAAAAGTTATAAACACCCTTGGATATTTGTAAAAAAGACCCTGTGCAAAACTTTTTGGTTAAAAAGTTGCGCAAGGTTTATAAAGGTTTATACTTAAAAAATGCTTAGCAGTAATATTATTAACTAATAATTAAGTATGAAATCACTACGATGGTCAGTTTTTGTTTTCTCGGCCGCTTTGCTGTTAGCCAGCGGGGGGGCAGCGCTTGCGCAAGATACGGGTACCACAGCTCCTCCGCCTCCGCCGCCGGGAGATTCTAGCGGCGGTACTTACATGCCTCCACCAACTTCCGGCGGAGGGACCTCTGGCGGTACACAGTACTCCGGAGACACTAATATGCCACCCCCGCCCACGAATAGCGGAGGTATGAATACGTATCAGGCTCCGATACAAAATCAGGTGCAAAACCAGATGATACAGGACCAGACGGGACAATATCAACAAGGACAACCGGGTTTCAATACGGGTCCCCAAGGGGGGATGGGCGGACAACAGCAATACGGAGGTAATATGCAGGGACAACAGCAGGGCGGTTCTGGACAAGGACAGCGAGGAGGGCAGGAGGGTTTTCAAGGAGAGGGTTCGGAAAAATACGATAAAATGCAACAGGAGCAGAACGACCGTTTTGAAAAACAGCAAAAACAGCAGCAGGAAAGAATGCTCAAGAACGTCAAACGGTCAATGGCCCAGATGGCCAGGGGTATCACTCAAATGGATAAAAGAGCCGCCAACATTCAAAAGCGCGGCGGGGTGATTTCCCCCGAGCTTACGGCAGCCCTCCAAAAAGGAAAGGATATTGTAGCAAAAGTAAACGCGGCGACCACGATGGAAGAATTCCAGGAAAGCGGTATAGAAGAAGCCGGGGACTTCATGCAGACCCTGAACGAAGAGATGCAAAAAGCCGAGATGAGCACCCAGTTTCCCCGAATGGTCAAGGAGGCCAATAAAGCGGTTACTCGTCAACAGAAATCCCTGGCTTCCGCTCAAAAAAGAGCCGCGCGTCTGAAAGTAAGCATGGATTCTCTTTTGAGCAAATGGCAGGAGGCAGTTTCGGGTATGACCCAAGCTATCAGTGAAGCCCAAGCCTCTTTTCAGGGAGGAGATACGGAGACCGCCGTGGAGATCCTGAAAGACCGGGTGTTTGACGCTATGCAAGACATAGGCCAGCATCAGCAAGTTTTTGAAATGGTGTCCAACAGCCAGAAGGTTTTGAAGTCGGCCACAGCTGAAATAACTTCCATAACCAAAAAAATCGCGAGTGTGGCTAAGAAAGGGGAAGATACAACCGAAGCCGAATCGGCGCTGGAAGAAGCCAAAGCCGCCGTTGCGGAAGTACGACAGATAATCTCTGACCCTGATGTGGATCCGGAGACGCTTATCGGGGCGATTGAGGCGGCCGAGGAAGCCAAGTTTAATCTTTATGAAGCGATGACCAGCTTGACGGGACAGAAATACGGATCAGCGGGCGGATATAAAATCCCGGGTTTGAATTTCAAACAATTGCAGGCGCCTTCATCCCTGCAACAATATTTCAGACCCCAGCAGGAAGAGCAGATGATGGGCGGACAGCAACAGGGTTTTCCGGGAATGAATGGTGGCGGCCCCGGAGGTTTTGGACCGCAGATGCAGCAAGGACCGATGATTCAGCAACAGCAGATGATACCGTTTGGTCCGGGAGGATTCGGGCCGGAAGGTATGAATAAGCCCACTTCGGCCACTTCAAGGGCTTCTATTATTGAATCTATACAGAAACAAATCGGAGAACTAAGCAGGCAGATACAGTCCAGACTAGCGCAATAATAACCCTGAAAAAAAATCGCCCCGAGTTATTCGAGGGGCGGTTTTGTTTTAAAAATGTAAATGTAATTGAAACTAAAGAGAAAAATTATAGACCCAAAAAGCCGGCTGGCTATCGGCGTCTGTAATAACTCGTGGCGGATTTTGGGCGGACA
Source organism: uncultured Candidatus Saccharibacteria bacterium (assembly GCA_964358425.1). Classification (GTDB taxonomy): domain Bacteria; phylum Patescibacteriota; class Minisyncoccia; order Sungbacterales; family HO2-52-23; genus CAYHON01. Next base: position 26,074 of record CAYHON010000007.1, on the reverse strand, counting down.
GATTTTTTAAAAACTCGTTTAACCTTTCCGAATATCTTATCTCGCCCACGGGTATCCGCGGAGCCGCCGGACCGGCCCGGATGAAATACAAATTAAAATTTTTCAGAGATTCCGTCCGGCCGTCCAAAAGCATCTGGTCAAATTGGGAGGAGGCAAGCATCGGAATCCCGTGGTAATACCGCCGGCGGCCAAAAACCCAGAGCCGGGGAGTGGTCGCAATATTTTCGTCATAGATTATTCCCGTCGGCTGGAGAGTAGCCGGGCGGGGAGCGGCGTAAGTTTTGATTATTTTATCCAGATTGGGATTTTGGTTTTCGGGCAAATCCGCCAGACGGGCTTCCCCTAGCTCCGAGTCAAAATATTGGTCAAGCTTGACCACCCCGTAATCCGGCGCCCGGGCAAAAGTCGTCTGATAGGTGAAATAAAATTCGTAGGAGGTAAAAAGCATAAAAACGGACAGGATCAATAAACTTTTTTGGGGATACCGGCTATACAAAAACATAAAAACCAGAATGGCCATAAAAATTAAGGGGATGGCGTAAAGCGAGCTGAAACGGATAGCCGAGCCGGTGAAAACAAGCAGGAGAGTTATAAAAATCGGCATCAAAAACACCGGCCACCAGTATCGGCTTGCTTCCCGGCGCTTTAGCAGGAAACCTGAAACTGCCAGACCCAGCAAAGAGATAATCATAAAAAACCAAGAAAATACCACCCGGAGATTGGCGGCTAGGTTGGCCAAGGGCTCCTGATTTTTACCCCAGGTTGTCGGCTGCCAATGAGCCGTTTTTTGTTTCAAAAGATAGAAAAACTGCAGGTCAAAATGGCCAAAATTTTTATAAAGCTCGAGGTTATAAACTATGACCGGAGAAAACAATATCGCCGCGAGCAGTAGCGACAAATACAATCTCCGGTCCCGAAAAGCGACGGAGCGGGTGATAAACAAAGTAATGAGATAAACCGGCACCAAAAACACCGCGATATATTTTACCAGCATAGCGGCGCCCAAGGTGAGTCCGAAACCAACCCACCCCTTCCCATCCTGCAATTTAAGAAAAAAATAAAAATTAAGTAAAATAAAGAAAAATAAAACTCCTTCTTGCATGCTAACCCGCGAGACGGATACCAGAGACAGACTGACACTGGCGAGAAGCGCTACAGATAGCCCGCCAATTTCGGAAACGGACATGCCCTGCCTGCCGGCAGGCAGGCCCAAAAGTTTTGCCGGAGAAAAATTAAATCCGGAAAAAAGTTTCCGTGCTATAAGATAGATAATAAAAATAGAAGCAAGACCCGCCAGCGCCGAGGGCAGGCGCGCGGCCAGCAGATTGTCCCCCAAAATCGCAAAGAAAAAATGCTGGATGAGAAAATACAAGGGCGGGTGGTCGTGGAAAGACAGATGCGTCCACCAAGGCATTCCAGCTTGTCCTGAGCTTGCCTGCGGTGAGCTTGTCGAATCTGTCGAAGGACCATACCACTGCACGGGCGTCGTCTGATATGGGCTGTCCAGATAATCCAAATAGCCGATGGAGCGGAAACCATACATACCCTCGTCAAAAACCAGCTCGGCGGAACCAAGTCCCCATAGACGAAAGAACGCCCCGAGTAGTATTATAACAGAAAGGATTATTAAGACTCGCTTTTTAATTACCATTACTATTAATAATAAGTATGAATCATACAAAAACACAAACCGTGTGGGCATTGCTGAGGATTAGTCTGGGATTATTGCTGTTCTGGGCTTTTTTGGATAAATTATTCGGCCTGGGATTTGCCACCTGTAGAGACGCGACCAGCGGACTGGTGGAAACGGGCTGCGCCAAAGCCTGGCTCTACGGCGGATCGCCCACGGCCGGATTTCTGAAGGCGGCCGTCAAAGGCTCTTTGGCCGGATTTTACCACGCGCTTTCCGGCAGTGTCCTGATAGATTGGCTTTTTATGGGCGGACTTTTTTTGACAGGACTCGCCTTTATTTTAGGCATCGGGATAAAAATCGCCGGATTTTCTGGAGCGCTTTTGATGATTCTAATGTATTCGGCCTTGTCCCTGCCTCCCGCCAACCATCCTTTTTTGGACGAGCATATCATCTACGCGCTCGTAATGCTGGGCTTTGTTTTTAGCCGGGCTGGGCACCGCTTCGGATTCGGCCGATGGTGGTCGCGAACTGCGCTGGTAAAAAGGTTTTCTTTTTTAGAATAAAATATGACCTCCCAAAAATCATTTGTCTCGTATTTCCGCAATTTTGTCTTCGGGGTGGAGGACAGCTTAGTCTCCACCGTCGGCCTGCTTTCCGGCGTGGCCGCGGCGGGCGTTTCAAGTTCTACGATTTTCCTCACCGGCGTCGTGCTAATTTTCGTGGAATCGTTTTCCATGGCCACGGGCAGTTTTATGTCCGAGTATTCGGCGGATGAATACACCCGCCACACGGAAAAACCATCCGGGAGATCCTACCGGGCAGGCGCGGTTATGTTTCTGTCCTATTTTGCTTTCGGCCTGATTCCGCTGTTTCCCTATGCTGTCCTGTCGGTGGAGACAGCTTTTTGGGTTTCAATCATTGCGTCTTTATTTTTCTTATTTCTCCTGGGTGTAGTGGGAGGCGAGATAGCCAAAATACGATCTTTCCGCAACGGTCTGCGCATGATGGTGCTGGGTGGAGCGGCTATCGCCATCGGAGTTTTGGTGGGAAGGTTGATACAAAAGTAATTTCCAATTTCTTAATAGATTAAACCCCGCCTGCCAGCGGGGTCTAATTTTATTTTGATTTATCTTAATATCCCGGCGGAGGGCCCATCGGAATCCCGGCCGGGGGACCGTAACCCGCGGGAATATTTTTGGGTATCATTTTCTGGATGTCTTCGGCCGAAGGAGGACCACCCGCGCCAGTCGGAAAACCTCCGGGAGCGGCGGCCGATCCGCCCGACGGCATACCCATACCGGATCCGCCGGTCGGCGGGGCACCCCGCTTCTGCATCTCCTCCTGCATTTTCTGCTGAATCATATTTTGGATATCGCCCTGCGACGGCGGACCTTTTTTCATCATCTCGGGAGTCACCTCTACCCCTTCGGGCACCATTTTTTGTATATCTTCGGCCGTGGGCGGCTTGGTAAAACCACCCGGCGGCATATTACCTTTAGCTCCTTCGGGAATCATCTTGCTCATCACATCCTGGAAACATTGACCCATGGCCCGTCCCGCTTCCCGGGAAGGCATACTGCCGGCCTGCATCTTGGCAAACCTATCCGCGCCCACCTGATTTTTTATACAATCCACCACCTCCGGCGGAGCCTGGGAGAGACCTTCTTTGAATTTAGCCGAACCTTCCTCTATTTCTTTCAGCTGCTCCGGAGGAATAAGTCCTTTTTCTTTGGCAAAGTCCAGACACTCCTCGCCGTGCGCCGGAGTGTCACAGTAGGATTGGCAAGAGGCCTGGCTCCGGCAGTTGCCTGGACCCTTGCCGCCGGTTTTTTTGTACATCTCCGCTTCCTCCGGCTTCATCAGCCCCGCCTCCAGCGCAAAATTGCCGCAGACCTCTACATTGGCATCACTGGAACAAAAACTTTCGCAATCCTGCTTGGTCTTGCAGTTGCCGGGCATTTTACCCGCCTTCATCAGCGGAATTATTTTTCTGGCCTGCTCCAGCTCCCCGGGCGGGATAAATCCGGCGGCCTCCGCAAAATCCAGACACGATTCAATATTATCTGGATTGGCGCAATATGTATCGCACTCCTTTTTGCTCTTGCATCCGCCGGGGGGGTTGTGTCCGGCTTTTATCGCCGCCGCCGCCATTTTGGCTTCTTTCAATTCTTCGGGTGGTATTAGATCAGCCGCTTCGGCAAAATTAAGGCATTCTTCCATATTGTTGGTATTGTTGCAATAGCTTTCGCAATCAGCTTTGTTGCGGCAGGATCCGGGAAGCTTGGCTCCGGCCTCCAAAGCTTTGGCCACTTTTTGGGCCTCGGCCAGCTCTGCGGGTGACATCAGGCCGTTTTGCGAAGCAAAAGATAAACAGACTCCCATGTTTTTACTGTCATCACAATAGCTCGCGCAATCTTTTTGAGTTTTACAGCCCCCCGGGCCCGCGCCGACTTTGGCGAATTTTTTGGCATATTGCGCGTCTTCTTTGCTCATCAAACCCTGCTTCTCGGCATAATTGACGCAGGCGGAAATATTGTTTTTATCTTCGCAAAATGACTTGCAGTCATCTTTGCTTTTGCAATTGCCCAAAGCAGCAATGGGGTAAGCACTGCCCACCCTGATGACGAGGGGCTTGCCCACCGTATTGCCGTTATTCACGAGACGCAATTTCATACTTGTCGCGCCGCCGACAAGCGAAGAGATGTCCCATTTATAGATATAGGCCTGTCCCGGGTCAGTCATCACCTGATATCTTCCGCCCGCGGTTGAATTGTCGGCGGAAAAGTCCGCGCTGTAATACAGCATCCACGCTTTACCCAATAGATAAGAATATGTCCGGCCGTCTTTGTAGGTGAAACTCGCGCTTTTGTTGGTGAGAGGCGAGGTTACGGTTTGGTCGTTTACATATATTTCCAGAGCATAGTTGGCGCCGGCGGGATTAGCATAATCAATGCGTCCGACGATACTTAGAATACTCGTGGCCGGCACCTCCTGCGACCAGGAATCATTGGGAGCAATTCTAATTTCCTCCGGCGCCTCCGCCACGGCACGAGCTGTCTGAAAAAAACCAAACATCGCCCAAAGACACAGTGCCATACCGCCGATACGCAAAAATTTTTTGTTTTGTTCCATGGTATTTTTTTAGATGTTAATCAAAAGGATTTTTATAAACGTCTTTGAAAGGATTGGTCTTAGTACCTTCAAAGGGGTTGGTCTTGGCGTCATACGGATTGACGTCCGGCAGTTTGGCTCCGGGGTTCGCCACTTTATCGGCGATATCGTCGCCGAAAGTCGCGGCGGTTTCCGTCGCTTTATTGGACGGGGACTCCTTAGAAAACTTCCAATAATACAAACCGACCGCCAAAACGATAATAACCAAAATGAGAATGGTGGTAGTTTTTTTATTCATGGTGTTAGAGTTAATTATTACATCTTTATCATAAACCCGAGAATATTTAGCACAATATTGACCCAACACATAATTTATGTTCCAACATAAGTTATGTGTGGGGTTGACAAGAGATATAACTTATTTCCCCAAAATATTGGAAAGCTCGGCTTTGTCGCCTATAACCAAACCAAGCTTGTCGGCCAGACCAGCCTGAATTTCCAAAACGTACATGGCGGGGGAATCCGGCAGGAAAGTTTTAGGAAAAGACTTGGGCGAGATATTTTGGGCGAGACCGACCACCGAAAATCCGCCGTCGAGCCAGATAATGTCTATAGGGAAGGCCATATCTTTCATCCAAAAGCTGTAAAAATCGGGTTTTTCAAAAATAAAAAGCATAGCCTGGTTTTCGGCTAAAGGCGCGTGCCCCGAGAGCCCGCGTTGTCTTTTTTCGGGAGTATCGGCAAGCTCCGTTTCCAAAACGGCGCTTTTTATTTTTACCAGAATAGTTCCCTGATGAGATTGCAATGCGCCCGGTGAGGAAGAATCTTTTTTCAGGCCAATCATGCCGGCTAAAATAATTATCACCGCCAACACTAAAAGCAATAACAGATATTTTCTCATATTTTGATTATAACACGGGGTGTGCATAAGTAAGAGTGCCGATAGCCGGTTTAGGCCTTAAAATATAGATACACCCCGAATAGGGGATAAAAGTCTCTTTTTATATAATAAATAAAAAAAATATGAATTGGAAAAAAACAATCGGGTTTGGCGCGCTTATCTGGGTCATAATGTTTGCCGTTGTCTCCGCCCTTATAGGCTTTAAGGTTTTTGATCTTTCCTGGGCCAAAATCGTAACGGTGCTGGCCGCAGGCATATCTTCCTATATTTTTGCAGGCTACGCCCGGCCGGAGAATTCTTCCCGCGCCTTGATGTTCGGCATCAGCTGGGTGCTAACGGGATTTATCCTCGACTGGTTTATCAGCCTGAAATTTAATTCCTTGCTTTTTTACTCCCGCACTCTTTGGGCTGGTTATGTCCTGATTTTCCTGGCACCTCTTTTGCGCAGAAGAAAAAATTGATTTGAAGAAAGTTTTAATTATTTTAATCCTGCTTACCGCCGGGTTTGTTTGGAGTTTGTATTTTTATTGGCTGGTAAGATACAAAGGCAGTAACTCTTGTGGAAAACCCGCTTGCCGTACTTAAATAAAAATGATAGTCTGAAAAAATTAAATGAGATAATAATCTAAAACAAGCCTAAAAGCTGACTTTCCCGCCAGCTATTAATTTTTAAAAAGATATTTAAACAAATGAAGCTCGGAAAAGATTTTAAGCTGTTCTGGTTCACTTATTACGGGATGTGGATCTTTATCGCCGTAACGGTTGTCACTACTGTTTACTTCAATTTGCCGCAATAAATCACTAAAAACAGGATTTTCCTCGGCCCCAAGCGGTAGCCGAGGTTTTTTATTAAAATTGACTTACTCATAAAAATATTATACAATATAAGTCATGCCCATAACCGCTAAACACGTCTTAAAAACATTTTGGCAGGCAGTACGCAATTACAAAGTACTGCTTTTTTCTATGCTTTTCGGGGTCAGCCTGGCTACCGCCATGGAGCTGGTGGTGCCGCTTTACTACAAAAAGTTTTTTGATGTTCTGACCTCAAGTCAGGACCTGCGGTCCGCCTCCGCCCACGAGCTCGTAAATATTATTTTAACCATCCTCGCTTTGCACGGCCTGATGTGGCTTTTCTACCGCGCCTGCACGTTTTTGAACAGCGCTTTTCAGGCCCGCATTATGGCCGTTTTACGCCAGACTTCTTTTGATTATCTACTGGCGCATTCTTATGATTTTTTCTCCAACAATTTTGTCGGGTCGCTAGTGCAGAAAGTAAACCGTCTGGTACGATCTTTTGAAAGAATAGCCGACCGTCTCGTCTGGAATGTCTTTCCGCTGGCAATCCGCATCACCGGAGTATCCATCGGCCTCTGGCTGGTCAAGCCCCAAGTTACTTTGATAATCCTGCTCTGGGCGGTTATTTTCATCACTTTTAATTTCTTTTTCTCCCGCTGGAAAATAAAATACGATATTGAGCGCGCGGAGGTTGACTCCAGAGTTACCGGAGTGCTCGCCGACGATATCACCAATCACAACACCATCCAGATTTTTACCGGACACGCGGAGGAGTCCGGACGTTTCCGCGAAGTCACCGAAAAACAGCGGCGTATTACCCGCTTTAGCTGGAACTTGGACGGCGTGGTGGACGCCGGACAGGCCTTGCTGATGATTCTGGTGGAATTCGCGCTTTTTTACGTCGGTATCCGCTACTGGCAGGAGGGGGTATTTACCGTCGGCACTTTCGTGCTGGTGCAGACCTATCTGCTCGGCCTCGTCGGCCAGCTTTGGGATTTCACCCGCGTCATCCGCGATTTTTACCAGAGTTTTGCCGACGCCAAAGAAATGGTGGAAATTTTAAACACCCCTCATGCTATTAAGGACGCTCCGCAGGCCCGAGAACTGATTGTAGAAAAGGGGGAAGTAAAATTTGAAAATATAAATTTTAGTTTCCAAGACACCCGGCAAGTCCTGCGCGGGCTTGATTTCACTGTTGCGGCCGGAGAAAAAGTAGCTTTGGTCGGACCCTCGGGCGCAGGCAAATCCACTATCGTAAAAATGCTTCTACGCCTTTATGAGCCTACCAGCGGGACCATCACCATAGACGGGCAAAACACTATGCGCATCACACAGGAAAGCCTGCGCAGACATCTTGGGCTGGTGCCGCAGGATCCCATACTTTTCCACCGGAGCCTGCTGGAAAATATCCGCTACGGACGGCGCGAGGCCTCAGATGAGGAAATTTATCGAGTTGCCCGCCTCGCGCACTGCGAAGAATTTATTAAAGACCTGCCCAAAGGTTACCAGACCTTTGTGGGAGAGCGGGGGATTAAGCTGTCCGGCGGAGAACGGCAGCGCGTGGCTATCGCGCGGGCGATGATTAAAAACGCGCCGATTTTGATTTTGGACGAAGCCACTTCCAGCCTGGACTCCCACTCCGAAATGCTCATCCAAGACGCGCTGGAGAAATTAATGGCTGGAAAAACTACCATCGTCATCGCCCACCGCCTGTCCACTATCCGCAAAATGGACCGGATTATTGTTTTGGACAACGGGCATATTATAGAGGAGGGGACTCATGGCGAGCTTGTCCAAAAACCTCACAGTTTGTATCAAAAACTTTGGACCCTGCAGGCCGGAGGATTTTTGCCCGAAGAGGAGGACCAGGAGAAGTAAAATTAATTTTTGATGGTGTGATATAATTAAAGCATGGTCAAAAAACTAAAAATCGGCATCCTATTCGGAGGCAAGTCGGCGGAACACGAAGTATCCATCCGATCCGCCCGGAGTATTGTATCTGCACTGGATAAGAAAAAATATACAGCAGTGCTTATCGGCATAGACAAAAGCGGCCGGTGGTTTTTGCCGGATAAGAAAAAATTCATGTCTAAAAAAGGAGTGGAGTCGTTTCCGGAAAATGGGGTTGGGGATAGCGTAGCGCTTCTGCCACAGAGCTGTGGAAAGCTGATAAATCTTTCAAGAAAAAAACAGGTAATAAAACTTGAGGTGGTTTTTCCTGTTTTGCACGGCACTTACGGCGAGGACGGCACGGTGCAGGGATTGCTGGAGCTGGCCAACGTGCCCTATGTCGGCGCGGGAGTGCTCGGCTCGGCTTTGGGTATGGACAAGGATTTTATGAAAAGAGTTCTGCGCGACGTGGGGCTCCCCATCGGCAAATTTTTGGTCCTCCATCAAAACGAGCCGCATCCTAAATTCAGCCAAGTGATTAAAACTTTAGGCGGGCCCGTTTTTGTAAAACCCGCCAATATGGGGTCCTCGGTGGGCATCGGCAAAGCTGGGTCCGAAAAAGAATTTCAAGTGGCGGTAAAAGACGCTTTTCGCTATGATCAAAAAATAATTATTGAGCAGTTTATAAAGGGGCGGGAAATAGAGTGCTCGGTGCTGGGCAATGAAAAACCACGGGCGTCTCTGCCGGGAGAGGTAATACCCCAACATAATTTTTATTCGTACGAAGCCAAATATCTGGATGAGAACGGAGCAATTTTAAAAATACCAGCCGACTTGCCAAAAACCGTTATAAAAAAAATACAAAAATCGGCGATAGAGACTTTTCAAGTTTTGGGATGCGAGGGATTTGCCCGGGTGGATATGTTTTTGACCAAAACCGGGAAAATATATATAAACGAAATCAACACCATCCCCGGATTTACCAAAATAAGCATGTATCCCAAGCTTTGGGAAGCCAGCGGTATGCCCTATACTCAATTGCTTGATAAATTAATTGAGCTGGCGCAAGATAGGTACAATCGGAAAAAGCGGTTGAAAACCAGTTTCCAAGAGGATCTTTAACAAACACTCCAAAACCCTACTTTGAATATAACGACATGCGATGTCGTTATATGTAAGGAGGTATCCGATGCTTTGGCAATACTACTGGTGGCACGATCACTACACGGGATTCTGGAAACCTTTTTTGAAACTTCTACTGGCGGCGATTTATCTTTCTCCGTTGTATCTAACGCTTAGCGTACTGGCGAATGGGTTGCCGCTGGAAGGGTGTTTCAAAATCTTCGGAGTACTTTTGTTTATTTTTTTGTGGAGCAGTAAGGGATATTATTACTGCCATATCAAAAGTTTCCAGGGGCCCAAATTCGGCCCGCGCGCGAGCTTCCAAGACTTTTTGCTAAGATGGGGAATTACTCTCGTCAGCGCCGGCGTGGCCACCATACCCGTTTGGATTTATCTGGGATCCAGAATGTCTTTCAATCCGCAGGGTTTTTGGCAAAGTTTATCCCTGTTTTATGTAAGTTTACTTTTCTTGGGCGGATTTCAGTTAATTCTGCTGGTGATTTTTATCTGGTTTATGTTTAGCGTCGTTTGGGATTAAAAAACAATATCTCGCTTTCCGCGAGCTATTTTTTTTGGCTTATCTATGGGGTTTTTAGGCTATTTTAGCCAGGCCTATTTATACCGCTTGACAAATCAGTATGGCTATGATATAATGGCCCTAGAACGTGAACATAAGTGTGCAAATCAAAAAGGTGACGGCCGGAATTTTCCGAGCCGCCAAAGCAGTAAAATTCCTTTTAGGAGGGTGCTGTTATGCGTAAGATGTCGATCGGAATCATGGTCCTAATGGTTGGGGTGTTCGCGATGTCTTGCGGTGGCAATTACGGGGTCACTTACGACCCATACGCCACCAAGGCGGACATCGCTCAGCTGGAGAAGAAGGTGGACTCGAACTACAAGGATCAGGTGACTCTGGCGAACAACATGGGCACAGCGCTGAAGAACATCCGAGGCGAGGTGGCCGAGAACAAGAGGATCTCGGACGCCAAGTTCCATGAAGTGGTCAAGCATGTCGCGACGGCTGACAACAAGGCGGACGAGGCCATGCAGATGGCGCGGCGAGCAAAATCGTCCGTGAGCACCTTTCAGAATGCCCTCGGGAAGACCAACGAACGGATAGATGGCCTTTCGACCACCACGACAGCAGTGAACGTCGACCTCGACCCTGCGGCTATCGGAATTCTAACAGACGCCCGCGACTCCGCTCGCAAGGCCACCGAGGACGTCTCCACCCTGACCGGCACGGTCACCAACCTCTCCGCGTCCTTCGAGGCCCACATCCTGAAGAAGAAGCACACACGAAAGGCGCAATAAAGCGCAAAACCGAACCCCTGTGGTACACACACCATGGGGGTTCATTAATTTTCCGCTCGTTTATACCCCTCAAATGCTTAGTTAACCCCGCGGTTCCCTTGGTAGTATTCTCGAAAACACGTTCGATTGCTTCCTGCGAGCAATCTCACTCAGATAAAGTTTGGTTATTCTGCCTATACGGCAGAAACCATGCTAACCAAACTTTCTATGGTTTTCTACGAACACTACCTTCGACCGCGGGTTATCTCCATTTGGTGATAAAGCGAGTCAATTACTTTTGAGCGAACTGTGGAGATACGGATACAAATAAATGAAGCGAGGAGAGTGGGAAACCGAGGCTCCATTGTTGTTATCAGGAGATAATAGAGATTCTTCGCTTTGCTCAGAATGACGGCAACAGACTTATTTATAAGTGGAGAACACGGAGGGTCCCACCGACGAGCGAATATTATTTGTCCGTATCGTAACAACATGAGCGAAGAAGTGATTGGTGAGCTGAAAATATTTTTATAAACCAAAACCGATTTACATCATAGTATAAATTTGCTACAATCATAAAACTTCTTATCAACAAATATAACTACTATGCCCAAAAATAGTTACTCAACCGGAGGATTTAAATTTATCATCGGCTGGCTGGTGTGCTTCGGCATCCGCCTGATACCATATCGTCCGCCTAATATGGAGCCGATTTTGACCGCCACTATGCCTTTTTCCAAAAAATATGGCTGGGCCGGAGGGTTTGTGTTCGGCTTTTTAAGCATAGTTTTGTTTGACGCGGCTGTGGGTAAAGTAGGCGAGTGGACTTGGATTACCGGAGTAGCCTACGGCCTGCTCGGGGTAGGAGCTTATTTTTTCTTCCGGCATAAAGAAGCTTCGGCTTTAAACTTTCTCAAATACGCAGTCTTGGGTACTATTCTTTACGATGCCGCGACGGGGCTGACGATAGGACCTTTGTTTTTTGGACAAACCTTGCGCGACGCTTTTTTCGGCCAAATACCCTTCACGGCTTTACACCTGCTCGGGAATATGGTATTAAGTGTAACCATAAGCCCCATTTTGTATAAATTGGTGGTTAATAACTGGAGTCTAGAAATTAATCCCGTTAGAAGTTTAGGGCTATTTTATCCAAAAACTAAGTAAGGAATACTATTAGTATATTTAACTGGTTGTTTAGTATAAAACTACACTTCTAACGGGATAAATCCCTTACGGAGGTTGGTTAAAGAAACTGTCTGAAAAGTTCTTTTCGTAGGAAAATGCAGCAATTTTTGAGCGGGGCGAGAAACGACGAGGAAGCTGTATATACCTATATACAGCGACGAGGAGTGACGAAGCCTTAGCCAAAAATTGCAAATTTTATAGAAAGGGGATTTTTCAGATAGTTTCAAAATAAGAACCTTAAAAAAGAAAGGGGTTTTATGACCGGGGACGAAAGTGGACTTAATGGTTGGAATCCGCCTCCTGTTGAAGACCGACTGGGTTTTTTCTTAACAACACTGGGGTTTAACAATTTTGTTGACGGGATAGACGAAAAAAGAACTGGAAAAATCGGCTTGGATTGGTGGCCAATAGAGACGGATAAACTTGCCTGTGTAGTGGTGGCGCATTGTATGAATAACAGGGAAAGTCCTGGTTTTCGACTGGTAGCCGCCAAGAAAGAGAGAAGGGGAATCACAAGATTTGTCCCTTATATCACGGTTTCCGGAAGAAAGATTCTTATGACGCATGCGCGCTATAATCCCGACGACCGGACAATAAAAATCCGACTGGTACAAACTACAGAAGGAGCGACAAAATTTCTTTATAAAACCATACCGGAACTGCGAGAAATGCTTGGTCGGTCAACCACACCCCCGCCGCCGACCTTGCCACAAAAAACTATCAGAGGTTTTTTGAAAAACATCTGGAAACGTCGACCTCGATCTATTTCGCCAACCGGCGAATGATTATTGATCGGGGTTTTTATTTTTTGTTGACCTACCTTATTTTTTCATATATAATAGAACGGTGATTAAAAAAAGACTATCAATTGCTTTATTGTTGGCTATCGCCGGGTTGGCGGTGTTTGGTTTGCTCGCCATGGGCCATTCCATCTCCGAACACAAAATTGGGGGATGTTTCGGAATTGTGTCCGAGACGGCCGTCTGCCCCGAAATGGCCAGCCCGTTTTATTTCGCCAATTTCCACATCAATGTTTTCCATAGTCTTCTTTTGACCGTCTTAAACGCGAGCGCGCTATTTTTAGCCGCCTGGGTTTTGGCGGCTTTGCTAAAATCCGATATCCTGGGCGTTTTTCGCCTTGATAATTATGCTTTGGCTTTTAGCCGATCTAAAAAAGAAGCAACATCAACTATATCCAAAATACTTTTCAGGAAGTGGCTGGCCCTTTTGGAAAAAAGAGACCCGGAAGCTTGCGTTTTTACAGGCGCGAGTTTTTTTCCGATTTAGCCGTATTCTTTTTAATTTAAGTTAAACTTGCGCCTATCGCCTAAGATAGGTTTTTTAATTTAAAAATCTTAAAATGAAAAAAAACAAAGACTTACTAATCGGCCTGCTGGCCGTCGCCGTCATTATCGGAGGGCTTATCTGGGTCCTGCCCAAACCTCCTGAAAAAAAACCTCCCACCGCCTCCGTAAACACGGCGATAACTCCGGAAGAAAAATACTTTGACTTCGGAAGCATCTCCATGGCCGCGGGGAAGGTAAAACACACATATCTCGTCAAAAATGACTCCGACCGGCCCCTTACCGTAGACAAAGTTTATACTTCCTGTATGTGCACGGAAGCGTCTCTAATCAACAACGGCAAAAAATCCGGACCTTTCGGCATGCCCGGACACGGTTTTTCGCCCGGTCTGAAAGAGGTTATTGGACCACAATCTACGGCAGAAGTGGAGGCCGAGTTTGACCCGGCGGCTCACGGGCCGGCCGGAGTGGGACTGATTGAAAGAAGTGTTATCATAGAATATGAAGGCGTGGGACAGACCGAATTAAGTTTCTCGGCCCAAGTAACTCCTTAAACAAATGAACAAAAAAACTTTAGTATTGCTAATTTTGGGAATACTATTTCTCGGTGTCGTGGCTTTTTTCCGTATGGGAGACTCCGGCGCGCAAGCCCTCTGGTCTTTAAGCCGGGGAGGTAGCTGGCTCCTGCCGCTGATTTTAGTGGCAGCGGCTTTGGACAGCCTAAACCCCTGCGCTTTTTCAGTTTTGCTGCTTACCATCGCCTTTCTTTTGAGCATGGGCCGAGCGCGCGCGAGCATCCTTAAACTCGGCGGGTTCTACATCTTCGGAATATTTACCGTCTATATCCTTATCGGCCTCGGCATCCTGCAGGCTCTGCATATTTTCAACCTTCCGCATTTTATGGCGAAAGCCGGGGCTTTGTTGTTGATTCTCCTGGGACTGATAAATATAATCGGCGAGATTTTTCCCCGCTTTCCGATTAAACTAAAAATCCCGCCGGCCAGCCACAAGACCATGGCGTCTCTCATGGAGAAAGCCTCCCTGCCGACCACGTTTCTGCTGGGGGTTTTGGTCGGACTTTGCGAATTTCCCTGCACCGGCGGGCCGTATCTGATGGTACTGGGATTATTGCACGACCAGGCGACTTATGTGCGGGGGCTTGGATACCTGCTTCTCTACAATTTGGTTTTTGTCTTGCCGCTCGTGATAATTCTGATTATGGCCGGCAACAGAACTCTGCTGTCCAAAGTGGAATCCTGGAAGAAAAACAACAGCCACAATATGCGGCTCTACGGAGGACTGGCGGTTATAGTTTTGGGGTTATTAATTCTCTGGCTATAAAATATAATTAACATGGAAAACGAAACATCAAACAAAAACGACGAGGAAAAAATCCCCGCGCTGTCGGCGGGCGCCGACAAAAATTTACTGCCCATCAGCATAATTCTGGCGGCGGCGATTTTAGCCGGCGCGTGGATATATGTAAAAACCAAAGCGCCGCCGCAGCCGGCGGCCGTTTCTGAATCTCCGGGAATCGAAACAAGCTGTGGGATTGAAAATCAAAACACGGCCGCCAAACCCGCGGCCAAAAAAGAAAATAGCGGGTTAAGTCTGCAAGAAAAAGTCCTACCCTCCGGCGGGATAGTCCTCCCCGTACGCTGGGGGGATTTGGGGATAAAATTAACGGGCACGGGGGTGATTGACTTACCAAAACTGGAGGCAATCTACGGCGCTCGCGGCGATTTGTCGGCAGATTTGCGACAGCTTCTGCGCGAGACCGTTGACGGATCAATTAAAATGACTCCGCGCAATTCCGGCCTCCTGCTCAATGTTTTCTGGGCTCTGGGCTTGGGTAATAAAAACCCTATTTTGGAGCAAGGTCCGATGGCGACTTACGACGGCTTCAATCCCAAAAACCCGGAAGAAGTTTTGATTAAAGCCGCCAATTTTGCCTCCACCGGCGGCTGGACGGTCTCAAAAGGAAATCCTATGGATCATTATTCGCGCCATCCTTTTATGATTCTTACTCCCGAACAGCAGACTCTGGTGGAGAAAGTAGCCACCGGAATCTATCGGCCATGTTGCGGAAATTCGGTACTATTCCCGGACTGCAATCACGGCATGGCTATGCTGGGGCTTTTGGAACTTCTGGCCTCACAGGGAGTAGGCGAGAAAGAAATGTATAAAATTGCTTTGCAGGTAAACGCTTATTGGTTTCCGGATACTTATTTGACGCTCGCCAAATACTGGCAAACTAAAGGCGTAGAATGGAATAAAATAAATCCCGCCGAAGTACTGGGTGCGGCTTATTCGAGCGGTCCCGGTTATCAGAAAATTCTTTCGCAGGTGGAGGAAGTAAAATCCGAGCCCTCCGGCGGAGGCTGCGGAGTATAAAAAATAATCCTAATAATTATGGCTGGTTCGGGAATTATCTTCAAATCAATCCGAATGGGAATACTGGGGGAGATTTTACTTTTAGTTGTTTATTTTGGAACTGTCTCTTTGATTTCGGGTTGGAGTTTCGCGGCCAGTCAATTTTATGCTTTCTGGTATTTCATTGTGAGCTTGGCTTTAGGTTTTGGAATTCAAATCGGGCTTTATGTCTACTTAAAGAACGCCATACATCACCAAGAAGGATCAGGTAAAGTGCTGGCTGTTTCGGGGACGACTTCCACCGCGGCCATGGTTTCGTGTTGCGCTCATTATCTGGTAAATATTCTGCCGGTAATCGGAGCCACAGGAATTATAAGTATTATCGGCCAATATCAAATCCAACTATTCTGGCTTGGTCTTATTTTTAATCTGGCCGGTATTATTTACATCTACCGAAAAGTAATAAAATTTAGCTATCTATCAAAGAAATCGGCGGGATAGCCGAGCGGAGATTTACTTGGATAATCAACCCTTGACACCAAATACCCCCTGGGGGTATTATGACACTATGAAGAAAGACATACAAAAGAGGGTTGGGCGCCGGCTTCAAATTATAGAAGGACAGGTAAGAGGCCTACAGAGGATGATAGAGGAAAATAAATACTGCGTGGATGTCATCACCCAGTCCTTAGCCGTTAAAGAAGCTTTGTCCGGAGTGGAGGATTTGATTTTAGAGAATCATTTAGCCACCCATGTGGTAGAGCAGATGAAATCCGGCCAGTCTAAAAAGGCCATCGGCGAGATTTTGTCAATTTATCGCTTATCTAAAAGAAAGTAATTATGGAGTTATTATTAAGCGCCTCAATTGTGGCGGCTTTCATTGCCGGTATGGCCGCTCTTTTTGCCCCCTGTTGCATTACGGTCCTTCTTCCTTCCTATTTCGCCTCCATCTTCCGCGAGCGCCACAAGATATTCTTAATGACCTTTATCTTTTTCTTAGGGATATTGGCCGTCTTTCTCCCAATAGGACTGGGGGCGGCCGCCTTGGGGCAAATATTCAGCCGCTATCATAATGAGGTCTTTGGAATCGGCGGCGTTTTCTTGACCATCCTGGGCATTATTCTGCTTACCGGCCGACATTTCTCGTTGCCTTTCCAAGTAAATTCTTCTCTGAAAAAGCATAACGCGGCTTCGGTATTTACTCTGGGTATCTTCTCCGGTATCGCCACAACCTGTTGCGCTCCGGTGCTGGCGGGAGTATTGACACTCTCAGCGCTCCCCGGTTCCATACTCTGGGGCGGGATTTATACTTTGAGTTTTGTATTCGGCATGACAGCGCCCCTCTTTTTAATTTCTCTCTTCCTCGATAAGGCGGATTTCTCTCAAAAACTCATACAGGTCCTTCATAAACCAATTGTATATTCGGTGGGTGGCAGAAAAATACGATTGACTATGGCGGAAGCGGTTTCGGGAGCTGTTTTCCTCATAATGGGGATTTTTATCATCTATCTTGCGCTGGCGAACCGCTTGTTTGTCCATTCTGAATACCAGACCACAATCAATATCTATCTAACCAAGTTTATGAATGCGATCGGCGGTTTCGTGAAAATTATTCCTGAATACGGGTGGGCGATTATTCTTATAGTCTTGGTGGCAGCAGTAATAAAATGGTCAATTAATCAATTTAAAAAAGAAAAATATGAAAAATAATAGCATTTTTGTTATCATTATTGTAGTCCTCGCGGTGGTTGTGGTCGGGCTGATAATTTATAGCAGTAATAAAAATAAGACCGCGGTATCAGCGCTGGATCTGCATGGCCATCCTATAGCCAATAGCGCTTCTGTTTCTGCCGCGCCGTTTAATCCTGATAATTTGGTCAGCGGGCTTGCGCCAGACTCTGTTTTAACCGATAAAAACGGAAAAACGTACTCTTTGGACGAATTGCGGGGTAAAAATATCATTCTTTTTTTTAACGAGGGGTTGATGTGCTACCCGGCGTGCTGGAACCAGATAGCCGCGCTTGCTCAAGACGAACGATTCAAAAATAGCGAAACGGCGGTGCTTTCGGTAGTAGTGGATCCCCGAAAAGATTGGCAGAAAGCCATTGATCAGATGCCGGAACTTGCGGAAGCAACGATGGCTTTTGACGAGGGTGGAGCGGTGTCTAAAAAATTTGGCGTGCTTACCACCCAGTCTTCAATGCATTACGGCTCCCTGCCCGGACATACTTATGTGCTTATAGATAAAGAGGGGATCATTCGGCACATATTTGATGATCCCAATATGGCGATTCACAATGACCAACTGGCCACGGAACTTGCCAAATTAAATTAAAAAGGTCGGCCCTGACAGTAGAGCCAAGCTTACTGCGGGACAAGAAAATTAAAATTATCAATTAAATAAAAATTAAAAATATGGAAAAATTATCGCTTAAAAAATACGGCTGGAAATGCGTGCTTGGTTCGGAAATAGTTTATTTCATTAAATTTTATGTCCAAATGGTTGATCTTCTCTGAACATGAAAGTAAGATATATTCATTTTGTTCCGAACATTGCAAAACGCAATTTGACGCCAACCCTGCTCAATTTTGTTGATTAGTAAGGTAGTGTATTAAAGAAACAGGGGCGTCCAAAATATGAATCACGAGCATAATCAAACAAAAAAGCATTGGGAGAAAATATATAGAGAAAAGGATACGACAGGTGAAGTGAGCTGGTATCAGGACATCCCCAAAACTTCCATTGACCTCATTCTATCAACTGGTATTGATAAAAATAGTAGTATTATTGATGTTGGGGGCGGCGATTCTAAACTCGCGGACAAACTTCTTGGTCTTGGTTTCAAAAATGTATTTGTATTGGATATTTCCTCCCAAGCTCTGCAAAAAGCAAAAACAAGACTGGGAGAAAAGGCAAAATCAGTTATTTGGATTGAAACGGATATTTTAGAATTTGACACAGAGTATCGCTTTGATATTTGGCATGATAGAG
This sequence comes from uncultured Candidatus Saccharibacteria bacterium, assembly GCA_964358425.1. GTDB lineage: Bacteria > Patescibacteriota > Minisyncoccia > Sungbacterales > HO2-52-23 > CAYHON01. The sequence continues at coordinate 7,472 of CAYHON010000007.1, read as the reverse complement.
CCGCGTTTCATTTTTTAACCAGAGGGGAAGATATTGTCCGTTATGTTGAAATTGCGGGCAAATTTATAAAGCCCGGTGGCTATCTTATTATATCAACCTTTTCTGTGAATGGACCAAAAAAATGTAGCGGGCTTGATATTACGCGATACTCCAAGGATTCAATAAAAAAGACTTTTCAGAAGGATTTCAGTCGTGTCAGAGGTTTTGAGGAAGCACATATTACGCCATTTAACACCAAGCAGAATTTTTTATTTAATTTATTCAAAAAGAAATAAAATTTAAAATTATGGAATTTGACTACACCGTAACTACCCAAAAAACTTTTGACGAGGCGGTCCAGAGCACAGAGGATGAGATTCCCAAGGCCGGTATGCGGGTTTTGTATATTCACGATGTGCAGAAGACCTTGGGCGAGAAAGGATTCATGAGAGAACCGTTTAAAATTGTTGAGTTTTGCAATGCAAAGTTTGCTAGCGAGTTTCTGGATATTGACATCAAAATCGGACTTTGTCTGCCGTGTAAAATAAATGTTTACACCAAAGATAGTGAGACATTTATTTCCGGTATGCGCCCGATTGTTTTGCCGCAATTCTTCCCGCAAGCCGATTTGGGGGAGAGACCCAAAGAAATTGACCAGATTATCCAAAATATTATCAATAACGCCAAATAGCCTTAAATTTCTAACGGGATGAAAAAAGAACAATTCCCAATTCAAGGGATGCATTGCGCCTCCTGCGCCCTCACGATTGAGAAGGCGCTAAAAAATGTGGTTGGCGTAAAAAACGCTTCGGTGAATTTTGCGTCGGAAAAAGCGACGGTAGAATTCACGGATGATACAGCCATAAGCGATTTGGAAAAAGCGGTTAAGGCCACTGGCTACAAATTAATCACCGCCGGTGGAGAACATCAAAACCATCAGCAAAAAGGAGTGATTGGCGAGATGGGGGAGCACGACCATCACCGGATGCTCAAAGAAACCGAGATTAAAAAATTGCGCAAAAAATTTACCATCGGGGCTGTTCTGTCCGTTCTGATTTTATTTTTAAGTTTTCCTGATTATTTCCCAGGTACCGAAAAATTATTAGCCGGATTTCCGCGGCCGTTATTGCTTTTGATTTTGACGACGCCCGTAGAATTTTTGATCGGGTATCAATTCTGGAGAGGATCGTGGTTCGGTCTCAAAAACCTCTCCGCCAATATGGACACTTTAGTGGCCTTAGGCACGGGAGCCGCTTTTATATTCAGTGCGGTGGCGGCATATCTGAATCCGTCCGGTCAAGGAGGATTAAGCATGTATTTTGACGTATCGGCCGTGGTGGTCACTCTGGTGGTGCTGGGAAAATATCTGGAGGCCAAGGCCAAGGGTTCGGCGTCGGAGGCCATCAAAAAACTTCTTAAATTGCAAGCCAAGACCGCTCATCTGCTTCATGAAGGAAAACATGAGATGGACGTGCCGATTGAGGAGGTAAGGGTTGGAGATATCCTACTGGTCAAACCCGGAGAAAAAGTGCCGGTGGATGGAATTATCATTGAAGGATATTCGGCTCTGGATGAATCCATGGTCACCGGAGAATCCATGCCCGTAGACAAAAAAGTCGGAGACGCGGTCGTGGGCGCGACCATCAATAAAACCGGGGCTTTTAAGTTTCGGGCGACCAAAGTCGGCTCCGAAACTTTTCTGGCTACTGTCATAAAATTGGTGGAGGAGGCGCAATCATCCAAAGCGCCTATCCAGAAATACGCCGACACGGTTACCGGATATTTTGTGCCCGTAGTTTTGGCCATTTCTATAATTTCATTTTTACTTTGGTTTTTCTGGGGACCTGATCCGGCTTTGGAGTTCGCCCTGATAAACGCCGTGGCCGTGCTGGTGGTGGCCTGTCCATGCGCGCTGGGCCTGGCCACCCCCACGGCGATTATGGTCGGCACGGGCAAAGCGGCCGAGAAGGGGATAATCATCCGCGATGCCGAAGCGTTGGAGCTAGCCGGTAAAATTGATACAGTGGTGCTGGATAAAACCGGCACATTAACTCGAGGCGAGCCGGCGGTTACGGATATTTTGGTCTCTAATTCCATCAACAGCCAAGAAAAAATGGTTCAGATCGCGGCCAGCCTGGAAAA
>CAYHON010000007.1:0-5251 GCA_964358425.1 uncultured Candidatus Saccharibacteria bacterium | reverse complement strand
TGGATGATCACCGGAGACAACGAACGGACGGCGCAATCCATAGGAAAAACGCTTGGCATTGAAAATATCATGGCCAAGGTCTTGCCGCAGCAAAAATCGGAAAAAATAAAAGAGCTGCAATCCGGGGGTAGAAAAGTGGCTATGGTCGGAGACGGCATCAACGACGCGCCCGCGTTGACCCAGGCCGATGTAGGAATTGCCATCGGCACTGGCACCGACATCGCCATTGAGTCGGGAGATATCACGCTTGCCTCCGGCAACCCGCTTTTAATCTCCGGCGCCATCCAAATATCGCGCCGGACGCTGGCCAACATCAAACAAAACCTTTTCTGGGCTTCTGTTTACAATCTTGTGCTTATACCCGTAGCCGCGGGGGTCTTGTGGCCTTTTTGGCATATATCCCTGAATCCGGTGCTCGCCGGAGGAGCTATGGCCCTGAGCTCGGTCTCGGTAGTCCTAAATTCTTTGCGGCTTAAAAGGTTGAAAATATAATTAGATTTCCACAGCCGAGAGCTTTGCCCCGTAACTCAATTTCGACTTTTTTTATTATTGCCAAATATAAGCTGGCGAGATAAACTAAAAAATGGGTAATTTATGATAATAACCCTCAATTGAAAAAGAGCAATTGTCGAAATTGTAGTGCGGGGTTGCTTTTTAGGTTTAAAAGGGGTAATCTCTAATATTAAGGTTGATTTTAGTTTAAGGCGTGCATAGGCGTTTTTTTGTTTACTCTTAAGTTACTACGATGCCCCATATTGAGATTGCCGCTGAAAAAATTCTACACCCCTTTGGCTTTCCCATAACTAATTCTTTGATAATGAGCTGGTTGGTGCTGGGATTGTTGGTTATAGCAGCCCTGCTGGTTTCTCGCCGTATGCAACTGGTGCCCTCGGGACTGCAGAATGTCTGGGAGTTCTTTATAGAAAGTTTCTCTGGCCTCATGACGGGAGTTTTCGGCACCCGGGAAAAGGCGGAAAAATATCTGCCGCTGGTGGCGACCATTTTTGTTTTTATTCTTGTTTCCAACTGGCTGGGTATTTTCCCGGGCGTAGGCTCCATCGGATTTTATGAGGTCAAAGAGGGAGAGCGTCTGTTTGTGCCTTTTTTCCGCTCCGCGGCCAGCGACCTCAACTTCACCCTGGCGCTCGCCATCCTGACCGTCGTCGTGGTCAATATAAAAGGAGCGATGGAACTGGGATTTGGAAAACATTTATCAAAGTTTTTTGATTTCCGGAGCCCGATTAATTTCGGCATTGGCCTGCTGGAGCTGGTATCCGAGTTTGCCAAGATAATTTCTTTTTCCTTCCGTCTTTTTGGAAACGTTTTTGCTGGAGAGGTGTTATTAATAATAGCGGCATTTCTTGCCCCCTACGTCGCTCCCATCCCTTTCCTAATGCTGGAAATTTTTGTAGGATTTGTGCAGGCCTTGGTTTTTGCGATGCTTTCCATGGTTTTTATAAGTATTGCCGTTTCTCATCATTAAAAGTTATAAAAAAAGGTGGTAGGTGGTAGGTGGTAGGTGGTAGGAAATTCTACAACCTACAAACTACTTTCTACTTACTAAAAAAATGGAGATAGATTCTTTGAGGTTATTGGCAACCGCCGCGGTCATCATTGGTGGCACGCTTTTTCCGGCATTGGCCATCGGTAAAATAGGATCTTCAGGCCTGGAGGCCATTGGACGCAATCCCGAGGCAGCTTCCAAGGTTCAGACAGCCATGATTCTGGCCATCGCTTTTGCGGAAGCTATTGCTATTTACGCCCTGGTTGTAGCTTTAGTGCTTAAATTCGTCTAAGGGTCGTCAAATAAGTGCAAGAATTAATCCACAATTTCGGCATTGACTGGAAACTTCTTCTGGCGCAGATGGTTAATTTTGCCTTGCTTCTTTTCATCCTTAAAAAATTTGCCTATGGACCGATTCTGGAGATGTTCAGGAAAAGAAGAGAAGATATAGCCGAAAGCCTAAAGAAAAATAAGGAGGCGGAAGAAAATTTCAACCAAAGCATTAGGGTGCGGGAGGAAGCGGCCGAGAAAGCCCGCACGGAGGCTTTAGCTTTAATTTCCCAGGCCGAACTGGAGGCTAAACATCGCAAAGAAGTTCTGCTGGCAGAAGCCAGCCGCAAAGTGGAGGAGGTAATCTTGGATGCCAAAAAAGTAATAGCCCGAGAGAAAGCCAAAATGGGGGAGGAGGTTTACGCTGAATCCGAGGCACTGGTGCGCCTCGGGATAGAGAAGACTATCGGCAAAATACCTGCCGCCACCCGAGATAAAGATTTTATCAAAGAAGCTTTAAAAGAGCTTAAAACCATATCCCGTTGAAATACTCTCCCCGACAATACGCTGAAAGCCTTTACCTGGCGCTGGATAAAAAAAGTGACCGGCAGAGGCGTGATTTATGGAAACGAGTTTTGTTGCTCCTGCGCCGCAACGGCGATATGGCCAAACTGCCGGCCATCCTCCGCAGTTTTGAAAAAGTGTATCTGGAGAAAGAGGGATTGCAGAAAGTTGAGATTGAGACGGTCAGTCCTCTCAGCGCCGATTTGGAAAAGGAAATAAAGAATATTCTCGGTAAAAAACTACTGATCAGTAAAAAACTCAATCCGGGGCTATTGGCGGGATTGACTATAATGATAAATGACGAAATTCTGATAGACGCCTCCGCCAAGAGACAACTTGATAATATATTCGCCGCTAAAAAATTATTTTAAAAATGAATTCTTCTTCCATCGTAGAAAATTTAAAAAAAGAAATTGAAGGGATCAAGCATGAGTTAAAAGCCGAGAAAATCGGACAGGTGCTTGAGGTGGGCGACGGTATTGCCAGAGTCAGCGGACTATCGGAAGTGTCTTCCCAGGAAATGTTGGAATTTGAAACTGAAACCGGCCCGGTCAGCGGCATTGCTTTCAACCTGGAAGAAGACACGGTAGGCGCCATCATCCTGGGCGACCATCTCAAAATCAAAGAAGGGCAGGTGGTCAAACATACCGGCCGCGTCCTTTCGGTCAGAGTGGGCAAAGAGCTCATCGGCCGGGTGGTAAATCCCTTGGGCGCGGAGCTGGACGGACAAGGCCCGATTTTTGAACCAGACGCGGAGGAAACTTATTATCCGGTGGAACGGCTGGCTCCCTCGGTGGTTATGCGTGAGCAGGTTTCAACTCCGTTGCACACCGGTATTAAGGCAATTGATAGTATGATTCCCATCGGCCGCGGACAGCGCGAGCTCATAATCGGCGACCGCCAAATCGGAAAAACTTCCATTGCCATAGACACGATAATTAATCAGGGGAGAGATAAAAAAAATAAAACCCCGATTTGTATTTACGCCGCCGTAGGGCAGAAAGACTCCAAAGTGGCCAAAATCGTCGCCACTCTCAAAGAACACGGGGCGATGAAATACACGATAGTAGTATCGGCCCCGGCCTCCACTCCGGCCTCGCTGTGGTATCTGGCGCCCTACACCGCCACCGCCATCGGCGAATATTTTATGCACCATGGGCAAGACGCGCTGGTGATTTACGACGATCTCACTAAACAGGCCTGGGCCTACCGCGAACTTTCTCTGCTTCTACGCCGGCCGCCGAGCCGCGAGGCCTACCCCGGAGATATTTTTTATCTCCATTCCCGTCTGCTGGAAAGGGCGGCCAAATTAAGCCGCGAGCACGGCGGAGGCTCGCTGACCGCCATCCCCATCATCGAAACCCAGCTGGCCGACGTGTCCGCCTATATCCCCACCAATGTCATCTCCATCACCGACGGACAGATTTATCTCGAGCCGGAGCTGTTTTATCAGGGTACGCGCCCGGCGGTCAATGTCGGCCTCTCGGTATCGCGCGTCGGCTCCGCCGCCCAGACCAAGGCGATGAAAAAAGTAGCCGGGCGTCTGCGTCTGGAGCTGGCACAATTCCGGGAACTCGCCTCTTTTGCCCAATTTTCCTCGGAGCTGGACGAATCCACGCGCAGACGCCTTGAGCGGGGAAAAATTCTATCCGAAATCCTCAAACAGGGAGAGCTAGACCCAATGCCTTTTGAGAAACAGGTTGTTTTGATTTACGCCGGCACCAACGGATACTTTGACGGCAGTACTATGGAAGAGGTGGCGAAGAAAAAAGACGAGCTGCTCGAATACGTGCGCAAATTGCACGAAAAACTTTTGGAAGATATCCAGAAACAAGGTGAGCTAACCAAAGAGATAGAAGAAAGCCTGAAAAAAGCTTTGCATGATTTTAATTCTTTGCCCAAATAAAATTTATGCCCTCGGCGCGCGATATAAAAAAAAGAATAAAGTCGGTCAAAAGCACCTCCCAGATAACGAGGGCTATGGAGGCGGTCTCCGCGACCAAGATGCGCAAGTCGCAGGAGTTTGCCCTGCGCGCGCGCCCCTACGCTTTGGCGGGGCTGGAAATACTGCGCAATATTCTCACCCGAACCTCTATCCTTCCACCCTTAATGCAAAAGAGAGAAATTAAAAAAAGCGCGCTTTTGGTGGTAACTTCCGACAAGGGTCTGGCCGGCGCGTTCAATGCTAATGTCCTGCGTAGAGCCGAGCAGTGGGTAGAGACGCAAAGGCAAGCCGAGAAACCCTATACCCTGATTCTGGTCGGCAAAAAAGCCCGCGATTATTTCGAGCGGCGCGGGGCAAGCATCCAAAGAAGTTTTACGGGCTTCGGTGATTTCAGCTTACTTTCCGAAACCATTCAAATCTCCGGCTTAGTTTTGGAAGATTTTACCGCCAATCACTACGACGAAATAGATGCCGTCTATACCCATTTCCGCACTACCCTAAAACAAGAAACTTTTTTGCGCAAAATCCTGCCGGTGGAAAAAGAGGGTATAGAGGAAATAGTGGCCGGCATTGTACCGGAATACGGGCGGTATTCGGACATCCCGTCTAAAGAGGGACATGTCCACGGAATTTTTAATTACGAATATAAATTTGAGCCCGGCCCCGAGGAAATTTTAAATAAGCTTATACCCCAGCTTGTGAAAATTAAAATCCACCATATGATTCTGGAATCCAACGCCTCCGAGCATTCCGCCCGGATGGTGGCGATGAAAAACGCCTCCGAAAGCGCGGAGGAGCTGATGAGCGGATTAAATTTGGTTTATAATAAAGCCCGCCAGGCGAGTATCACGCGAGAGCTCACGGAGATTACCGCGGGCGCCGATGCTTTAAATTAAATAAAATAGGTTTCGATAACCCATTCGAAAACACGTTCGGTTATCTCCAGCGGATAACCTCACTCCGTAAAA
>CAYHON010000006.1:0-34230 GCA_964358425.1 uncultured Candidatus Saccharibacteria bacterium | reverse complement strand
ACCGCGCAGTGGTCCGAAAGTCCGCACTCCAGCCGGACATTTTTGGTTTCGTATTGAACCGAGGTAAAAAGCACATCCACCATCAATTTTGAGCCCTTGCTGACACGATGAAGCTCCGGGTCAAGACTGGTCTCATACTCCGGCGGTATTTGGTCTTTATATTTCTCGGCAATTTTCTTAAAAATCTCCCTCCCCCGCGGCGCGTTAAAATCTCCGCAAATAATTATTTCCGGCAAGGAGTCCACAATTTTAAAAAACTCTACGATATCTCTCCTTTGATTTTCGTCTGCCTGCCCGTCGGGGGTCCAGGTAAAATGAGTCGTACCTATAGTAAAATCCTGCCCGTCTTTCTGAACAGTAGCATATAAAAATGGGCGGTGGATTGTTTTTATATTATCTCCCATTTTTCTTTCCGGCACATTTTCATCTCCATAATAATAATATTTTTTAAAATCCGTCTTTATTTCCAATTTAGTTAAAAATCCGACCCCCATAAAAGAAAAAATATTATCTTGGGTAGTTTTTTTCATTTTGGTCATCGGCGCAAAATCGCTCGTCATTTTCAACCGCTTACTAAATTCCAAAAAATCCTGCTCGTACAATTCCTGCAGGCAGATAACATCCGCGCTACTACCTTCCAAAAAAGGCAGCACCTTTTCCAGGTGCGCTTTCCCTTCCATATTCAAAGAAATAAGTTTTACAGAAGTCATTTTTATTTCAACGCAAGGCGAGTGAAGTGAAAAGTAAGCTTTTCATTTCCGAGCCGTAGCTAAGAAACAAAGGGTTTAATACCCTTTATTTAATACCAGCCCGGCTTAATTCCCAGCTCCGGTATTTCCAGCTCCTCCGGAGTTTCCACCACAAATTCCAATGCACGGACCACATCGGCCAGCTCCATATATTTACTGTATTTTTCCTCATTTTTTTTAACTCCGGCTGATGCAAAAAGGTTGGTTTTCATCGCCCCCGGATAAAATCCGGTTACCGTGATTCCCGAGCCGGTAAGCTCGGTGGCAAGAGACTTTGTAAAGCCGGTTATCGCCCATTTGGAGCCGTTGTACACCGAGCGCTCGGGTTTAGCTGTAAGCCCGGCCTGCGAAATGACATTTATTATCCTCCCCCGTCCGGCTTTTTTCATATGAGGCAAAACTGCTCGGGTTAGCAACATCGTGCCGACAGCATTTACCGCCATCGTTTTTTGGATGCGCTCCGGGTCGTTGGTTTCCAAATTACCCTCAATCCAAATACCGGCGTTGTTTATAAGCACATCTATGCCCCCATGTTTTTTTATAGTCTCCTCAACCGCCCCTTCCAGCTGTCCGTAGTCGGTCACGTCGGCCACCTGAAAATCACAGCCGATTTTGGCCGCAACTTCTTTGATTCTTTTCGCATCCGGCGCCAGAATTACGACTTTATATTTCTTGGCCAACTTTTCGGCCGTAGCCTGGCCGAGCCCGCTTGACCCGCCGGAAATAAGAATAGTTTTCATATCCTATAATTTATTATCTTCTTTTTTCTCCCCCCACTGCCATTTTGGACTTTCTCCTTTCCGATAGCAAATTAAGAAAAGAAACACTATAAGCAGAGCGGTTTGGGGGATAAAATTTGCCAGAGTGTCGCTGGCCGAGTAAGACACGCTATCAATCCGGCGGAAATTCATAACCACCAAAGAGACAAAAATAATTATAGTGAGCCACCCCTGCCAGGTCACCGGAGTCCACCCCCAGCCGTAAGTTTTGCGCTTAAACCAAAGTTTTTTCATAAAATAATTACTTTTTTCTTTTGGATTTTACCAGCTCCAATTTTTTCTCCCTCGGCCAGCTTTTTATTTCCGCTTCCCTCTTTAGAGCTTCACTCCGGGTTTTGTAAGGCTCGGTATACAAAACTTTTTTTACTTTATGCGCCCGGGTATACCAGCCCCCCATTTTTTCTTTGTGCTCCTGAAATCTTCTTTTAACGTCCGTGGTTATCCCCGTATAAATACTTTTATCTCCGCACTGGATTAGATAGACGAAGTACATTTATTTTAAATACCCATTTTCGCAAAAACTTTTCGCACGCTATCTACATTATCAAACAAAAAAGATCTTATGCCAAGCTCCCCCGCCACGCGGATGTTTTCCTCCGAGTCGTCAAAATAGATACATTCGTCCGGCTCCAGATTGTTGTCTTCCAAAATTTTCTGATACGCGCGCGGGTCGGGCTTCACGAAACCCGTCTGCCAGGAATAATAAACCTTGTCGGCGATTTCCGTCAAAAAAGAAAAATTTTTGGCGTAATACTCGGCCCTTTCCATAAAATTATTGGAGAGGATGATGATGTGATACCCTCGGTACTTCAATTCCAGGGCGATACCCACCATCTCCGGCACTTCCCTTTCGGCATTAAACCAAAAATCGAAAAATTCATCTTTGGACAATTGCACCCCCCACTTCTCCAAATACGGCAGCCAGTAGTGGTATGCATCCCTCGCCCCCGGCATCCTGGTTTGAGCCATGATTTCTTTCAAAACGGGCAGAAACTCACTTTCCGGCACGCCCAATTTATCCCGGAATCTGTCGGACAATTTGGGGCTTTTTATAAACACCCCGTTTAAATCAAAAATGATGGTTTTGGGCATGAGGTAAATTATTTTTCTCTGACATGGGCTTATTTCTTTTGGATTGATTTTCTTTTGAATATTCCCAAAGTGCTTTATCAATTTTTCTAATATCCTCGCCTGTTCTTTTTGAAATTTTTTTTACCTCATTACAATACTTTTGATAAAAGTTAAAAGTATAATATTTTGGCTGTTCCCAACCAAGAGACCAGATTGCTCGGAAATCAAGTATGGGGTACTTGTTTGGAAAAGCAAAGTGTAAAATTACAGAAGCGACGGGATAAGAAACACCCCTTAGTCCTCCCCTGGCCCCAAGCAAAGATTCTACTCTTTCCAATTCACTTTCCTCCTTAAAACTAAATTTAGTAATTTTTTGCACCTTTTCTTCGCTGTTTGCTTCATAGTATTTTTTTGGTCTAGGTGATTTCCACATTCCTATTTTTATAAACTTTTCCTTATCTAAAAAACGGTTATTCTCAAGCCATTTTTTCATTTCTCTTTCTATAAACTCATCCTTAGTGCTGATATAACGTTTGTCATATTTCTGGGCATATTCTTTTATTTTTTCTTTTGTAACCTCCATACAAAAAATTTTTAAAATTATTTATAACTCGTCTCGTGGGGATTTAGCACTAGAGGATAAACGTCCTGCTGTGGACAACTTTTTCTCAAATGTGGTATATTGTACTTGGCACTTGGAGGGCTTTGGCTCTGTCACGGCTATCCAAGCTGTAACCAGGTGCCGCTAGAGAATATCGCTTATTGGCGATATTTTTTAGTTAATCGTATTCTGGGTCGCCGCTGTGTAAAATTCGTCTTCTCATTTCCTTATCTATCCCCCAGAAAGGGATAACACTCCAAAAATATATCTCTCCGCCTCCTACCTCTTTCAAAATTACTTTTATTCTTATGTTGTTTAATACCGCTATAAATTCATAATAAGTCACGTACTTTGAAATTTTTTCCCACCGGCTGTTTATTTTCCGTGTTTCAAGTCGTTGTTCTTTCTTGATACCCTGGAGCGTGCTTGATTTTTTTAAAACTTCCGGCGCAAGATGTAGGAGTTTTAAGCGAGGGTATTGGTCTTTTTGGGGTCGTGCCTGTTGGTCTGATTTAAATTTGAGATGCCGCAGTCCTTTCGCGTTAAATACAATCTTTGTTAAAAAATAAGGACAATATACTTCACCAAGTGTTTTGTATAATTCCTCGGCTTCAACCTTTATCTTTTCAAAATTACTTTGATTGAAATTAAATTTTCCCATTGTTTAAATTTTTTCTATTTCCCGTCCTTCAAGTCTCCGGGGCTTGGGTTCGAACCAAGGTTAATGGATTCAGAGTCCATCGTCCTACCAACTAGACGACCCCGGAATAATTTAAAACATCCTTATTTTACCTCAAAATAGGCAAAATTTCAAGGGTTGTTGTATACCCCAGCCCTAATTTTGCAAAGTACTACTTAGGCAAAGCGCTGCGCCTGTCAAGGTATGGCCTATTCGGCCACGCGCTTTGCTTACATAAAATAAGCTTTTTTTAATAGTTAGTTTAACTCTCTAAAAATCGCAAAATTAGGGCGGGGTTATTATTTGTTACTAAATTTTATTCGTCCGAAGACTCTAAAATTTAGACAAATAATAAAAAAGAAAGGACTTAGTCCTTCCTTAAATGTTACAACCTAATCTATTTATACCCCTTTGTGGTGAACACTTGGAAACGGCAGACCCAAAAAAGACATCTGCCATGCCGAGCGGATTTTTTTGGTCTGCATTTTTTTAACGTGAGCCTCCCTGCGGTCTGCGTCCCACCCGCTCATATCCAATTCTACTATTCCCGGCACCCGTTTCAAGACCACCTTGAGATGAGGGTAAACTGCTTTGCAGACGGCTATGGCCGCCAGTTCCTCAACCCCAGCCATCTCGGGCCTGAAAGGCATATCCCAGACCAGCGGAAATCCCATATTGGCCAAATACTTAAGCCGCCACATAGCCAAAGTATTCCAGGGCACCGTGATTCCGGTGCCAGGCATAAAAAAATCCTCTGAAAAATCGTGCCCCGGCATAGCCGCGCCCGCGACTAGCACATACTTGTCTTGCATTTCCTCCAACAAGGAGCTTACTATCTCCGGCGTTATCATCACCTCGACAGAAGCCAGCAATAAGTAAGAAGCTCCTTCTTGAGCCGCTTTCAGCACCAGCGCGTTTAACGGCTGAACGAATTTGCCCCAAGGAGTCACCGGAAAAGCTTCCACCGCTTCCCGATTATATCTTTTTTCAAATTCTGCCAAAATCCCAGATTTGTCCTCATCCGCGTTTACTGCCACCAGGGTTTTTTTGACGTTGCGATCCAAAGCGCCGTAAACAAAGTCGGTCACGATTCTTAAATCTTCCGGCTTCTTACCACAAAATCGGGTACCGATGATAATTTCTCTGTCCACTCAATCCTCCAATCGGGTTTGAAAACTATTTTTTTATCAAGCCTGCTTTAGCTTTAATACCTTATTTTAAGATAATTGTCAACCCTGTGTCACAACTTTGATTGCCGTTGAGGCAAAAAAAGACCGCGTGTTTCGTTTCGATAAATTATTAGCAGGGAGAACCTCTTCATTAAATGACGGCTAAAAATCATTTATCAAAGTTGTGACACGGGGTCAATATAATCGTATAGGTTCAATACCTTGGAACCACCCTCTGGTAAGATATGGATTGCCACGGTCGCTTCGCTCCCTCGCAATGACCGAAAGAAGATACATTTATAAAATTAAAAAACACCTTCGTGATAGAGGTGTTTTAACAAATCCAAACTTAACTCAAATTTTCAAATACTTCCGCACGGCAATACTGCTGGAAAGCACTCCCAGGACAATGCCGGATAGAGCCATCAGGCCGAAAAATTGGAAGAAATTGCCCAGAAAATAGCCAAACAAATTAAATTGCGGGACCAATATTTCCAGCTTGGGTGCCAAAAACCAAGTAATGGGAAAGAAAATCAAGGTAGCGACAAAAGCCGCGATCACCCCGTAAAACACGCCGACTATTATAAACGGACCCTTCACAAACCGATTGCTCGCGCCGACCAGCTTCATTATCCCTATTTCCTCCCGCATGGTGTAGATGGCGAGCCGTATCGTATTGAAAGCGACCAAAACCGCGATAAAGGCAATCAATAGCATAACCACCGCTCCCGATCCCCGGATGGTGGCAAGGATAGAGCCGAATTTTTCTATAACCTCCTGATTTTCAAAATAATTTATTTTATCCACCATCGCGTAATTTTTACCCGCCAGGAAATCGCTGATGGAAGCGTAATAGGACGGATTCTGCGCCCGGATATTAAGATTGGCCTGTAGAGGATTTGTCCCCAGCTCGTTTAGCGCGCCCACCACCAGGGCGTTGTTTTTATGTTTTTCTTTAAATTGGGTCAGAGCCGTCTCTTTGGACACATAGGTCGTCTTGGCGACTCCGGGCAGAGAATCTAAATCTTTCTGCACGGCAAAAATGCTCTGCTCCGGCGCCTCTGGCTTGAAATAGACGCTGATGTCTATTTTGGATTCAAAGGTGTTGAGCACGGTACCCGCAAAAGCTCCGAGGAATATGAGGTTGCCGAGAATAAAAAGCACCATCACCATTATCAAAACGGTAGCGGCTGACAGCCAGTCGTTGCGGCGGAAACTTAAATATCCGTTTTTCAGCATTCTTACAAAATCGTGTTTTTGCATTTTTTTATCTATCCTTCTTTATTCCGACGCAAGGCGAGGGAAATGAAAAACTATATTTTTCATTTCCGAGCCGTAACTAAGGAACAAAAGGTTTAATACCTTTTATTGTAACTTCTGGCAAAAAATTACACCAGGTATTTCCCTTTTTCTTTGTCGGACACCACCTCTCCTTTGTCCAAAACCACCACTCTTTTTTCCATGGAATTTATCACTTCCTTGTCATGGGAAGCCAGAATCACCGTAGTGCCAAGCTTGTTGATTTTCAAAAGCAAACTGATTATCTCGGACGTATGCACCGGATCCAGATTGCCCGTCGGCTCGTCGGCGAGTATCACTTCGGGCCGATTGATGAGCGCGCGGGCGATAGCCACCCTTTGCTTCTCGCCACCGGAAAGCTGATGAGGAAAATTATCTTTGCGGGACGAGAGGCCCACAATTTCCAGAATCTGTGGCACGTCTTCGGTGATTTCGGCATCCGGCTTGCCCGCCGCCTCCATCGCGAAGGCAATATTTTCATAGGCGGTCTTGGTAGACAGGAGCTTGTAGTCCTGAAAAACCATCCCGATTTTGCGCCGGACGTGATGCAGCTCATTTTTATTCAGAGTCGTAATATCCGTGCCGTCCAGAAATATTTTTCCTTCCGTCGGGTCTTCCTCGCGCAGGAGAAGCTTGAGCATAGTAGTCTTGCCCGAGCCGGACGAGCCGACGATGGATACGAATTCCTTCGGATGTATCCGAAGCGTCACGTTTTTCAACGCGGCTGACTGGCGACTATATATTTTGGAAACGTTATCAAAAAAAATCATTTTATAATTTTATTTCCGCTTCAATAAACTCCCCCAGCTCCCCATCCAGCACTTTGTCTATCTGCGAGGTCTCCATATCGGTGCGATGGTCTTTGACCATCTGGTAGGGATGCATCACGTAGGAGCGGATTTGACTGCCCCATTCTATTTTTACTTTTTCCTGTTTTACTCCTTTGCGTTCTTTATCCTGATTCTGGATTTGCAATTGATATATGCGCGAGCGGAGGAGCTTCATCGCGGTGTCGCGGTTGGACTCCTGCGATCTTTCCACCTGAGACGCCACCTGCAGTCCCGTGGGCAGATGAGTTATCCGCACGGCTGTCTCCCGTTTGTTCACATTCTGCCCTCCGGGGCCCGATGAGCGGAAAAAGTCTATTTTCAAGTCTTCCGGCCTTATCTCCACCTCCTCCGGCGCGACAAACTCGGGCATCACGTCCACTAGGGCAAAAGAGGTGTGGCGCAGGCTTTGGGAAGAGAAAGGCGAGATGCGCACCAGACGGTGCACCCCCGACTCTTTCTTCAGATAACCATAGACGTAGGAAGCTTGTATCAGGATGGTGGCATTTTTTATCCCCCAGCCGGCTGGTCCCCTGTCTTCCCCCCAATGCTCATGGATTACTTTTACCTTCCAGTCTTTTTTTTCGGCAAATCTGTTATACATCCGCAGAAGCAAGGCCGCCCAGTCTTCCGAGTCTTTGCCTCCGGCGCCCGCGTAGACCGAGAGCACGGCATTGCCTTTGTCGTATTTGCCGGAGAAAAATATTTGCGTCTCTATTTCTTTTATTAATTTATCATATTGGCCTATCTGTGCCTCCGCTTCATTTTCCGGCCAGCTATCCGCTTTTTGCAGACTTTCTTCTATTTCCTCTACTTTGGTAATTTCTTTTTTCAGATCGGATAATTCCTGGCTTCTTTCTCCCGCGATGCGCGGGTCTTTCCAAAAATCAGGCTCGGACATTTCTTTTTCTATCCGCCCTATCTCCTGTTTTTTGCCGGCAACGTCAAAGACGGTCCGCGAGAACGCGGAGCTTATTTTCTAGTTCAACAATCTTTTCTGATAAATTTTCCATTGATGCCGCCATCTTATCACGTAAAAAACTTTTTGGCAAAAAAATAAAGGGGGCACTAAGCCATCCCTTTAAAAAATATAAACGAGGGTATAATAATCAACAAGGACCCAAACGACGATTTTGGTTTGCCCTTCTGGCTCTTTCTTGCTCTTCCCTGTTTTTCCGGCGAAAATCTTTGGTAGCCACAGCGATATCTTCTATAATCTTTTTGACTTGTTTCTGCGGCAGACTGAATACCTTTTTCTTTTTTGACCTGGCCATGGCGACCTCCTTTGTGAATGAACCTTTTTTTAAAGAAGCTGCTGAAGCCGAGGAGAGGAATTGAACCTCCAACCTACGGTTTACGATACCGTTGCTCTACCTTTGAGCTACCTCGGCAAAACCGCTTATTTCTTCACTTCCACAGTTTATCAACAATTGACCCGTTGCGCCAGTTGGGAGACCGCGGGTATAATAGATAGGTGTTTACAAAATTCAGCTTCGTAAAATATCACCTGTGCCCCGTAGTAGAAGTTGGACAAGGTGAATTCAGCGGCTGGAAGCCGCAGTCCAACTTTCACTACGGGGTATACTTGGCGGCCATTTTTGTTTTGGCCGTTTTTTTGACGCCTTTGGCCTCCCGCGCGCAGGAGACTGCTTCCACCACTCCGGAAACAACAGCCGTCGTTGAAACGGTAGCCCCGGCAAATTCAGCCGACGACGAGATGCTCGTAAAAAAAGTGGCGGAGGCGGGAGAAATTCTCAAAAATACTTCCTTAAACCACAAAATTTATACCATAAAAGGAAAATACAAGAAAAAGACTGTCTACACCAAAATGTTGCAAAGAGAGGTGGCGGTGGTCGGCCTCAACACAGCAACTGGAGATTTAAAAAAGTTTATTTTTAAGGAAGACTTGAAATTAAGCTCCAAGGGGCGGGCCGCCCCCAAGCCTCCTAAAATCATCGGGCAGGATAAAAACTGCCAGCTCTTGTGGCGGGGAGGATCACGCTGGGGATTCAACCGCAATTTACAGCTCACCTGCGATGACACCGAGCTGATAGTGATGGGCCTTAAAATGCCCTATTCCACCAATGGCAAAAGCGCGAGCATAATAGCTGATTCCTATGTGCCCTACTCGCCGGAATTGAATACTCCCCTCTTTGCTAAAATCGGCCGGGAGCATTTGGAGAAAATAATAGCCGAGGCGAGCACCGAGCTTAGCCAGGATGAGGTGATGTCCAGAGCTTTTCCGGATAAGGAAATTACCGCTATCGTGCCGATGGAATTTGTTATGTCCATGATTGTCAACGAGCATATGGACCATAACGAATTTTTAAAAGCCGTCAAAAATGGCACTTTCCCCGATCTGGTAAACAAGGTTTTGGTTTTAGTTGGGTTGAACCGCGAGCAGGCCATGAAGTGGAGCGTGTCCAAGGCCGGAGCTTGCTGTCTGACCCAGTTTATGCCCAAGACTTATAAATCGGTGGTGAGACGTTACCCCGAAGCCGATCTTGACCCAGCCTTAAGCGGACGACAGGACCACCTTAATGCCGTCAAGGCTTCCATCATATTATTTGATTCGGATATTTCTTTCGGCTGGAAGGCCAAAACCAAGGAAACCTGTTTCGTCTCTGCCGAGATGTTGGAAAAATGTCTGGCCGCGTCCTACAACGCAGGGCCGGGCACCCTGAACAAAGTCATCCGAAAATTGGGTTTCAACTGGGACGGGGTTAGAAGCGGACTCAAAACCGAAACCAAGATGTATCTGAAAAAACTGGAGAACATAAAAATTTATATAGTTGATCTGGTGAAAAATACTTAAGCTTAAAATCTGCTAAAATGCGAGTTACGGGAATCGAACCCGTGTCTCAACCTTGGGAAGGTCGCATATTACCACTATACTAAACTCGCAGAAATTATTTCAGAATTTTAACCAAAATCTCCTGCACCATTTTGGGGTTGGCTTTGCCGCGCGATTCTTTCATAACCTGCCCTATTAAAAACTGCAAGGAGGCGGTTTTGCCCTTTTTATAATCCTCCACGACCTGCGGATTTTCTTTCAGGATATGCTTTATGATGTCCTCTATATCTCCCGCGTCGCTCATCTGCCATAAACCCAATTTCTCTATTATATCCGACGGATCCTCGCCATGAGCAAACATTTCCTCCAACACCTGCTTGGCCACGAGACCTGAAATTTTGCTTTCCGCCACCAAAATCATAAGTTCGGCAAAATTCTCGGGAGTTATTAAGACTTCTGAAATTGGCTCCAGCTTTTCATTGAGCAGGCGCAGAAAATCTCCGGTCAGGAAAGTAGCGGCCAGTTTCTCCAGCTTCATTTTCGGCTTTTCGGGAGTATCAATGTCCGCCTGTCTAAGCTCGGACACCGCCGCTTCAAAATAGTCGGCCAGACCCTTATCTCTCGCCACTATTTCGGCGACACTCTCCTCCAGACCGTATTCTTTTACAAATCTTTTTTCTTTGGCGCTCGGCATCTCCGGAAGACTCAATCTTATCTCCTCTATCATATCCTCGGAGATTTCCAGCGGCGGTAAATCAGGCTCGGGAAAATAGCGGTAGTCGTGCTCCTCCTCTTTTGTCCTTTGCGAAAAAGTCTCTTTTTTGGATTCGTTCCAGCCGCGGGTCTCGTGAATTATTTTTTCTCCTCGGTCCAATATCTCGGTCTGCCGTTTTATCTCAAAATCAATCGCATCCGCCGCGAATTTAAACGAGTTGATATTTTTTAATTCCACCTTCGTTCCCAATTTATTTTGGTCGTTGGAATTTGGAGTTTGTGATTTGTTTAGGATTTCGGATTTCGGATTTCGGATTTGTCGAAGTGATAAATTCACTTCGATTCGCATCTGTCCTTTTTCCATATCGGCGTCTGATGCTTGCAAGTAGCGCAGGATTTTCTGATATTCTTCGCCAAACTTTTTTATTTCCTCAGCAAAACGAAAATCCGGCTCGGTGACAAGCTCCATCAAAGGCACTCCGGCGCGATTGAAGTCAACGAGCGTAGCTCGTTGCCCTGAGCTTGTCGAAGGGCCTCCCGCCTCGTGTATCAACCTTCCCGTATCCTCCTCCAAGTGTATTCTCCGTATTCGTATGTCCCTATCCCCTATTTTCAACTTTCCGCCCACTACAAGCGGATGCTGATATTGCGATATCTGATAGCCCTTGGGAAGATCGGGGTAAAAATAATTTTTGCGGTCAAATTGCGAAAATTTATTTACTTCGCCGTTTAGCGCGAGCCCCACCATCATCACTTTTTTTACCGCCTCCCAGTTGATAGTAGGAAGCGTACCCGGGTAGCCCATACAGACCTGGCAGACATTGGTATTGGGGTGTTTTTCATTTGGATCATTCAGCGAATAACAAAACATCTTGGTTTTGGTCTTGAGTTCGGTGTGTATTTCCAGGCCTATGACGGGTTCGTATTTCATGGTTTAAATATAGCATAAATAAGGTTGAAGATTGACATTGACAAAAAGGTGTTTTGGGTGTATAATGGTGTATAATGTAGATATAGGTCGGGGTTCTCTGAAATCACAATTTTCTCACAGTTCTTATCACCCAAATTCGGAGGAAAATAATGACCAGACTGATACTCGCGATACTCATTTTTATCCACATAGATTTTGCCAATGCGCAGGATGTCATCATTGAAACGAAAGAGACAGCCATCGGCTATATCCAGTATCACTCCGAAACGCAAGAGCTGTGGGTATGGAATCCCCGGCCGGAAGACACGGGAATTCACCACCAGATATTGGCGGTAATTTTTAAGACAGACTCTTCAACAGTATTTACCGTTTTAGCAAAATCAGTAGCTCTGTCTGGGGACAAAAGCAAAAAGATAATGAAGGTCTCAATCGTCAGAGACGGCAGAAAATTGGTCTGCCACTCGATAGATATACAACCGCTTAAGGCCGTTAAAAATAATCTGGCGAAAAGCAAAAAAACGGTAAAACCCCGGCCGTGAATACGGGGCTTTTTTAATGAAGCCAAAGCCTGATTGAATTTTTCTCAAAATTTGTTAGAATAATATTTAGTTTTTGCCGACGATATACGCGCTCCCATCGTCTAGCCTGGTCTAGGACACGGGCTTTTCAAGCCCGGTACGAGGGTTCGAATCCCTCTGGGAGCAATTTGAGGGCGCATAGCTCAGTGGTAGAGCGTCTCTTTGACGTAGAGAAGGTCCAAGGTTCAATCCCTTGTGCGCCCAATAATAAAAAGCCCTTGGGGGCTTTTATGAGTCGCGAACTTGAAATCCCGACACCACGGACAAATCCAGTTGTTTAAAGATGAGCTCATTTTCCGTGTCCGGGTCCTCATCCTCGGCGAGCGTTGGGATATCGAATGGATCCTCTTTTTTCCGGGTGTTTATCCTCACCACATCCAGAGTTATTTTGCCGGTCTCGGCCACAACTACCGGTTTTTCACCCAATCCTGCTGGAATAGTTATGGGTATAACCCGCAACTTGGCAAGAACAGAATGGCACCTATATCTGACAATCAGTTCTTGTTTGGCAGATATAAAAACATCTCCGGGCAGCCATCTGTCCTCCCGGTTAACAAATCTCCAATCCAGAACAAACCAATATCTTTCCTTAGCGTCATGCATCCATTGATTAAAAAGGTCAATTGCCTGTCTGCGCGCCAATCTTGCCCCCGACGGATCGAGACCCTTAAATGCGTCGGCCATACCCATCTGTGGTAAAGTATTCAAAATAAACTCGCTTTCCATCCAGATGTGCCTAAGAAACGGGAATAAGTCTCTATCCTCTTTAGGACGAAGCTGGACAAAATTATCCCAGAAAGTCATTAGAGGCTCCTTTGAAAGGGTCTTTTTAAAGTATAGAACTAAAAAAATATTTAGCAAATAGTTTCCCGTCTAAGTTTTTTTAAAATTCAGGAGGGTTTGCTAAAATCGCTTTTTACTGTTAAAATTTTTAGCATATTCGGGCGCTTAGCTCAGTTGGCAGAGCGTCGCATTTACACTGCGAAGGTCTGAGGTTCGAGCCCTCAAGCGCCCACTCCTTTTGCGGAGGGTTGGCAGAGTGGACTAATGCGCCGCACTCGAAATGCGGTTGGGGAGAAATCCCCTCACAGGTTCAAATCCTGTACCCTCCGATTTAAAATTTAATTTTTTACCCATGAGATCTTGGATACTGCAAAATCAATTTATCCTGCTCGCCGCGTTGTCAGCCATAGGTTTTTTTATTTTAGGCACAGCCTGTATCCGTCTGCAGAAAAAAATAAAAACTCTGCTGGGCGGAGTAAGCTCCACCGATGAAAGCTTGCCTGGCGATTTAATCCGCCGCCTGACCCGCACCGAACTTAAAATTGAAAACCTAGAGCCGCGTATAGACCGCATAGAAAATATCGCCAAATTATCCCTGCAGAAAGTGGGTTTCGTCCGGTTTAATCCTTTTGAAAATACGGGCGGAGACAACAGTTTTGTCATTTCCCTGCTGGATCAAAACAATGACGGAGTACTCCTCTCCTCACTCTACACGCGAGAGGGGGTAAGAATTTACGCCAAAAGTGTGGAGCGAGGAAAATCCCGCTATCCCCTTTCCGAAGAAGAAGCCAATCTTTTGGATGATACGGTTAAAAAATCCAATGACTGAAAACACAAAAAACAAAATTGCCAAACCACCGGTAGTGGTCGTCATGGGCCATATTGATCATGGCAAAACCAAAATTTTGGACTGGTACCGCCAAACCAAAGTGGTAGAGTCCGAATCGGGCGGCATCACCCAGCACGTCGGAGCCTATGAGCTTGAATACAAAGGCAAACAAATAACTTTCATAGACACGCCGGGGCACGAGTCCTTTTCCAAGATGCGCGCCCGAGGCGCCAAAGTAGCCGACGTGGCGGTGCTGGTGGTCGCCGGAGACGAGGGCGTAAAACCGCAGACCCAGGAATCCATCAGAATAATCCTGGAAAATGAGTTGCCCTATGTGGTGGCCCTAAACAAAAGCGACAAGCCCGAGTTTAACGTGGACAAAGTAAAGCAGGAGCTGGCCAAGGAAAACGTGCTGGCCGAATCCTACGGCGGACAGGTGCCGATGATAGAGATATCGGCCAAGACCGGGCAGAATATGGATGCTCTGCTCGAAATGATTTTGCTGGTGGCAGAAGTTGGAGAGCTCCACGCCGATCCCGCCAAACCCGCCGAAGGAGTGGTGGTGGAGGCTCATCTTGACGCCAAACGCGGCATTACCGCTACCCTGCTGGTACTGGATGGCACTATCAAAAAAGGAGACATACTCGCCGTAGGACGCTCGGTAGAGAATATAAAAATGCTGGAGAATTTCCTGGGAAAACCCATAGATCAAGCCGGACCCTCTTCGCCCGTTAAAATCGTGGGGCTTATAGCCGTGCCGACCGTGGGAGAAAAGTTTCAGGCCTGTCAAGATAAAAAATCTGCCGCTGATTTTATTGCCAAGCTTCCTCCGCCGGACCTGGATAAAATATTGCCCGTGCCGGCCGACCAGGCGGCGGGCGAAAAATCTATTACCCTGCCAGCTTTTAATATTATTCTCAAGGCTGATGTCGTGGGCTCCCAAGAAGTGTTGGAGGAAGCCTTGAGAAAACTTGCTCCGGGAGAAATAGACATAAACATAATCCATAGCGGGGTCGGCAACATCAACGAAACGGACGTAAAGTTCGCGCTGGCCACCCGCCTGGTGACTATCCTGGGCTTCAAAGTAAAAATTGATCCGTCCGTCAAAGAACTCGCGGAAAAAGCCAATATCCGCATCCTGACCGGAGATGTGATATATAAACTCCTGGACGAAACCAAAGAACATCTGGCCGATTTATTGCCGCCGATCGTCACCCGCGTTGATACCGGACGCGCCAAAATATTGAAAGTATTCAAGCAAGACGGACGCAAGCAAATCGTGGGCGGAAAGGTGGAGGACGGCAGGCTGGAAAAAGGCGCGCTGATAGAAGTAAAACGGGGGGTAAACGCTGTCGGACGGGGCAAGATAAACCAACTGCAACAAAACAAAATAGATACCAATGAAGTAGCCAAGGGCTATGAATTCGGCACGATGATAGAAAGCGAGGCTGTCATCAAAGAGGGAGACTTTTTAGAAGTTTTCCACGAGGACGTAACCAAAAGAAAACTTTAATGGCCTCTCCCCGACGAATTGAAAAGCTAAATAACCTCCTGCGGGAGGAGCTGGGTAAAATAATTGACCGGGAGATGGATTTTCCGGCCGGGACTTTTGTGACTATTACATCCGTGGAAATCTCCCCCGATGTTCATTACGCCGATGTGTTTATCTCTATCATCAGTCCGGAGCCAGAAAATATTCTGGCAATTTTGGGAGGAAATATATATCATATCCAGCAGGAGCTAAACCAATCCTTGCGGATGCGGCCGGTGCCGAGAATTAAGTTTTTTCTGGACGAGCAAGAATACCGCCGGGAAAAAATAGAAAAAAAACTGGCTGACCTCAAAAAAGAATAAACCCCCACACCAAACGAGGATATGCGCCGAAGGCGCAGGAATTCAAAACAATCCTCGTTATGGTGTGGGGGTAAATGGCCACGTGGTGAAGTAGCTAACACAGGAGTCTGCAAAACTCCCATCCGCGGGTGCAAATCCCGCCGTGGCCTTACGGAGCAAAACGCCAGTGCGTTTTGCGTCGGGATTTGCAAGCCGGAGCTTGTCTCGCGCAGAAGCGCGAGACGCGAGGCGGGGTCGCGACCGAGCCTTAGTGACGACGAGGCGAGAGTTGTGACCAAATCCCGCCGTGGCCTTTGCTCGGGTGGCGGAATCGGTTTACGCGCAACACTTAAAATGTTGTGGCCGCAAGGCCGTGTGGGTTCGAGTCCCACCCCGAGCATTCATACAAAAACCCGCCAAAGAGGCGGGTTTTTGTGTTGGATAAATTATTTATTGATTGGGAGCATTACTATCACCTCTGTATGCCGCGTATAAAATTCTATACTCGGTCTTGATATATCTTTAGTATATTTTTCGGTCAGAGTTGTAAATGTAGGTCCTACCTGGCGGACAATATAATTATATTCCCCTTTCAGAACCGTATAGACATAAAGTCCGCCCGAAATTGTACCATGAGCCAGACCGCTTAATGCATCTTGATTAGTCTTGTTGATGGCCACACAAGCCCTATACTCATTTTTATTTTCATCAAAAACACCATAAAATTTATTTCCCTTGAAAGAAACTTTCTGTTCCAATTCCCAAAAAGCTTTGCTAGCGACTGCAGATGGATGACCTTGTTTAGCTACATAGGCAACTGGAATATCTTCTATTGTTTTTTCCTGTATCAACATAAATTATATGCGGCCAGCGGTAATCGAAACCGCGTCTGCTCCTTGGCAAGGAGCCGTTCTACCACTAAACCATGGCCGCATTAACAATTTTCGAGAAGTAAAAATTGGATTCGCGTCTCCCCGATGACCATCGGGGCTTCTCTACCACTAAACCATGATCGCGTATCCTTTTATTTCTCCATCGGCAATTATTCTTTCAATAATATTTCTATTCTTTAATTTTTTTAACTTTTTCTCTACTTTGCGCGCATCTTTTAATAAAGCGAATTCCTTTTTAAAAACAAGCTTAAGGGGTCGTAGGCAGAATAGAGATTTGGTTTTGCCCGCATTGTGTTCCGCCAATCTTCTTAATAAATTATTAGTGCTACCGATATAATATCGGCCATTTTTGTCACTTTGTAAAATATACACGCAATTCATATATTTTAACTCTCGTCTCCCCGATGGCCATCGGGGCTTCTCTACCACTAAACCATGGCCGCAAATCTATTTGTCCCAGATCGCCACCGTCAAAATTACCGTGTCTTCAAAATCATTGCTTTTACTTTCTGGCAAAATTTTTTTAGTGCTTTTATCCCCGATTTTAGACATATAAATCATGCTGCCGTCCGGCTTATCCTTAAAAACACCTACTGCTTTTTCTAAATAATCCTTATTATCTTTGTTATTTTTTACCAAATCCACTATTTGTTCCGCCTCTTCTTGGGTTGGAAACCGTAAGTTCACCGCCCTTTCCCTGCTAAGTGCTTTAATTTCTGCTTTGCCAACATTCCAGCTGAAAATTTCCGATAAAACCTTGAAAAAAACTTTTTTTTGTTTTCCATCCGGTGTTTCTATCTCCATAGCCGTAAATCCTTCGGGCGGCGGCACTTTCAAATCTTCCTCTTTTCCCTCTTCTTTTTTTTCCTTTGGCTCGGTTTCAACATCAACTGATTTTTTGCCAATTCTTTCCTTTTCTGCTTCTATTTGCTGTTTTATTCCTTCGGCCAAAGGATTGTCAGTTTTGATATAATGGCGAATGTTTGCCAGAAAATTCGCTCTGGAGCTTTTACCTTCAATAGCCCTCATTTCCTCTACGGTTTTTTTAAACTCTTCATCTTCAAGCATAAGAATAGACTTCATTTCTCTTCTGGTGGCGGCCGAAAAAGAATTCCACAGGTCTATAAATTTTCCCGCTTTATTTGCTTCTTGAGGTGGATTTTCTCCGTTTGTGAGTGGTTTTTCCGATAGCATATTTTTAATTATTTTATTTTTATTATACTGCCAAATTTGCCGCGGGGCAGAATCGAACTGCCTACGCCAGCCTCTTCAGGGCTGCGCTATTCCGGGGTTTCTTTTGTTCCTAAACAAATTGCCGCGGGGCAGAATCGAACTGCCTACGCCAGCCTCTTCAGGGCTGCGCTCTACCAATGAGCTACCGCGGCAATTTGTTTAGGAATTATTCGTAGAAACCCGCTAAACGATAGTCAATCGTTTAGCCCAATTCGCTACCGCGGCTTTATAGAGGGTATATTACCAAAATCACCGATTATTTCAACCCCACACATAAATTTATGTGTGGGGTCAACCCGCAAACAAAACGGCTCAACGGGAGTTGCCGTTGAGCCGTTGGACGTTTATACTCCTTAATTATTTCAATTCATAAGTTATCGTGACGTTGGACTGGATTTCCTGCTCGCCCGGCTGGATGGAGGGTGCTACAACCGCTTTCATGGACATACCAGTCGCCCCGCCCATACCGTAGACATCCTGGGCGTACGGCTGAACTTGTCCGCCTTCATAAAAACTTAACACTCGCCCGAGCCGCACTCCTAAATCTTTGGCCAGTTTTTCAGCCCTCGCCCGAGCGTCTTTTATGGCCAGCTCCCTTACCTCCGCCAACAAAGCATCCTCATCATCTATCTGAAACTTGACGCTATCCACGTCGTTGACCCCCTTTTCCACCACCCCCTCCAGCAACTCATCCACTTTATTCAAATCTCGAACCTTAATCTCCACCCGATTTTTGACTTCGTAGGACACTATTTCCGGCGGGCGGCGCGCTGGACAAGGAGAGCTATAGCAGGGCGGATTATCGTAATATTGATACTGCGGAGATATCTGGTAATACGTAGTTTTCAAATCTTTTTCCGCCACTCCCTTAGATTTCAAAAAATCTATCACGGCAGAAGACTTCTGGGAATTTTCATCCTGAACGGTTTTGAGTTTCTTCCCGGCAGTAACTACGGCAAAAGACAGGACAGCCACGTCCGGCTTAACCGATTTCTCCCCTTTCCCCACAACACTGATTTGGCGGGAGGGATAGAAACTCTTGGCCTGCAGCATTTCCTGCTTAGCCCGGACCAGATATTCAACGGTGGCCGCCAAGGAAGCCAAGGCCAGCCCCACGACCAGGACTACAAAAAACATTCTTACGTATTTTTTGGAACCCGGCTTCAAATCTTCGTAGATTTTCATATTTTAGAAAATTATCTATATTATAAGTTCATAATAATATTTTATCCGAGATTAAACAACTAAAAATGCCACGAAATTGCGGTCGCGTTTTCGTGGCATTTTCCTTAACCAAGTTACTACACCTGTTAGCAGCACTTGCACTTGTTGCCGAACATTTTGAACAAACCGGCCAGCACTACCAATACCGGCCAGGTCTTGCTTACCGCGTCCATGCTCATCCAGCCCATATTCTGGGCGACGAAAGCGAGGCCGAACAAAACGATCAGGAGAGGCACAAACTTGTGGTGAGAACAGTTGCAATTAGCACAAACATTTTTATCGTGTTCCATATGTATTTTAATAAAATTTTAGACCGACCTTTTTAGTCTTGTTTATAGATTATACCACATAAAGAAGACCACTCAATCCACAGCTTCAAATCCCGACGCGGCGCAACTACTTGCGCCGCTCTTATATTTTGCGCGGGAGAGGACTCGAACCTCCACGCCCTTGCGGGCACCATCACCTCAAGATGGCGTGTTTACCAAATTACACCACCCGCGCATGATTATGTAATTCGTCTGTTTTAAATATGGTTATCGCCTTTCTATGTTTTCTCTCCAAAAAAGGAATATCTTCTATATAAAACATTTTCCTAAACAAAATATAGCTTGATTTCTTGGCAAATACAAGCTGGTATGCCCTTTTAGACTCGTTAATTTTTCCCGAGACACCCGCTAACCGATTAATTGTCTTTTCAAGCCATTGAAGATGGGGCGGACTTGCCGAAACAAACTGTATATAAAACATATAACTGCTATGCCACCTGGGGTCCCAATAAGAGAAAATGGTACCATCACCATCAAAACAACCCCTAAGAAAATCAAAAAATACTTTATCTGGTATTTTTAAAACACCGACACTCTTTGACTTATGGGGAGTTAAACCAATTTTTAAAAGCCATTTATAAAAATTTATATCCCCAAATTGAACCCTAAAAGAACTTTTTTTATTTGTATATCCACTAGTTTTTTTACCAATTTTATTTGTTAATCCTAAACAATCCTTAAAAGTTTCTATAAGGTCTTTGTCTTTAGAAGTAAAATCAATATGACGTCCATCCTTAGACAAACAGCCATCGGTTGTCAAAAGACCGACAGCATAAGCCATTTTAGGCGTCCAGCTTATTAATACCTTTTTCTTGGGTTCTGGTCCTCGTTTCCCCATAACTCTATTATACTGCGTCTACCTATTTTTTGACAACATAATAGCCAGCTAAGCTGGCCATTACATCTTTATTCTCCTTTTTCTTCCGGAGCCGTTTCTTCCGCAACAACGACTGGAGTTTTTTCGGCCCAGATTTGCTTCATCTTTCTTCGTATCTCTTTAGCCGCTTTTTCACGTATATAATAAAGTTTGGCCCGCCTATTTTTAGCATGGCTTATGACATCTATCTTGCCTATGGTCGGCGAGTGCAGAGGAAATATTTTCTCCACCCCCACGCCGTCCACCACCTTTCGCACGGTAAAAGTAGCGGTCACTCCCCGGCCGTGTTTTCTGGCTATGACCATACCCTCAAAAGCCGCCAGGCGCTCTTTATCGCCTTCTTTGACCTTCTGGAAAACTTTGACGGTGTCGCCACTGGAGATTTCCGGCAAGTCGGACCTTAAGTTAGATTTTTCTATAACGCTTAGCATACCCTGTGCTACAACTTCGATAAGGATATTTATTACCGCCACCGAAGCTATAAAAAGTTATTTTTTTACAATAATGATACTATTACAAACAAAATCTTCTTTATGCCTAGGCGGCAATCGAAGTTGTCGCACGGGGCATAATGATTATTATTAGCACATAAAAAATAATCAGGCAACCCCTATCATTTTTATGGCTGCCGCCATATCCTCCGGCGGGTCGGCCTCAAAATGCCATTTTTTTCCTTCAGGCATACTGAAAGATAAAGATTTAGCGTGCAAAAGCTGTCTCCCCGCGCCACTAGGACAGCACACATTTTTCCCCCCATAGATCCGGTCACAAGCCACCGGATAACCAAGAGCTTTCAGATGGACTCTTAGCTGATGCATCCGGCCCGTTTTGGGCCTCAATTCCAGCAGAGAATATTCCGGCCCCGCCTGCAAAGTCAGATATTCGGTCAGCGCCTCCCGCGCTCCGCGTATCTTGGTCCGGCCGGTTTCTGATCCCCTTTTTAGGGGATTCTTGACCAGTCTTCCTATCGGAAAAGAAATAATTCCTTTTTTTTCTTTTACCCGCCCGCAAACCACGGCCCAATAAACTTTCTCGGCCTGTCTGTTTTTAAAAATATTTTTAAGTTTTTTAAAAGTGTCCTGATTCTTCGCCACCACCATTACGCCCGTTGTGTCTTTATCCAGACGGTGAACCAGCCCCGGCCTCAATACCGGATCATCCCCAACTTTTTTTATTTCCGGAAATTCTTCCGCCAAAAAATCGGTGAGAGTTTTTCCGCTTACCGAAATTCCTCCGTGCACCGAAATCCCCGGCGGCTTGTTTATGACAATAATATCTTTATCCGTATATATAATTATATCTTTCATCCGCCGCGCTTAAGTCTGACCGAGGTGCTACCGAGAGTCAGGCTTTCCAAAATAATTTTTCCTCACCAAAATCCAACGCAAAATCCCCTGGGTTATTAAGCGCACCAAGAGTGCCAGCAATATCACCAGAGCCACAATAAGCGTTTTTGTCAGCATCGGGGTACGGGCAAAGGCCAAGGCCAGATATTTGAAGATACCGGAAGCGTTGACGATCTCCATCCGCATGGCATTTTCTATCACTTTTTTAAAAAATACCAGTCTCGCGAGCCCATAGATAACCGCCGAGAGAATGATAATTTCCGCGATAAAAATGGGCAAAAACTTGCGGGTCAGCCAGACTTTGTAGATCTTGGTCAGTATTTCCCCCCGGAATCTGTTTGATGTTTTTTCCATATTTATTTAAATATCGTTAAATTTATCTTTACTGCCGATTATTTTTCTAAAAACTTTCTTGGCCCGGAATAATCTCATCTTGAGAGTCGGTATGGATATCTTTTCCTCTGCCGCGATGGTTTTATATGATTTATCCTCTAGGTAATATTTTTTCAATACTCCGCCCAAGTGCTCCGGCATATTTTGGAGTACCCCGGCCACCGCGGTCTTGGCGTCAGCCGCCATATATTTGTCCTCCGCCCGGGTATCGTCTGATATATCAAACAAGGCCGGATCCTCCACCAGATACTCTCTTTTTTTGAGTTTGCGGTAGTGGGTGATGGCGGTATTTACCACTATTTTATAGGCCCAGGATTTAAACTCAATCCCTTCCAGTTTTTCAAACTTGTCGGCGTTCCTATACATTTTAACGAAAGATTCCTGGACTATGTCTTCCGCCTCCTCCTGACCCCTTACTATCCGGTGGGCCGCTCTAAAAAGAGGATGTTGATATTTATCTACGAGTACCTGAAAAAGCGCCGGCTCGCGCAGAGAGGCTCTTAGGATTTCCTCATCCTTCATATTTAGATAGTCCGTATTGGGATTTATATCCTCCAGGTGATTGGTAGTCATAGATAGGGCTTATTGGCCCAAAAAAGTCACGAGATAGGCTTAAAAAATACCCTGTTTATAGGGTACAATAATTTATGCGTTTAGTCAAAAAAATAGCGTAAATCGGGCTAAACGGATTTTTCTCATGCCTGGTCAGCAGATTCAAACAAATCTACGAATTTTTTATAATTTTGGGCGATGGTCCGGGCGGCCTCCGCGCGGGAAATCACTTTTTGCCGATAGTCGGCCAGAGGTTTGGCAAAAACCGTGCGCCCTACGGCAAATCCTATCACGCCTTCGGTTCCCGCCGCAACTTCAATCCACCTCCGCACTTTTTCTTCCTCCTCGCCGCGTCCCAGCACCACCACACCAGCTCCATCCCGTCCGTCCCGCCTAACCTGTCCAATCACTTCCCGCAACTGCCGTCCGTCTTCCAATCCCTCTATTTTCCACACATCCGGCTCTACGCCCGCGCCCTGCAACTCGGCTATGCTTTTTATCATTACCTCAAACTGCTTGGTTTTTTCATACTCGTCTTTATTTCCATGACACTCGGCCAGCTGTTCGGGAGTGGGAACCGCCAGCAACTCGAATAAAAATCCATAGCTGTTTTGTCGGCAAAAATCGCTGATTATTTTAAGTCTTTGGGCCTGCCTCCGATTTAAATCTTGGGGTCCATCCGGATTATAGCGGACCAGCGCTTTGACATATTCCGGTTTAAACTTGT
Source organism: uncultured Candidatus Saccharibacteria bacterium (assembly GCA_964358425.1). Classification (GTDB taxonomy): domain Bacteria; phylum Patescibacteriota; class Minisyncoccia; order Sungbacterales; family HO2-52-23; genus CAYHON01. The sequence continues at coordinate 11,020 of CAYHON010000006.1, read as the reverse complement.
CTATGTGCTCTCCGAATTTGTCGCCGTATTCAAAATCAAATTCGTCCTGTCCGGATTTCTCCACCGTCAAAATGCGGGTAATTCCCAGAGCCCGGGCCTCACCTTGGATTTTAGAACCAAACTGCTCATCCACCAAAATCGCGGCAGCCGATTTGGAGACTCCATCCTCCAAGGCGCGCAAAAATCCTTCGTAGATGAGATGTTTATAATCCGCGGCTGATGCCGTCTCATCGGCGGTCAAATCTTTTTTATCCAAACCCAAGATTTTTAAAAACGATTGGCGGTGGTCAAAAGGCAAGATATAAAGTCTGCGGGTCATAGTTAGTATATCCTGATGAGTTCGTTAAATTTAGCTATGCGCTCATTTAGGGGAGCGCCTATCTTCACGCCGTCGGCCCCGCTCGCGCGGGCAAGAGAAATAATAAAATTATCTTCCGTCTCCCCCGACCGGTGGGAGACAATAAACTTCAGGCCCTTTTCTTTAGCTTTGTTTATCGCCAGACACGTCTCGGTGACCGTGCCAATTTGGTTCGGCTTGATAATAACGCTATTTATCAGTCCCTTATCGGCAAATTCGGCAATGCGCGCTGGACTGGTGGTCGTGAGATCATCCCCCACCAGCCATTTATCTCCCATCTTTGTTTTCAGCGAGGCAAATCCTTCTAGGTCGGTTTCCGCCAAAGGATCTTCTATGGAGACCAGCAATTCGGATTTTCGGAAATACTCCAGATAAACTTCTTGCAATTCGGCCGAGCTTAAATCCTTACCTTCAAAATGATACTTATCCCCGCGGTAAAAACCGGAGGCGGCCGCATCCAGCCCCAGATTAAAATCTCCCGCCATATTTTCCGCTTTGATTAGACCATCCAATATCTCCACCGGCTGAAAATTGTTTTCAAAATCAAGCGAGTAGCCGTCTTCGTCCCCCAACGGAATATTTTCAAGTTTCCGGTCCTGACGCAACGCATCCCCCAGTTTTTCGTAGAGCCCCGCCAGCTTCTTAGTCGTCTCGGCAAAATTGTTTAAAGTTTTAGCGATGACCAGATATTCCTGAAGGTCTAAATTGTTGCGGGCATGCTCCCCGCCGTTGATGAAGTTGGAAAAAATAAGCGGTTTTTTATCCGAGTCTTGAGACTTAAAAAAAGTTTTGTTTAAAAGTTCCCAGACCTCCAGCTTTTTCTCCTCGGCCAAAGCTCGCCAAAAAGCCACGGAGATTCCCAGCAACAGATTGCCCCCCAACTTTTTTTTATCCGCCGTGCCGTCCAGCTTTATTAAAAAGTTGTCCAATTCTTCGGCCGTTGCAAAATCATTTTTCAAAACCTCGCTTTGCGCGGCGGGCAGAACTTTTTGTATTTCGGCCAAAGACAAAACCGCGGCCTCCGTACTGCCGCGGCTTTTCCCCGAGGGAATTTCCGCTCTGGCCATAATTCCACTCTCCACGGCCAGCTCCACTTCCAAAGTGGGTTGTCCGCGCGAATCAAAAATTTCCCTAACTTCTACGGCTTTTATCCTCATGAGTATTTGCCCTGTTTTTTAGTTTGGTTTCTTGGTGGCTTATCGCCAAAATTGTCTTAATCACGCTATCCGGATTCAAAGAAATGCTTTCTATTTTTTCCTTGACCAGAAATTCGGCAAACTCCGGATAGTCCGAAGGTGCTTGGCCGCAGATGCCGATATATTTTTTCTGCTTGCGGCATTTTTTGATTATGTCCCTTATCATACTTGTAACCGCGGGGTTGTTCTCGTTGGTTACTTTATTCACTATATCCGAATCGCGGTCCACTCCCATAACCAGCTGGGTAAGGTCGTTGGAGCCGATAGACATGCCGTCAAAAATTTTCAAAAACTCATCGGCCAGAAGTATATTGGAAGGAATCTCGCACATAACATATATTTTCAATTCTTGGTCCTGTTTCCGATCCAAGCAGTGCTCGGCCATTATCTCCACCACTTGTCTTCCCTCCTCCGGCGTGCGGCAGAAAGGTATCATGGGCAGGACATTGCCGAGCCCCATTTCTTCCCTCACTTTTTTCATAGCCCGGCACTCCAGCCCAAAAGCCCGGATGAATTGGGGATGGTAATAACGGGAAGCTCCGCGCCAGCCGAGCATGGGATTTTCTTCCTTCGGCTCATAAAGCTCCCCGCCCAAAAGCTTGCTGTATTCATTGGTTTTGAAGTCGGAGAAGCGGATTATAACCGGGTGCGGCCAGAAGGTCGCCCCGATTTTAGAAATACCCTCCATCAATTTTTCCACATAGTAGCTCGCCTTGTCTTCATACCCCTGCGTCAGCTTATCAATTTCGTGGATTATCTTGCGAAGTTCCGGCCTATGTTCGGATTGTTCTTTTATTTTATGGTAATCAATCAGAGCATTGGGATGGATTTTGATGTGCGAGGCGATTATAAACTCCAGCCGCCCCAGACCGACTCCTTTGACCGGCAGAAGATGGTTTTTGAAAGCTTCATCCGGCGAGCCGATGTTGACCATGATATGCGTTTTCGTCTTGGGGATTTTTTTCAGATTGTGCTCCAGGACCTCAAAAGAAACTTTGCCAGCATATACTTTACCAATCTCGCCTCCGGCGCAGTCTACCGTATACTCCTGGCCGTCCTGCAAATCCCGGGTAGCGCTTTTGGAGCCGACAATACAGGGAATGCCCAGCTCGCGGGAGACGATAGCCGCGTGGCTCGTCCGCCCCCCTTTGTCGGTGACAATGGCGGAAGCCATTTTCATAATCGGCTCCCAGTCCGGATCGGTGACATCCGTCACCAAAACTTCCCCCTGGTTAAAACGCCCGATTTCTTTGGGATTGTTTATAATTTTAGCCAAGCCCGAGGCGATTTTGGCTCCCACCGCCACCCCCTCCAATACCGTCCGACCCTTGCCCGTCAGGCGGTATTCCTTATATATATTTTTGTCCTGGGCCGAGTGGATAGTCTCCGGCCGGGCCTGCACGATAAAAAGTTCGCCCGTACGCCCGTCTTTGGCCCACTCAATGTCCATCGGCTGGTATCTTTTATGTTTTTTGGAAAAGAATTCCTCTATTTTTACCCCCCACTCGGCCATTTTTTTGGCCTCACGGTCGGTCAGACAAAACTCGGACTGTTCTTTTTTATCCACCTCCTCCTCGCGGGTTCCATGCTCGGAGTAAACTAATTTTTTATCTTTCTGTCCCAGAGTTTTGCTTAAAATACATTTTAATCCTTTGGCTAAAGACGGTTTGTAGATTTGAAATTCATCCGGCGTCACCTTGCCTTGCACAATCATCTCACCCAGCCCCCATAGCCCCTCTATCACCACCACCTTGTCAAAACCGCTTTCGGTATCAATCGTAAACATCACGCCGGAGGAGGATAAGTCCGAACGCACCATTTTCTGCACCCCTACGGAAAGAGCAATTTTAAAATTGGCAAAACCCTTGTCTACGCGGTAGGAGATGGCTCTGTCGGTAAAAAGAGAAGCGATGCATTTGCGAACAGCCGTCAGCAAGCTGTCCGCGCCGGAGATATTTAAGAAAGTTTCCTGCTGGCCGGCAAAAGACGCTCCGGGCAAATCCTCGGCCGTGGCCGACGATCTGACCGCGACATGTAGATTGTCGCCCAGCTCGCGGTAGGTTTTGACGATTTCTTCCCGCAAATCATCCGGCAATTCGGCATTTAAAATAAGTTCACGGACTTTTTTTCCGCAATTGTGCAGTTCCTCCAGATTGCCGGTGTCGAGCCCCTTCAGAGCATCTTTTATTTTTTTCTCCAAACCGGCTTTTTTCAAAAAATAGTTGTAAGCGGCGGCGGTAATGGCAAAACCATTGGGCACGTTTATACCAAGCTCCGTCAGATGAGAATACATCTCCCCCAGCGCCGCATTTTTGCCCCCCACTAAAGGAACGTCCTTCAGAGTTATTTCCTTAAACCAGAGAACAAATACCTTTTTTCTACTTTGCATTCCTTTATAAATTTAGGGCTATTATTAAATCCGATATGTTGGAGCCGGTAGGACCGGTTGATAAAAAATTGCCGTTTTTCTTCCAAAAATCGTAGGATTGATTTTCGGCAAGATATTTTTCCAAGTCCAGCCCTTTTTCCAGGGTGGTATCTTTAGTCATTGTATCACAAATAATGCCGGCTATCTCGGAGTTATCCCGACCGTCGGAGGCCAAAGCCAACAGGATTTGGTCATCCCGAATAAAACGCAAAGCCGAGAGCCCCAGCTCCTGATTACGTCCGCCGTGTCCTTTTTCCTTGACCGTAACCGTAGTTTCTCCTCCGTAAAGCAGGGCCGATCCGCTGCCGGCCTTGGTCAAATCTTGCACAATTTCCAGCCCCACGTCTTTGGCCTCACCCGACATTCTATCCGTAACAATTTTAGGCGTCAGGCCCTGCTCCAAGGCCTTAGCCGCCATGGCCGCCAAAGCTATTTTATTGGAGACAAGCAGGATATTATCCACGTTCTTAAAATATTTTTCTTCTTTCGGAGTCTCAATAATCTTATCCATAAAAAAATCAAAACGTCCCTGACTGTTGTGCTTTTCCAGTATTTTTTGGGCATCAACATAAGTGGTGGTGTCTTTGACCGTAGGGCCCGAGGCAATAAATTCCAGCCGGTTGCCCACCACGTCCGAAAAAACCAGAGACACCGCCCGGGCGGGATATGCATGCTTGGCCAAATACCCCCCGCGGGCCAGCGAGAGATGTTTGCGGAGAGTATTGATTTCCTGTATATCTGCCCCGCTTCGTATCAGCCGGTCCAAAACCGCCGCCTCATCCTGATACTCCATACTTGGCGGCTGGCAAAGGATTGTAGACCCGCCCCCGGAAACGATAAAAATAACCAAATCTTCTTCCTTCAGTCCCGAAAGCAGTTTTATTATCTCCGAAGTTATTTTTACGTTGGCCTCGCTGGGAAACGGATGAGTGGCTTGGTAATATTTAATCCGCGAGAGTTTTCCTTCGCGGATATCCGCCACAATCCCCCCTTGGATTTTATCGCCCAATATTTTTTCCAGCGCCATGGCCGCCTCCAGCGAGCACTTACCTATGCCAACAACAAAAATTCTCCTAACCCGCGCTAGGATAAATTCTTTGTTTTTCACTACTAATTTTTCTTCAGTTAAAACAACCGCCTCCCGGATTATTTTCTGGGTATCAATGGCCTGTAGTCCCGCCTCGGCGATTTCCAGCGCCTTTTTTCTTAAGTCCGTTTTGGCCAACTTGCGGAAATTCTTGATTTTAGACATCAAAGATAAAATCCTTTAGCTTATCTTGCTATTTCCGGGAGAGAGCATCCGCTTTCCTGCGCTAATTTTACCACCCCCTGCTCCCCTTCCAATTTTTTTCCGCTGACAAAAATCCAGGTCGGATAGCCGTCAATGCCCGCCGCGAGGCACTTTTGCGGATCATCGGGGCACTCCACGTAATTTATATATTGAAAAGACTTACCAAAAGCTTTTTTCTCATTCTGGCAATGGGGGCACCATTCGGCGCCATACATTATAGCCCCCTTACTCGTCAGACACCGAGCAAAATCATCCAAATTTGCGGCCAGAGGCCGCGGGCGAAGCATTATGTACCCTGCTACCAAAACAGCAATAATTAAAACTAAGACGGCAACTATGGTTTTATTCATCACAGCAGTTGACCAATTTATCCACTATGTCACGCATGGTCCAGGGCTTCTCGTCAGCCGCGGCTTGTTTCAAATTATCAATATTTATGAGTTTCAGGCGCAGACCCCAGAACATAGAATAAATTTTATACGCGCGGTCAAATATTTCCTTGGCCTCGTCTTTCTTGCCGTCGGTCTGTAATTTGGTGCCCACTTCAATCAGGCGCATGGTCGTCGCGAGTAGATGCTTGGCAATACACCACGTCTCGCCTTCGTGCTTGTCTATCATCCGCGCGAGTAGAGCCTTTCTCTGCTCCCGCACTTCCCCCAGCAGGTCAAAATATTCTTTTTTGCCGGTTTTCTCGCCCGTGAAATAAAAATGCTCCTCCAGGCTGATGAGATTCATCACGGCAATGCTTAAATCCTCTTCGGTGGACAAATCCACCGTCCCGCTTTTTTTTAACTCCTCCACTTTTTTAAGCAGGGTAGCCAGATCCAATTGTTTGATTTCCATTTAGAAAGTATAGCAATAACGGGCCCCATTGCCAATAATATTTTTTTTACCCAAAATACCGGCGGATCTTAATTTAGAAAGGACAAACTTATTTAGTAATCGATTTAGTCGGGAAAATATGTGTGGGGTTGACATTATTTTGAAAGAGATATACCTTAAAGTTAGTTCCACAAAGCATTATTTCTCCGGATAGCTGGCGGTGATATAGGAAAAGTTGGGCCCCATCCCCCTGGGCCAGGCTCCGCCAGCTATCTAAAATTTTTTAGTTTTATTTTTTACTATAAAAAGTAAGTTGCTTTAACAGGCGGAAAGGAGGGTTGAATATCCCTTAACAAAAGCCTGTTTAGGAAGCACAAGTAAATCCCGTCGGCCTCCTATACCGACGGGGCAGAAGTGAACAGAAAAAAGGGGAGATGTCATGCATCGCGGGCCTGTATCAGATGTAGAAGGTTGCACTTCCGCATTCTTGGGCTTCATCTCGATCGATATGAATGGAAAAACGGGAAGCCCATGTCACCTGTATGGCTGTGTAGATGACCACAGGACTGGTCTCCACGCCATCGGTCTCGGAACTCCTGGAAGTGTGGGGATCAAAGGCTGTCTCGGTGATTTCCTGAAAAACGCCGAGACTCGGGGCTGTCCAATTCCGCGGGTTCATTTGCAGATTTTGCCCGCCCGCCTCGAGCTGGTACGAGAAAAAGTGGCGGAAGGGTGCCCAGAGCACCTTTTGCCCAACGTAACCGTCGAGGAACGCCCGCACCAATCCCAGCGACAAGCGGTTGCAACTCGCAGGCCGAAAAAAAAGTCTGGTTCCATACCGACCAGACTTAAGTAACAATCTGACGCTTTCCCCGGCGTCGGACAACAACCTACCGGAGATTTCCCACGGAGTCTTCGGTAGTTTTATTTTGTCTAACACACACAAAAATACCCCGCAACTAAGGGGGTGTTTTTGTTATTTTGGTGTGTCATTAACAAAGTCAGAACTTTTTACGAACAAAATCCTGATGCCGACTAATCGCACGCTCCGCGTGCGTGGTGGCTCGGAACTACCTCGTACGCTCTAACAATACGGGCTCGGTTTTGCGGAAGCAATTTTCTGGGGATATGGTTTCCGCAAAACCTCGGCTGATTTCGGATTTCGCAAGCGGAGGAGGAGGGGTCTGGGGAGGAATCCTCCGCTTGCTCCATCCGTTTCTTTTGGCGAAATTCGGGGCGGACACAGAACCATATGCTAACTATAGTATGTAGAGCTTAAAATTGCAAATGTGTATACTAGAGTTATCAATATGAAAAAAGAAGTGCTTATAAAATTTGGTAAAAAAGTTCGTTCTGAAAGAATGAGACTTGGTTTATCTCAAGAAAAATTGGGTTCTCTTGCAAAAGTCCATCGAACATATATTGGAATGATAGAAAGAGCAGAAAAAAATATTACCCTTACTAATATTGAAAAAATATCAAAAGCGTTAGGAATTTCTAGCGATCAATTAATAAAGTAATATGAACTATAAAATAGAAAAGGATAAAATAATATTGAATATAAGAGCTACGAATGATGGAAAATTTAGGTTTAAAACTAGAGTAAATAATCTAAATTTCGGAGATACTTTTGCAACTAAGGGAAATGATTTCAGTAAAGATGTTTATTTAGAATGGCAAATAGGATATGACGCCGTTGTAACAGATGTGCAAGCAGGAAAAAAAGAAACAAAATTGACCAACCTAACTTTTGTTGGTGCTAATAAAAAAACTAAGTATCCATATGAGTTGTCTGAATTAGTTTTTGATTCTATAAAAATCGGTTTAATTTCAAAAAATAAAATTATTGAATTATTAAAAGAGATAGAAAATTATTCTGAGTTTATTGATGAAAAGAAAATAGAAGTTGAACATAATAAAAAAATTAATTTAAACGGAATTTCTTTTGAAGAAACAAGCATAAAATTGCCAACTCTTTTTATGATAGAAACAACCGATAATACTCAAATTGAGGTTTCTATACAAAAACAACAATATGCTTCAGGTGTTCAGCCAATGGTTTATTTTTCTATACCTATAATTTCATTTGAAAATGGTAAGGATTTATATGGGAAACCATCAACCAATGAAGATAATCTTATCTATGTTTTTGATGCAAAAAATATTAATACCTTATTTGACTTACTGAAAATATTTGCGATGTGTTCAAGAAGACACAATTTTGATATTCAAGAAATACTAAAAATACTATTGAAACAACTTTAAATAATAAATAATTTACACTTCAACTTTGAAGTCGTAAATATTTTCTTTTTTAATAGATTTACTGCCTACCCGACAAGTAATATTTCTAAAATAATCTATTTTTGAATTTATATTTTGGCAAATTTTCTCCTTAATTTCTTTGTTTTTATTATATCCATCTTTAAAATCAAATATAAAAAACATATCATTAAGGATGTCGCTTTTTATATTAATTAAACCGCATTTACCAACGCTGGAATTACCAACTCTAACAACAGCAATTTTATAATCAGAGACATTAGCACCATTGGGTATTTTATTTTTTTCTAATATATTTTTTGCAGATATATTATTATCCTTGAATGACTTTTTTGCTTTAATATTATTAAGACTAAAATAATCTCTTAGAGGAATTCCTTTTTCATTATTAATGAAACCATGATTTTTATGAAAAATAACTTCAGGAATAAGTTCCTCGTTTATATTTGAAATATCAAAAACATCTTCATTTTTTTTACCATTTTCATATATAACAATGATTTTGTTTTTAAATTCAATTGTATTAGTAAATAAAGCAAAACAGCAAGGTATATTTCGATCAAACCATATCTTGTCATTTTGATATATTACTATAGTTGAAAATAATTCTCTGAGTTTATTTTTAACAAATGAATTCTTGTTTTTAATAAAAAATGATATTGGTAAAACAAAACCAATAGAAGAATCGTTATTTTTAAGTTGCTTAAGTGATTTTAAAATAAAAGCGTTTTCTATCTTTTGTTTATCTTTTTTTATATCAGAAAAATCCAAATATAGCTCGGGGCTAAATTTTGATTTTTTATATTTTGAAGCATAATAATAACTATCATTTAAATTATATTTTGTAAAAGGAGGGTTCCCAACAATAAGATCAAATTTGTCATCTAATGATGTTTCAAAAAAATCTGCTGGATTGGGTGTTAACTCATCATCTATTTCATATCCTATTATTTTTTTATAACCCTTATTTTTTAATACATTGATAAAATTACCAGTTCCAAAAGATGGCTCAAGGATAGATATATTTTTAGGATATTTTCTATACATAAAAAGCAAATCGAGTAATTTTTCTACGATTTCTATTTTTGTAAAATATTGACCTAAAATTTCTTTCTTATTTTCCATATTTAAAATTTTTTTACTCTCTCATTAGCTATTTTACTATAACTAGCATCAATTTCAAAACCTATATAATTCCTTTTTGTTTGTTTACACGCCACAGCAACGCTACCACTTCCAATAAATGGGTCTAAAACAACATCATTTTCTTTCGAAAATATAGCTAATATTTCTTTTATAAATGTTTTAGGTTTAGGTGTTGGATGATTAATAAAACCCTCATCTGGTTCAATCATGGAACCTGGAGTATCCATAAATATATCTTTCCCTTTTCTAACAATTTTTGCATTCCCCTTTTTAAATACAATACAAGACATATATTTAGTAAATCCAATTGATGAAGAAACTCTACCATTAGGACAATGCAGAATAAAATTCCAATAATAGGTAAATGGATTATTTTTAAATATCTCGGGTAAAAATTTAGTACTAAAAAAGGTTACATAAAAAGAATCGTCTTTCAAAACTCTATAACTTTCTGGTAAAGACGAATAAAATAAACTCAAGTCGTGATCATTTTTTATACCAGTTTTATTTAAGCCGTATGGTGGGTCTGTAAAAATAAGATCTATAGAATTATCTGGTATCATTTTAAACCCTTCAAGGCAGTCAATATTTTGAATTGTGTTTAGGATATCATTTCGCATAACAATTTATTTAAAATAATATTTTGTTTAATTGTTTTGTTAAATTTTTTGTAATATCTTTTTCAGTTTTCAATTTAATACAATAACTTATATTTGGATAATTCATATATTTCGCATCTTTAAAATTAGGATCTTTGGGTTTTTCTTTAAAAGCAAAACCAACATTCAACTTACAGTCTGACACAAATTTTCCACGAAAATATACAACGGCAGTAATTTCGTCTTTTAGCATATAACGAACATACACAGTAGAGAGTCGGTGTTCTATCTTAGGATTAAGAGATATAATAAACTGGTGTAATTTATTAAAAATCTCTAATTTATTACCCAATTTTTTTTCTAATTCATTATTCATATTTTTTACAAAATCCTCTGAAATGCTAGCGGGAAAAGTTTAATGGCTAACTGCTCTTGTGTTTTGTTTTATCAACAAGTACAAATGTTTTCGCCTTGCCCCCGTAAGGAGGAACACGATCACCTTTGGACAATGTAATCTAAAGAGTTTTTGTACCCTCTACTTTATATTGCCCAGATTTTTGAGCAGTACCACCTGTTTTGATTTTAACCATAACAGTTTTTGCTTAATTCTAATAATCTAGGGGCTTATCGAACCTCTCGCCCCCACGTTTATGCTTCGAAAGAAGCACAAACGAGGGGGAGGAGGATAAGTTGATCCCATCATAAAGAATAAAATTCGGCACTCAGACTATCCCACTAGCATTTCAAAGGACTTAAAACTTTTTAATTATACCAAAAAATTCTAATTTTAGGGAGTCCCACTCGCATATCTCTTATTTATGATATGATGTATTTAGGATTTTTGTCCGCCCCGAATTTCGCCAAAAGAAACGGATGGAGCAAGCGGAGGATTCCTCC